>JAUSHJ010000031.1 GCA_030648615.1 Microcaldota archaeon | reverse complement strand
ACCGATAGGTATTTATAGCCAGATTGAGGGAATGTATAAGTGGGAAATATGACAAAATCAACTCAGCGTTTGCACGCAGATGTTAGTGTTCGACAAGCTAGTTCTACTCATTCAAAACGTGAAACTCTAAACTCAAGACTCGTTTGGAGAGCTGGAATAGCTTTAACGTCGTTAGCTTTACTATTGCCTTCAGTTGGAATGGCACAGGGAAAAGCTGTTGAGGCTGCGACTGCTACGATGGCTAGTGCAACTGCAGTAAACGGAACTGCTACACAAGAAACCCCATTACAGAAAATGCAAAGATTGGCTAGTGAGACTTGTATAAAATATAGCTGCGATAGTGGATCTATTGGAGAAAAATGGCAAACTGATGTTACTGGAATACGATTTCCTGGAGGCTTGATGAGCGTTATTGCAAGCATTGGAAACTACTCAGATGGGGAAAACGCCAATGATGTTTTAGTAATGGTAAACGGAAAAGCAGCAGCATTGATTCCTTTAGATCCTATTTCAACTGCATATGAAAAAGAAACAGGTAGAAAACTAGAACAAGTTTTCGTAGTTGTAGCCAATACCGAAGCGTTTGATCCGCAAATTGGAAGACATGTTCTTTTGTATATAGTTCCAAGAGAAACAGACAAATTAACTAAAGTCGTACCAAGACTGAATGTAGCAATTACTTATGGTGATACTCAAAAAGTATTCACCGAACCAGACTTAGTTGCAATGCGTTAGTTATCTGTTTTTATATATTTTGTTGTCTAATTATAGATTATGGCATGGGGAGAAGTACAAGCACCAAAAACTGAAGAATCTAATGTTCAGACTAAGATACAGGAAAATATTAGAGATAACGCAATGATAAGGGCAAAACCAGAACTAATTAACGCAACTAAAAATGCCCCAGAACCAGTTAGAAATGCTTTTTCTGATAATACTACTGCAATCAAAATCATTACTGCATTAAATGATGGAAACAGAAGTATTGCAATCACAACCATAGTCCAAGCTGCAAAACCAAAAATGACAGAGGAACCAAAAATAAGAAATGATGCAGAAAAATATTTAAATAATCCTGAGAACATAAAAAAAGTATTGGGAGTCTGGTTTGATAGTTTCAAAGTAACTGCTGCTATAGAATATATAAAAACCGATGATCCGAGCAAAAAAGGAGCAGTAATAACTGAGGGAAAGAAACAAGAAGACAAGGCAGTTAAAGCAGGCGTTGCAACATCTGGAGAAGTAATTCTAGAGATAGGAGTTCAAGGAGAGAAAACTCAGAAAGGTTGGTTAAAACAAAATGGTTCTGAACTATTTAGTTTAGCATCTCAAGTAGGCTATACCAATGAAAGTTTATATCGTGTAGCTGCATACCTAGATGACAAATATAAAACATCCCTCGCGGATCAATATCGCCCAACATCAATCACCATGGTAAACGCTGCCAGAGCAACAGCAGAAATAAGCAGACTGAGCTGGCGTACTCTAGTAGAAGAACTTTCTGGCACTACTAAAACTAAAGAAGGAGATAGAGAAGAACAACGAAGAAACAGGGAAGAGGAAACTGCAGCAGAAAAAAGAAAGAGCAAAAAAGATGAGGAAACTCAAAAGTCAGAAACTCCTGAAGAAAAAACTAGATCCAGTGAAAGAAAAACTGAAGATGAAAAACTCCTCCAGACTGCAGTTGTAAAATTAAACACTAATGTAACTAATTTAGAATCTGAAATAGAAGATCTGCAAAAAGACCCAACAGCAACCAAGAAACTTGCAAAATCATTGGGAATAAAACAAGAAGTTGGAAAACCGCTAACAGTCAATGATGTACTTGAAAGCAAGACATTCAAAGACCTTGAAATAAAATATTCTGTAGTTAGACTGATGAAAGTTTCAGGGACAAAAGAGAAAACGCTAAAAGCAGAAGCACAGAAAATAGAAAAGCTTGCATTGTCAAACAAAGGTCCAAAACTCGATGGCAGCACCATAGAGAGATTAGATCCTGCAATCAAAATAGCACTTACAGAAGCACTTGATGCTGCAGTCACTTCCATGACTGCTAAGGTAATAGCTGCGCGTGAAGAGTAGTACAGAGTTTCAACACAACTTATGATGGAATCTTTTCTAGGTGTTTAATATTGACAGGTAAATTTTTTCTCGTGTTTTTGTTGTTATTGCTGATAAAAGAATCACATTCACCTTTCATCTCTTATGATCTTACCTTAACAGCAACTAACCAGCATAATGAGTCTTTACCAAATACTGTATTCTTTATAGAGTGTGGAAAAAATAAAAGACAACTGGATTTTACTGTTAGGACGAAATATGAAAATTTGCTTGACTGTGATAATGGTACGATACCCAAGGTGATTGCAGCATATTATCAAATGAACGAGGAAAGAGAATTAATAGTATCACCTCAAACAGAATTTGAAAAACAATATGGTCTTTTTCCATCATATAGATATTCAGAAAAATTTATTTTTGAAACCCATAAACATACTGTAAAAATTATCTCAGAACGTGATGGAAAATCCATCAGGGATGCTAGAGTTGATGTAAATACGATAAGTTCTACGGGGCTCGCATCAGGATGGTTTTTTTATTGTATTACTAATGAAAACGGAGAGTGCACTATTACGAAAGTCCCTGTAAATGATCAGTATAATATAATCATTAGTGCGGCAGCATGGAATCTTTACTATGTCCTTGGATACCAGGATTATCGAGGAGATCTTAATACTATATCAATTTCTACAAACATTTCAGGAAATCACGATAACAATATCACACTTTCGTTACCAATAAAAAAAGAAATCGGAGTAACAAACGAAACAAAAAATGAAAATACAAGTACAACAATCAACATGACCCAATCAGATGAAAATAATATAACTAAAAATGAGGTAAATGATTGGTTTGTCTATCTCATGAATAAAACTGATGAGCTTATAGGAAAAGAAAAACAGCAGAAACAGAAACTAAAATTGGTTTTCGTGCCAATAGGTTATAACGATAGCGAATATGAAGAATTTAAAGATATAGCAAAACAATCCACTGAGTTCTTTATTTCGACAAGTCCACTCAGAGAATGTAAAAATCCTAATGAGATTATTGAGATTATTTTCTTAAAACCATCAAACTGTAATCTGAAAAAGTGCATTGAAATAGACCAGGATTGTCAAACAATAGTTGATGAGTGTGCTTCAAAAAATGAAAAATATTTTTATAAGACCATAGGAATTTGTAAAGGAATTGTATGTGGGAATACTCCTGGTCTCTGTGGTAGTGTCGGAGAAATTCCAGGAAAAACTGCAGTAGTGAATACAGAAGCATGCTCTGAAATTGTATCTCCTTATAAAACAGTGGTGCATGAGATGGGTCATTCCTTAGGTTTGTACCATATTAAAAGCGAAAAAGGAATTAGTGATTGCTGGGATGATGAAGGAGGGGCGTGTCTTGGACCAAATGCAGACGATTGTAATTTATCTAGTGAGACTAGATCGAAAATTATTATGGCATATTGTCCTAACAGGAAAGAATTCGGACCTGCAGCTTACGAATATCTTAAAAATGAGGAATTAAAAAAATATCTGGAGGGGTGTAAATGAGAATTTTTTTGTTGATTATGTTTATTTTGTCTTTTTCTATTTTAGTTTCTGCAGAGAAAACGTATGATTTGCGACTTATAATCCATAAAAATGATACAGTTGAATTTGTAAGCATTATGTCAATTGATGGGACATCTGATCCGTTTTTAGATGTGAATAGATCAGGTTATTCTTTTAGGATTTTATCAAAAAATGGTGCTGTTCTTGAAAGTGGTGGTTTTAACCTTGGTTTTGTTTCACACATAGACACTATCCCTAGTTCTAATATTTCTTCAGAAGAACAATTTATAGAACGTGATAAATCGAAAGGGCATTGGTATTTGCCATATTTCAAAGATGCGAAACTAATCCAATTATTTCATAAAGATAAAAAAATCTGGGAGTATGATGTAGAATATCTGAACCCACAACCAAAAGAACCTGCTCCAGTTTCTATTCAACAACATCCCCCAAACCCTGCTGTCTTGCTTGTTGGTGGATTCTGTTTGGCTGGGATTGTTATTGCGATTATTCTGTATTTCCTATTAGGAAAAAAGGCGAAATGAATGATAAATGTAAAATATACAATAGTTTTATTTGTTATACTTTTTCTTTTTGCCTGCACATCAGTAGAAGGCAAAAACTGCAGCACAGACAAAGAATGCATCAAGGTTGCGTTCAAAAATTGTGAAAAGGCTTATGGCACATGGGAAGGTAATAATGGAAAAATAGGCGTGCAAATTACTGAGAAAAAAGGCGAGAAATGCACTGTCCTGGTGAATGTAACTGAGAATGATTTATCAATAACTAACAAAAATATGACTTGTGAGATTCCAGTTAACAACAGTTTGAATTTTTCTATTAATTCAGAGTGTAGGGGGGAGTTGGAGGATTCATTTATTGAATAAGGTTGAAAGAAAATTCCTTACCGGAAAGATGGATGGTGCAGAATTCAAGAAATTAGATCCTGCAATCAAAATAGCACTTACAGAAGCACTTGATGCAGCAGTTATTTCTATGACGGCTAAGGTAATTTCTGCAAGTGAAGAGTAAGTTACAAAAATAAACTTTTAATAATCTTATCCCAGTAGTCTAATCCATGAAACTACTACACGTTTTATTCATCTGCTTTTTAGCATCTGTAATCTTCGCAGACACTGGACCGGGACCAGCTTCACCTGAAATAAAAATAAAACTATTTGACAACAGTAAACCATACACCGGAGAAGCAACTGCAAATTACCTGTGTTCCCTGGCAACGGAAAGAGGACCGCCTAAAGGTGCTGTGGAACCGGGAGATGTGCAACTGGAATGCGCAAATGGAGAATGCAGCGATGCTGGCTGGTATTACAAATTCAATCCATGCTTTTATTCAGAAGGAAAATTTGAGATAACTACTAATGGAAAAACAGTAATTACCCCTAAAGTTTCACTTGAAAACCCAGGAACATATTCTTTCGATGTTGACGTTGGAACAGGAAAAATAGCTGGTGAAGAATTTAAATCATCCTGTCTTGGAGCGATATTATTAGCAATTCCATTCTTAGCAGTTATAACCAAAAAGTGAATTAATGGATTTTCTCAGTGCATTTGTCATTACGAACGTAGTTGAGATTTCAATTGCTTATTTTTTTCTTAGGAAGAGTGAGGAAATTAAAAAAGTAGTTTTAACAGTTTTCCTACTTAACTGCCTCACGCTTCCTTTAGTGTGGTTTGTATTTCCATTTTTTATTAGAAATTATCTTGCTTCACTCTTGTCATCGGAAGCAGTAATTTTTGCAATCGAAATGTTCGCATATCAAAAAATATTCAGAAAAAGTAAAAATGCCTGGAAAATTGCATTTGTAGCAAATTTAGTTTCTTTCTTGATGGGTTTAATAATTCCGTAAAACCGCCCTGTTACAAAATTGGGTTGAATATAAACCTTCTTTATTGTAGTTGTACTAAAACCCAATTTTGGACAAGATTTTTGGTACTTTATCAAAAATATGCCCAGTTTCACCAAAGTGAAAATTGGGAGTTGTGACCGAATAACTAAAAAATAAAATGATTGCTTCGGTCACATTGATTTATAATAGTTTATTAACATATATTACCACTATGGGAATAAGATTGCAACACGCAAAAGAAAGAGTTACAAAAACAACTAATCGAATTCTTGAAAAAGGAGATATGTTATTCGAAAATATTTTCGGAAAACCTAATTTTAATTATGCTTTAGCAGGAACTGGCAGCACAAAACCCTTTGAAATAAAATTAATTGAACCTCTAAAAAATCAACCAATAAAATTTGATACTGGAAATCCACCTAGATTATTAACCCCAGAAAGAGCGATTATGGATTGGGAATTGGTTGATATCATTGGACCTACAGACAATCCAGAAAGAATAAAAGGAAAACACATTTCTCAAGAAAGAGCACAGAAAGAAGTTCAAAAAATGTTAGATAATCCAGACGCGTCTCACCAATATATCGCGTTCGAAGGAGCAAAATTATGCGGAAATAAGGATGCGGTAAAATACACGCTACACCTAATGATTGGTGCATGTGGAGAAGATTTTGTATTCCTGCCAGGTGAGGATATGAGCAGCATATACAGAAAGGAGCCCCGCAGAAGCTGGAGCGATATACACGACGTATTATCATCAAATGTACCTAGTTTTCTTAGTGGAATTTTCAAGATAGGGGCCAAATTGTGGAGAACGATAAGAAAATTACCTGAAGACGACCCAGTGAATAGGCCTTACTTTGCGCATTTTTATGATCCATCTAGAAGTGAAAATGATAGAGGATTAAATATCTTAGGTGGAGATTTAACTTTCCAAAGTGCTTTAGAACGGTCACAAAAATTGTGGATGAAAGCTTCAAAATATTATAGGCAAGGCAATAAACCAATGGCATTTTACACGCTAGGACATATACTTCATCTAGTTGCAGATATGCATGTACCTGCCCATGTTCACAATGATATGCATGGACCTACGATAGTACTAGGTAAACAAGATAGCTTGGAAGGGTGGGTTAAGAGAACTAGTTGCATGGACATAAGAAGGGGTAGAGGAAGGACAAATATAACTATATGGGATAGTGGACCATTAACGCCTCCAGTAGCAGACAGTAGCTGGACTCCTGAAAATGTTTACAGTAAGATTGGAGAGATTATGCACATGGCAGCTATCAATACCCATAAATTCAGAAGCGTTGATAGTGAAGGGGATTTGTTAGATCAAAAAACGACCGGTAACTTGACAAATGAGGAATGTTTCCAACAGGGAGATGTTTTGATTAGATCAGCAATAACCGCCACTGCTCAAATGATTTCTAATTTCATTGATTATCACAGAAGATTAGGATATTAAAAGTTAAAATAGTTTAATTTCTCAATTTTTTCTAAGACGTTAAACCAATTAGAAAACGATCTCTTTATAAATACTATCATGACAATATCATGATTATCGCATAACATTATTGCGACAGTTTCCTGATACAAACGTATCGGAAACATCAGTTTGCCCTACTGGGCAAATCAGTCCTTTTTGAAAACAAAAAGGTCATGACATCATGAAGCTACTATAATAAACGATTGTCGCGAAGCGACTAGCAACAACCAAAACGGTGATAGTATGACTACTAACGAAGATAACGTATTTAAATCTAACTCTGGCTTCCGAAATGAAGTAAGGAGCGACATTGAAGAGAATATGGATAAGTTTAAAGATCCAGTTATCCTCGGTGAAATGCTTTACAAGCTATTGGAAGAAAGAGAAAATACCAACAGGATACTGAAAAACATACTAACAAAACTCGAATCGATTGAAACAAAAAACATCGATGCACCTAAAGAATACCTCCCACAGGTTCTCTTACCTGAAATCGATGAAAAGATTTTGAGTTATGTAAAGGAAATAGGCAAGGCGACGGCAGAAGATGTACGCGGAAAGTTCCATTATAAAGGAACCAACGCTGCTTCTGCAAGGTTAAACAGACTCTTTGAGCAGGGTCTGCTTGACAAAAAACAAGTAGGGAAGAAGGTTTTCTTCTTTCCTCAAAACAGCGTGTGAACCGCTGTTTTACGCTAATTGTGCCTCGGCACTCTTTAGTTACAAGCTTGTCGCTTCTAGCGACAAGATGTCTTTTGTTCGATACGTCGAACAAACAGATTACTGGGGATGAACAGGTCAAACTCCCACCTCTCAATTCTTCGACCTGTTCTCTCTGGTTTTTCTCTATTTTTATTCCACAACCCAAGAGAATATCTATATTTTAAAATGTTTGTTTATATTAATATTTGTGTATGTCAATACACAGGCTAAGGGAAAACTTTTCTACATTTTTTAGAGGATTAGTACGAACAGAACCCTTGCTAGAAATAGCTATAACTCGATTGAAAAGTACTAGCTTAACTGAAAAAGAAGGAAACCGCCATAGTGATAAAATTTTGAGTACTGCGATTAGATTAAAATTAAGTAAAAAAAGAGTAATTGAAGTAATGGAAATATTGAAAGATAATAATGAACTAAGTCAAGACACTCAAATGAAACTTGGAATTGCCTTAAGCAGCTATTTTAGAATGCTGGAAAAGAAAGGAAATAACGAAACCTTGTGCGAATTAGCAACCGTAGCATATCGCATTTTATCTACCAAAAGAATAATATCAGTAATTGCAGAAAAAGAGTTAACAGAATTAGTTGCAAGACATGGTTCGATTAGCCTAGTCATAAGTTTAATAGAAGCTAGAGTGGTGAGTCAACCAGAAAATAAAGTCCTGTTAGAAGCTAGAGTTACTGGTTCTAATATTGAAAAAATATTACATTAATTCATCTTATGAAATAGAACAACGCAGCAATAATAACATACATAACTAACAGTTGCACTCCTTCAAACCAATTGCATTTACCATCATTAGAAATCTCATTGACGATTAGTACAGAAGCAAACACGGCCAAAATCTCAAATGGACTAAATACCAGATCCATACCTTTTCCTAAAAAATGCCCAACTAGCACAGCAACTGGTGCAACAAATAAGGCAATCTGCAAACTAGAACCTACAGTAATGTTCATGGCTAGCTCAATATCATTTTTCCATGCAAAGAACACTGCTGCAATATGCTCTGCAGCATTACCTACAACTGCAACTATAACCGCACCAATAAATATTTCGGTTAAACCAAAATCTTTTGCAACATGTTCTATTTGTCCTACAAATATTTCACTGATGAATGCAAGTAAAACTGTTGAAACGAGAAGTATAATGACTGGATTTTTTAAATCATGCTTTAAAGATTTTTCATGTGTTTCTTCTCTAAACAAATAGCTGTGAGTTTTTAGAGAGAAAATAAGACTTAGTATGTAGACTGATATGAGCAAAATTGATATGAAAATACTTAATGGAACCTCGTTTGCTAAACCAGCAACGGAATCTTTTTCCAATATATGAAATGCACTTGGAATCATCAGACTCATAAATGCAATAAGCAACATGCTTGAATTGATACCTGATAGATTATGACTAAATTTCTGCTCCTTGAATTTTAATCCTCCGATAAGTGCGCTTAATCCGAAAACAAATAACAGGTTTCCAATTATCGAACCAGTTATGGATGCCTTAACTAATTCGATGAGACCTTTATTTATGGCAAGTATTATGATTATCAGTTCTGCAGCATTACCGAATGTAGCATTGATTAGTCCACCAATTTGACCACCTAGAGACTCCGCTAATTCCTCGGTTGCTTCACCCATTTTTGCTGCCAATGGGAGTATGGATAATATAGAAAGTACGAATAAAATAGTAGAATCTTGAAAACCAGTGAGAACTAAACCAAAAGTAATTGGAATAAGAATAAGCAAATAATCTAAAGGTTTAAGTTTCATAGCAATCACGCAGTTTCTGGCCCTGACTTTGGCGTACCAACACCGTAATCAGCACTACCAACTTTCCATGCACTATCATATTTATCTTTTAGCTGTTCTTCGATACTTCTGGAATTTTGCACGGCTAATTTAACATGTGCTTTCTCTATCAGAACTGAATTTTCAGTCATGGCGATGTCACCAGCTAGTTTTATTATACCAGCAAGATTTCTCAAACGAAGAGATATCCCAGTGGAGTTATCAATTACTTTAGCAATTCGTCTTGCTTCGTTAAGCAATTCCTCTGCAGCAGCAAATGAAGCATGAGGTATCTTTCCATCTTTGGCAATTTCCTGTGCCATGAACTGATAAAGCTTATTTTGATTCTTTTCATTATCTTGCATAGACGCCTGCATAAGCAACTCGTAACCATCTCCTCTGACCCTAGACCTTAAAGCAGGGGAAAGCATTTGCAAATCATTAATATTTACTGCACCAACCAGAATAAAATTACAAGGAACACTATCTACTCTTACAATGGCACCACTACTTGTCGGATTACGACCAACAATTGGAAAATGTTTATCTTGCATTGCTGTCAAAATGTGCCTCTGTACATTTCCTAAAGTAGATAATTCGTCTACAAAGAGAACACCTTCGTGTGCTTCGTGCACTGCACCTGGCAATACTCTTTGGTAAGGAGGAGTACCTAATTGAAAATGACCACCGTAGGGATCGTGACGTACGTCGCCTAGCAATTCAGTTTCACTTGCACCGCTTGCTTGGACAAATGTCGATCTTGCCAATGGAATTATTATTTTTCTCTGGCTTTTCTTGTTAAGTTCGTTGAGCTTTTTAATATCCGATTGAGTTAAAACGGTTATTTTTCCGTCAGCAGTACGCTCGTAAATTACGGTTTCTTGACGACCGTCAGGTGTTACCCGCATCGTATTAACTCTCGCATTACCTTCTTTCTGAAGTCTGAGTATACCATGCAAAGCATCTTCAAAATAGGTTGGACCGTTAAATGCGAATTTCTCAGCACCACATTTAGGACAAATTGCAATGTTAAAATCACTGCCTATACCGCAACGTTTGCACCTGAATCCTAATTTTTCAGCTACAAAAGATGGAACGTCCTGTGTTAAAACAATTTTACCTACTTGTTGCTGTTTCTGCTGCTCCTGAGTTATCTGAGCGTTACTTCTAATTTCTACAATTGGCCTTTCCGGAGCCTGTTCATTGTGCAATACAGATATTTCAGTAAAAGGTCTAGATAATACACTTGCTATTGCTTGAGCGATTAAACTTTTTCCTGTCCCGGGGGGACCGACTAATAATAAATGTCTTCTTTGCTTCGGTATCATTTTTGCAATACGCACTGCTTCTTCCTGACCAATAATTCGTTCAAACAAATCACTCGGAATTTTTATTTCAGCAGTACTTTCAAATGGATTTGCCATAATTAGATTTCTCGTTTACATATTAAAAGGATTACTGCTTCCTTTCCATAATTTTCTTCATTACGGTTTCCGGGTGCATTGAACCTGCAACCTGATGATTTAGTGTAGAAAAATTATGTGCCATACGTACGGCATTAAGTGCAAATACACCAGTTGGATTGTTATATACCCTTAGATGAGAAGGAAATGTAACATCCCTAACCATTTCATTCATATCTCTGGAAAGACCGGGACGAGCATCGGAAAAAGAAAGAATATCTGAAAGAAGTATGTTCAGTTCTTCACCTACCGGAATTCCGAAATAACGTACGGGTGGTTTTCCTTTTGCTTCAAGAACCATGGCAGGCGCTTCCTTGATACCGTATCCACTTGCCTTTACATCATTTCTTGCCAAGACCCTTATTTCTATGGTTAACTTAGGATTAAGTTTCTTGAGCTTTGAGGATAGATGTTTAAGAAGTGCATCGTTAAATTTTCCTTCTGGCTTGAAAAATGTAAGTGCTACTGGTTCATGCATCTCTGATAAAAGAGATTTCATATTTTTGAACATGTTTTCGTTTATGAGTTCCATAATTAATAATATCATTCATACTTTTTTAATTCTATGCCCCAGATTATAGTGCATGTTAAGAAATAATTGTTCGAGTAAAATACTACTATCTATATTAAGATAAAATCTAAAATATTAGATTTACGGATATTTTCTATCAGTTTTTAAAAAATATAGTGCAGATAAAATTTAGGGATTGTAATTATAAATTTAAATGCATAATGAATATTCATTATTATTAGAGGTTGATGATATGGAAAAGAAAGATTTGCTTAAAGATACAATAGAACACATAGATATCAAAAAAATAAATTCTGTAGAGATAATAGAATCAATGAAAAAAATGTCTTTCACTGCTAGAGATACCGGAAGAGCTGCAGAAATATATGATATGATGCTAAAAGAAAAAGAATGTGCGATTATACTAACACTTGCAGGAAGTACTAGTGCAGGGGGATGTATGCAGGTTTATCATGATCTTGTAAAAAATAATATGGTAGATGCTGTGGTTGCCACAGGCGCAAGCATTGTCGATATGGATTTCTTTGAAGCACTTGGTTTCAAGCACTATGTTGGAACGCCCTATATAGATGACAACATGCTAAGAGATAGCTATGTTGACAGAATATATGATACATTTATTGATGAAGAACAACTTCAGGAATGTGACAAAGTAATAACAACAATTGCAGATAAGTTAGAACCAAGACCGTATTCGTCAAGAGAATTTATTGCAGAAATGGGAAAATATCTTACAAAACATGCAAAGAAAAAGGAATCATTGGTGCAGGTTGCATATGAAAACAATGTGCCCATATTCTGCCCTGCATTTTCAGACAGCAGTGCAGGTTTTGGACTGGTTTTGCATCAGCATACTCACCCTGACAAACACCTGTCCATTGACTCAGTAAAAGATTTCTACGAATTGACAAAGATAAAAATGAATGCACCTACCAGTGGTTTGCTTATGATTGGTGGAGGAGTACCTAAAAACTTTGCACAGGACACAGTAGTATGTGCTGAACTACTGGGCAAAGAAGTACCAATGCACAGATATGCAGTACAGATTACGGTTGCAGATGTCCGTGATGGTGCATGCTCCAGCTCTACTTTGAAAGAGGCAAGTTCCTGGGGAAAAGTTGATACTACGTATGAACAGATGGTTTATGCAGAAGCAACTTCTGTACTTCCATTGATTGCAAGCTATGCTTATCATAAGGGCAACTGGAAAAACAGAAAAAAATGGAATTTTTCTAAGATTTATTAAAGATTAGAAATTTCATTAGCTAATGACCAAGTACCTTGTCTATCTTAGCAGCCATAATGAAATCATTGTCTCCTAAACCATTTACTGCGTGGGTAAACAGTTCTATACGTACAGCTTTATAGAAAATAGTTATTGTAGGATAATGATCTTCCTCATTTATAATTGCCTTGACTTTATCAACGAATTTCATCGCTTCTAGAAAATTCTTAAATGTGAAATCACATTGTAACTGATTATCAGCTATTTCCCAGCTTTTCACCAATGGTAAAAGTTCTTCTACTCTTTCCTGAGTCAATGGTTTTAGACCAGCACGTGCAGGCTGGCATTTCATTTCTGATAGGTTCATGAATATAATATACAAAAAAGAATTAAAAAGTAATTCTAAAGTGATTTGTCCTGATTGTTCAAATATGTAATTTCTAACAATAGCTCTTGTAATAAATAGATCTGGTTTTGCAGCATCTGAAACATTTCTCAAAGAAACGAAACATAACAATTGAGAAAGCCAGTGCATTTGAAGGACGGTAATATTTCAAATATTGAAATTTAAAAAATAGTTAATTCTCATCCTTTAATAACCATATTAATCCATATTAATTCTTAAATTCCTCTGCTTAAATAGGCTCTATGGCTATTACGACCCCTAACATACAACGTACTAATCCTCAAAATCTTGTGAATAGAAAAATCATAATCGATCCACTCTTAGAGCGGATGCATGTTTCATGCCAAAAAAAAAGACATGACGTAAGCCTAAGCTTTCGGGTATGGGCGCCTGCAGTCGAACCAAGAGCTATAGTGCTTGGTCTTCACGGAATAAGCAGTTATGTAGGATTCTTTGAATCGTTTGGAAAATATTTTTCAGAAAAGGGATTTGTAGTCTATGCTTACGATGCAAGAGGTCATGGCAATTCATCAGGAAGCCCAAATTTTACTCAGAGTCTAGAAGATTTAAAAGCGGTAATTGATCATCTTCGTACTTACAACCTTCCAATATTCATTGCAGGACATAGTCTTGGAAGTATTTATGCACTTAATTATGCACAATGGGCCGCAAGAAACCAGCTTACCCTTAAGGATTTGGGAGTGGCTGGGCTCATATTAGCTTCAGTACCAGTCAAACTTTATTTTCCTCCTGATGTTATAGATATGATAAGTGCATTTGGAAGAGGCGTTATAGGTAAGCAGGTACCGATGCCTCTTCTCTGGCCAACTGAGTTACGACAGGCAATGGAAGGTAAAGTGATGCTTGATAATCCTTTGATAAGAAAGGAATATCCGCTTGGTTATTTGCTTAGTCTTCAGGGGGCAAGTAACAGGCTCACTAAATTAAGATTACCAAGAATACCAACTCTTGTGCTTCAATCACTTGATGATGAAACCATTTCTTCAGATACTCTTACGAGATTATTTAGGAGAGTTGAACGAGGTGGTGAAGGACCTTATTCTAATAGACCATTTTTAAGAACCGAAATTTTAGTTGATGCTGACCATACTCTCTGTAATGCCTTCTTTCCACTAATGACAGGTAGACACTCCCCTGAGACAGCACGTAATATATTTGATAATATCCATAATTGGATAGCTGAGACATTGACCAAATACCAATCTAAGCTCGGCAATTTGCCCACCAAAGAAGAAGTTGAAGTACCTTTGAACGCATTGGCATCTATTGTAGATAAATTAAGTTTTGATTTGTTTAGGCAAGTTGTGGAACGTTTCACAATGGAAGAACTTGCTACATTTTTAGTGCTTACAATGGATAAAAAACATGCAATAAAGAACGAATATAGAGAATATGCGAAAGATAAATACCTCAAAGTTATAGATGAAAATTTACCTGCTGATGAGAAAGAATGGCTATATAAAGTATACGTACCTGGCTTTTTTGGAGATACATACATGTGGGGCAATATAAACGATGTCTTGAAGATAGCAAGGGAATTTGGTGTTGATGGTCTGAAAAAAAATCCAAAATTCGCACGTATGACTTCTGCAATGATAACTAATGAAATTTTTTATACGGAGGCAAGCAACGAACCCCTAGCCATTATCCCATATGTTGTAGAGATACTAATAGCTGTAGAAAAAATAAGATTACGATGGATAGCTGGTTGGTCTGCATATGGATTTCTTGTGGCTAAAGAATAATTTTTAATCGATATGTCTTTGGAGAAAAATAAAACACTTTGACATATTACGCCATATCAAATATAAAAAGAAAAAACGCTCCCACCGAGATTGACAGCTTTGCTGGCAAATTTTGAATTGCCATTCAATGCTTTGACGAGATGTTTCTCGTCAAATATTGCCGCGATTTTTTCGATCGCGTCAATGCTTTTGAACTCGGGTTAATAGAGTGAGAGTCTATCGTCCTTGACCGGGCTAGACTATAGGAGCAAACGTTTAGATATAATCAGAATAATTTCTTCTCACGTATAAATATTATTAAGAAACCTTTTAAGTGCTAGCGATTCAGATAGTTATGTATATCAGATAGAGAATTGTCATAATAACCAACGTAATCGCAATCTTAATTGCCAAAGATAAGACGTCCTTCAAGATCCGAAACAGCAAAAACAGGAAGAAAACGAACAAAACTGCAAACAAGACTGCGATAAGATAATTCGCCATGTGACGTATAGGGAAGGAAAAACCTTTTAATATAATCCCTAGAATTATTGCGATAACTCACTAATCAGATAAACGTTTGAGATATGAGGTGTAGCACTAATATGCCAATCCAACAAATATTCGAAGGAAAAATAAACAACATGCAAATAATAGATAAAGATGGAAATGTAGATGAATTGCTAGATCCGAAACTGCCTAAGGATTTACTACTGAAAATGTATATTTATATGGTACTTACAAGAACATTCGATCAAAAATGCATGAATTTACAGAGACAAGGCAGAGTATTAACCTATGCCCCATCTTTAGGCCAGGAAGCTGCACAAATAGGAAGCGTTGCAACTCTGGAAGACAAAGACTGGATATTTCCAAGTTACAGAGAACATGCCACTTACCTTTGGCGAGGAATAGAGATGAGCCAATTGATGACTTACTGGATTGGTTCAGAATTAGGAATGAAAATACCTGAAGGAAAAAATAATTTTTTAGTCAGTATTCCGATTGCCAGCCAGGCATTGCACGCAGTTGGTGCAGCATGGGCTGCTAAACTAAGAGGAGATAAAGTAGTAACAATAGGCTATTTCGGTGATGGGGCAACGAGCGAAGGTGAATTTCATGAAGCAATGAATTTTGCTGGAGTTTATCAGGCACCATGTGTATTGTTCTGCCAGAATAACCAATGGGCTATATCTACAGCAAGAAAAAAACAGACTGCTACTACAAGTATTGCACAAAAAGCTTTAGCCTATGGAGTAAAGGGAATTCAGGTTGATGGCAACGATGTGCTAGCAGTTTACAAAGCAACAAAAGAAGCAGTCGATAATGCAAGAAATGGCGGTGGACCAACTTTGATAGAAGCAGTAACGTTCAGAAGAGGACCCCATACCACTGCAGATGACCCTACTAAATACAGAAAAGAAGATGAAGTAAAGTACTGGGAAGAAAGAGACCCCATAAGACGATTCACCGTTTATTTGAAGAAAGCTAATTATCTCAATGACGAACTTGAAAAGAAAATACTTGACAGATCTGTAGAAGAAGTAGAAAAGGCAATACTTGAAGCGGAAGCAACAAAGATGGACAATCCTGAGGACATGTTTAACTATGCTTTCGGAACTATGCCGGTGTACTTACAAGAGCAGAAAAATGAATTGATGGAATATTTGAGAAGCAAAAAAGTTTAATAGAATGTTATAGATGGTGACTCTCATATGGCAAAACTAAATCTCGTTCAGGCAATTAATACCGCATTCATGCAAGAAATGGAAAAAAATGACAAAATAGTAGTCATGGGAGAAGATGTAGGTGTAGACGGAGGAGTATTCAGAGTTACTGAAGGACTTTTAGCAAAGTTCGGACCTAATAGAGTTTTCGATACTCCGCTTGCAGAATCCGGCATTCTTGGTACAGCTATAGGTATGGCCGTTTATGGCTTGCGACCTATTGTCGAATTCCAGTTCGAAGGATTTTCATTTCCAGCCTATGATGGCGTATTGAATCATCTTGCAAGAATAAGAAATAGATCCAGAGGAAGATACACTTGCCCAGTTATGATTCGAAGTCCCTATGGTGGTGGCGTACGAGCACTAGAACATCACAGTGAAGCTCCTGAAACACTTTACTCGCATATCCCTGGATTAGTTGTTGTTATTCCTTCTACACCTTATGATGCAAAAGGATTGATTGCTTCACTCATGGATGGTAGTGACCCTTCTTACTTCTTCGAGCCGAAAAGATTATACAGAGCATTCAAACAGGAAGTTCCAGAAGAAAGATACACTGTGCCAATAGGAAAGGCAAGAATGGTAAGAGAAGGTAAAGATGTCTCGATCATAACTTATGGCGCAATGGTTAGAGTGTGCGAAGAAGCTGCTGATAGTTTAATGCAAAAAGGAATTAACTGCGAAATAATTGATTTAAGAACTATTTCTCCGATGGACACCGATGCGATAATTACTACAGTGAAAAAAACCGGGCGTTGTGTAATCGTCCATGAAGCCCCAAGAAGCTTTGGAACTGCTGCTGAAATAATTGCAAGAATAAATGAAAAGGCATTGATGGATTTGAAAGCTCCTGTAAAAAGAGTTACTGGCTATGATGTTACGACTCCACTGCCAAAATTAGAGGACTTCTTTTTCCCTGATGCAGGAAGAGTAATGAAAGCAGTTGAAGAGACGATGAGTTTTTAAAATAAAAAAAACTAATTGGTTGCAAGTCTATCTCTTATGTATTCTAGGAGAAAACGTTTGGTGAGATCAGAAATCAGTGAAGAACTAAGAAGCGATCTTGCGTCTTCTACATTTCCTGCTCTGGAAAAAATATAAAGAATACCTCCTTCATGTTCTCCGCAATCATACTTCAATAGAATCTCAAATGCATTTTTAGATAATCTTGAAAGATAAGCTATTTTTACCTCAGATTCGGTTAACTCTCCACAAACATATTTCAGATGTAGATCTCCGGGCAATAAATATGGAAAATGATCAAATGGCATTACGCACGATATGGAAAAACTAAAAATCAAATCCAGTGGTTTTGAAGGATTGCTTTCTAAAAGAAGCCTGGAAATTACTGTTGGATTTCCGCTTTCTCCTATGGACTGCTCCAGTTTTGCTCTTTCCTCTGGATCGGTAATTTTATTGTCAAGAAGAAGAGTACACACACGTTCTGCTGCACTAACTGACCTAGACAAACGATCAACATATCTAAATCTAAGAGCTGGAGAAATGTCAGGCACGTGTAATCCACGAAAAGCTATTTCAACAAAAGGACGTGCGTATACTAAACCACTAAAAAAAGCACGCACTCTGGAAAGTGGACGATAAGATTTATCAAATGCTAAAAGTTGCATGTAGTTTCATATATACAGAAACATTAATATAAATTAGTAAATAGTAGTTAGTATGCGATTAAGCCCTATAATTTTTTTAATTCTACTCTCTACTGTAATTTTCTCTTTTTCAATAGATGATTACTACACTAAAGCAACCGTTTTTAAAAATGGTGATCTACAGGTTTATGAAAAAATAACGTTTACTCTTGAGAAAGTTTACAATGAAGGATTTCGTTCTATAAGAAATGAGGACTATGAAAATATTGACAATATTCATGTCGACAATGTCAGTGTAAATGGAAATCTAGTCCCTTTTACAACTGATTTGAATGGCAGAAATGCTGAAATAATTTGGAAAAAAACATACATGGGAAAGAACGTAGTAGAGTTAAATTATACATTAAAAAATCGCGTCCAGTTATACGATGATTTTGCAAAAGTCTGCTTTGAACACTATGGTTCCAATTGGCCAGTTTCTGCAGCAAATTTTAAATCAATAACACAATTACCTGAAGAAACTCGTGGAAAGGACATGCATTTCGAAGTATATTCAACTAAGCAAGGAAATGCGTACATAGAAGATCTTTCGGTAGTAATAGAAATGAAAAACGTTCCTTCCGGAAATCACATAGGCGGATGTTATTTATTTGATAAAAATGCAACCACAACAACTAGAACAGTATCTGGTTTGACATATGAAATATTGAAGAACGAACGTAAAATAAATGATTCTAAAACTATCTTATCCCCTAACAATAAAAATAAAAATACATCGCCATTCTGCTGTTTACCTATTTTTATTATAACCATCATCGCAGCTGCGTATGCCTACAAAAAAGATAAAGAAAAGCATCTTTTGCCAGAAAATATTATGCCACCGGAAAAAGAAGAACCAGCAGTAGTTTCCCTGGTAGCAATAAATAGTTATTCAGAAAAGAACATTCTAGCAGCAACAATTCTTGACCTGATAAACAGAGGCATAGTAGACATTATAGAACTTGAAAAGAAAGGAGAGAGTGGTGCTGAAATTAAACGAGAGAGAACTATATTGATACTCAAAAAGAACAATGCGACACTCAAACCACACGAAAAAGCAGTCGTAGACATGATATTCAGCAACAGCAAAGAAGTAGATCTTGACCAGATGGCAAAGGATTATGATAAGATAAAAACTAAGGCAGAAGCAGCGAACCTGCCAATAACAATTAATTTCAAGAAATTTCAGGTAGAAATAGACAACCTATTAAAAACTCGTAAACTGTTCGATAAAAGAGATACTGGAAATATTAAAACTACCATTTTGTTTTTATTGGTATTTTTCAGCATTCCATTCGGAGGATTTCTAGTTCTATCGAGCATTTCAAGTACATTGAATTCAGAAAACAGCCTGAATGCGATTCTATTTTTAGTAATAGATTTGGGAATAATAGGATTTGCAGCTTATGCAATAAAGAAATTATTTGAGCCTGGCCCGTTCAAAGGATTTGAAGATAAATTCAACAAATGGGATGCGTTTGTACGAGCAGTAAAAGCAAGCAGACTAAAAGAATATCCACCAGCATCTGCAGTAATCTGGGGAGAGATATTAGTTTATGCAACTGCACTTGGCTTAGCAGACAAGGTGAATGTGCATCTTTCTGAACTTAATAGTTTAGTAACACAACGAATGGAAAAACTCCAAATGATAAATAGATCTTCTTACATGTACTATGGCTCTGCACTGGCACTGAATAACCTTGCAAAGTATGGAAATCGCAGCGGACCTAACTCATCTGGCAGAGGCGGATTCGGAGGAGGTTCTTCCGGTGGCTGGAGTTCTGGAGGTGGTGGAGGCTTCTCTGGTGGTTCATCTGGCGGGGGAGGATTCAGATAAACGAACACATGAAGTTAGTTGATCTTTTTTTAAAATTCCTAAAATTAGGAGCAACTGGATGGGGTGGCCCGATTGGAAGAATTGCATTGATGCATAAAGAACTAGTTGTAAAAGACAAGTGGATAACTGAGGAAAAATTCGCAAAAGTACTAGCAGTTTATCAGATATTGCCGGGACCAGAAGCAACTGAAATTGCAACTTATTTTGGTTATTCAAAATTAGGAAGAGCAGGTGCGATAATAGCTGGACTAGGATTTATGCTTCCAGGTTTTCTATTGATGCTAATTTTATCTTATTTATATGTTAATTATGGATTGCAAGCACCCGAGTCAAATGCCATTTTATATGGAATACGACCCGTAATAATTGCACTCATATTACATGCCGTATATAAACTTGGAAAACAAAACATTAAAGACCTGAAAATGTTTGTTCTTGCTGCAAGTTCATTATTATTGTTCCTATTTACGAAGATAGATTTTCTTATAATACTTCCAATTGCAGGCCTAGTTTCTTTTTTTATATATGGGGGAAAGCTTAGGGAGAATACAAAAAAGATGCTTGCAGGAATTGTTTTTCCAGCTATCGGAGTATTGCCAGTGTTGCCTGCAACTGTTCTACTGTTTGTATTTTTCCTTAAAGCAGGGTTACTCACTTTTGGTGGAGCATATTCAGTAGTACCATTCATACAACACGGTGCAGTTTACGATTATGGATGGCTCACAAACGAGCAGTATCTTGATGGACTTACACTAGGTTCGATCATACCCTCTCCGATCGTAATAATAGCAACGTTCACTGGATATATGGCGGGCGGACTTCTTGGAGCAATTCTGGCAACGATTGCAATTTTCCTGCCTGCATTTGCGTTTACACTTATAGGATTTAAACATATAGAAGAGGCAATAAACAATAAAGAGATCAATAAATTCCTTGTGGGAGTTGTAGCGGCAATTATAGGTCTGATCCTGTCAACATGGATAGAACTTACTCAAGTGGCAATTATCGATATCCCTACTATTACACTTGGAATTGTAGCATTTTATCTTATAGTGAAAAAGAAAAACTTCCTTCTCATTGTTCTTGGCAGTGGGATTATAGGAATATTGTTGAAATTCGTTTTTAAGTTATAGCCATTCAATTGTGTTTTTCGGATTTGTGGTCTGAGTACTATCGAGAATTGGATGGCTAGATGCAATCCGCGTTTTTTCTTAGGATTGCTATATAACAGAAACCTTAATATAAATTAGTTTCAATATCTAGCTAGAAGGTATAAGCTGGAAGCAAGTTGATTCTATCATCTAGCCTCTAGCAACAGTTATAGCAGTGATTTTATGTCTTACGATTTTAAATTACCAGATTTAGGCGAAGGAATCCATGAAGGAGAAGTCAAGAAGTGGCTAGTTAAAGAAGGGGACAAAGTAAAAGTTGACCAGCCTATTTGTGAAATTGAAACTGATAAGGCAGTGGTTGAAATGCCATCAGCAAGAGCAGGAATAATTCTTAAGATTTATACAAAAGAAGGACAAATTGCTAAGGTTGGAAATGTGCTGGTTACTTTTGGAGAGGAAGGAGAGACGTTGCAAGTTGCTTCGCAACAGCCGACGCTAGACACAAAACCAGTTATGGCAGCACCTGTTGTCCCTCAGCATGCTCCGATAGTTCAAACTACTCAAGTACAAATTGCAACACCTTCATATGCAACAACTCAACCAGTTACTCAGGCAACTCAAGCAACAGTAATGCAACAGCCAACTACTACCTCAGCCACTAATCAATTACCATCTACTCATGCAAGCGCAACCCCATTCGTAAGAAAATTGGCTCGCGAACTCGGAGTTAATCTTGAAAAGGTAAAGGGAAGCGGATCAGGTGGAAGAATAACTGAAGAGGATGTTAAGAAATCTGCAAGCGGTGTCGGAGTTACATTCGAAGAAGCCAAAGAACAGGGAATTTCACCACAACCAGCATTGCAGAAAGTCCAGATAATCATAGATGGAGATGTTGAACGATTATCATTCAGAGGCATTAGAAGAAAGATAGCTGAACACATGGTAATCAGCCAGCAAACTGCTGTACATGTTACACACATGGACGAAATAGATTTAACTGATTTAGTAAGAATTAGAGAGATGGAAAAAGCAGAAGCAGAGAAAAAAGGAGTAAAACTGACTTATCTTGCTTTTATTGTTCGTGCTTGCGTAGCTGCTTTACGCGAATTCCCTCAACTCAATTCTAGTTTAGATGAAGAAAAAGCTGAATTAGTGATTAAGAAATATTACAACATAGGAATTGCAGTGGACACTGATGATGGATTAATGGTTCCAGTAATCAAGAATGCTGATAGAAAGCCAGTATTAGAAATTGCAAGAGCTATTACGGAATTAGCTGACAAAGCAAGAAAAAGGACGATTACTCTTGATGAAATGCGCGGCGGATCGTTTACAATCACCAACATAGGAAGTGCTGGCGGAACCTATGCCACTCCAATAATTAACTATCCAGAAGTTGCTATTTTAGGTGTAATGAAAATGGCTGATAGAGCAGTAGTTAGAAATGGACAGATTGAAATACGAAAAATAATGAATATGGTACTTTCATTTGACCATCGAGTTATAGATGGTGCCATGGCTGCTAAATTTGTCAATACGGTGAAAAAGCATCTGGAAGATCCGGCACTGCTGCTGGTTGATGAGTAAAAAATAAAAAAAAGAGTTTACGAGTTATTCTAGTTTTATTTTTCCTTCTGCCACTAAACAGGTTAATGCGTCTAATTATTCTTTTGTTCTTTCAACAGCTAGTTTACCGTCTCCTTCTCGTGTAAGCACCGCTTCCAGCCATGCGACCTTCGATCACAAATTCCCTAAGAAATTACTCAACGGTCTCCACTGCCATACCAAGAGCAATAGACGGAGCACCGTAAAGATCAACGCATTGCCGAGCGTCATCGGAAAAATCATCATAGCCACGAACAGCCGGACCAACTCTTTTATTAATTCTCAATAAATACCTGGCATTCGCAGGATATGATAAATGAGAATAACGAGCTGTTACGTCTTCTCCTGCTGGAATACCGTATTTAGAATCTGGGAAATACCAACCGAAATTTCCTGGAAATTCCTCAACTATATCTATATTAGTGGGATGAACTATCCGATTATTTCCATCTACTTCTAAGGCATACTCAGGATGTTCTGCAACTAGAATGGCATCTTTCTTACCTTGGTATGCTTCAGGGACAGGAAATACCCATTTAACTCCTGTTTCAGGATCAGTATATTCAACTTGTTTGCCTAGTGGCAATCCAGGTTCTACATAAGCAGTCATTGTACCAGACCGGCAAATAAAAACATTTCTTATCCCTTCCCATTCATCACTGCCAACTAATGCCTTGCTTAGTCTTGCGTTAGAAGCTATAACTAAACCTTGTGCATTTGCCCTTGCTAATCCTTCTTCAAAAGGAACTCCGTTTGCCTTGGTTATACACGTCGCAAGATTAGGACCTCTAATCCTTTCCTGAACTCTAGTTTGACCAACTGTAAAAACTACCGCCATACTAAACACCTCCACTTTTTTTACTTACATTTTGATATTTGATTTAACACTATTCAAGAATATAAAACGTTTCAATCAAATTTCCGCTAAAATAGTAATATTTATAAATTATTTACCTATTAATCTAGAATATGAATAAATTAGACCTAAAAGACCGTAAGATACTCTATGAATTAGACACAGATAGCAGACAAACTTACAACGAGATAGCCAAAAAAGTCGGATTAGGTAAAGATTCTATTATCTACAGGATAGAAGCAATGCAAAAAACAGGAATAATAAAACAATTCCATACGGTAATTAATGTAGGTAAACTTGGATTTACCTCGTTTAGATTATACCTCAAGCTTCAGAATGCAACACCTGAAAAAGAAGCTGAAATAATAGAATTTCTAAAAAATCAAAAATTAGTCACCTGGCTTGTTTCAATAGAAGGAGAATTTGATATTGGCATGTGGGTTCTAACTAAAACAATAAAAGAAATGAATAAATTTTATAAAGAATTACTCGAAAGATATGTCAATTATATAGATAAACGCTGGCTAACAATATTCACTAAAGTCTCATATTTTACAAGAGCGTATATCTTAGAAAAAGAGGTAAACGATAGGGAATTTGTATTTATTACAGAACCAGAAGAAATAGAATTGGATAAGATAGATTATGATATTTTAAATGCAATTGCACCAAATTCCCGCATAACAACAATGGAAATTGCAAAGAAAGCTGGAATTACACCAAAAACCGCTGCTTCTAGAATAAAGGAATTAGAAAAGAAAAAAATAATAGTTGGCTATAGGACGATGCTTGATTTGGAAAAATTAGGCTACCAGTATTTTAAAGTTCATTTTAATTTACATGATGTTACGATTGAAAAAGAAAAGGCTATCCGTACGTACATCAAACAGCACCCAAATATTATTTATGATAATGAAGTACTAGGCGGGGATGATATAGAAATAGAAATTCAGGTTAAAGATTTGAATGAATTAAGAACAATTATTAATGATATGAAATATCGTTTTGCCGACATAATTAAAGATTATCGATATTTCTTATTTTATAAAGAACATAAATTTGTTTTTATGCCAGGATAGAAAAGATGAGCAAATTGGCATAGAATCTTTAGAAGTTTCGATTTTAACTTTCAGAACTATTTAAATGTTTCGAAGATATTCGAAAGATATTAAAAAAAGGAAATAAACTCAGTGCCCATAGAGAACTTCGTCAATCTCCTGACTACTTCTTTCACTGTCAGAACCAAAATCAATTGGTTTGTAGTCAAATACACTCTTCTTTCTCTTCTTATGTTTATGAGGATTTAACTCAATGTAAGGATCTACCATAATAACACGTAAACTTTAGATTAACCAAAATTATTAAATCTTTTTACCCCTTTAGTATCCCGTAACTTTCAGTTATGACCTCTCGATGAAACCCCTATTTCACCAATATCCTCACAAACCCATGGTTTCCATCTACCTCAATCAGATCTCCAGTTTTGATTAGTTTTGTTGCATTGCTAGTACCAACAATACATGGAATTCCAAATTCTCTTGCAATAATGGCAGCATGGCAAAGAATACCACCTTCATTAGTTACGATTGCTGCAGCCTTCTTTATTCCAGCAATGAAATCAGGAGAAGTCATTGATGTCACTAGAATTTCCCCTTGTTTTATGTTCTTGGCATCCTGGGAACTCATGGTAACGAATGCTACACCCCTAACTCTGCCGTGACTAGCTATCGAACCTTCGATTTCAACAATTTCTTTTGTCTCTTGTTTTTTTCCTAATAACTCGAGTTTCTTTTGCTCTATTTCTTCATCTTTAGTGAAGAATTCAAATTTGCCAGCATTCTCATCCCAGATTACCATGAAATGCTTCATGCGTGCAGCTATGAGTTGCTTATTGAAAACTCCTGCAAATAATTCTGATGGTAAGATATGCTTCATTTCTTTTAGAGTAAGTCCGTGGAACTTTCCAATTGCTTCAAGTAACTGATCTATGTAGTGAAGCATAATCATGGTGTATTCTTTTCTGTAGTCCTGGAACCAGGCAAAGAATTCCATTATGCTAACTATCTTGCGTTCCTCTTCTGTAAAGTTTAGTTCTTGTATAATATTCTGTTTTTCAACAAGTGTAGCCTTATCTGTTGCTTCAATACCATCTAAATAACTTTTTGCATCTGGATATTTTTCCCTGAGTTTGTTTAGCTCATCTTGGAAGAATGACGCTCCTAGCACTTCAGTAGTGAAATAACTATTGTGAAGCCAGAAATATTTTTTTGCGTGTGCCTCTAGTCCACTCATATTTGTAACACTAAGTAAATCTTCTAGTTCTCCCCTGGAAAAGGATTTTCTGGTTGGAGAGGTTAGAATGGAAAATTTCTTCTTGTCTTTCACTAATTTTTCCAGGACTTTTTCACCATAAAAACCAGGCGGCTCAGTAACCCCTAGGACAAACCAGTGGAGATAAAGAGAGTGTAATTCCTTGAATGATGATACTAACTCAGGTTCACTCATTTTAGAAAGATCTTTTTCATCAAGTTTTTTGATTAGTGATCTGATCTTATCTGCGGTATATTCTACCTCTTTTTCAAAATAAGGTAGACCGACCTTAAGAAGTTTAGCAACTACTTTTTTACCCATCTTATCAAAGTGCTCATTTTTATTGTTCCAGGAAATTACATCATTTTTCCAAACACAGATAGAAGTAGGCCATGACACTCCCCAATATTTTGTAGTCGGAGTAGCCCATGCTTCCATGCACATGAATATTGGAGTGAATGTTGCATTTCTTTCCCAGTGAAACCAGATGTTTTTGTCGTGTGTCATAGTTGTCACCTTATTTCTTAGAGTGATTATGCCCTTCATGCTTTTCAAAATATGCCTTTCCCTGTTCTACATAGTCAAGATGATCCCATTTTTTATCCTTTGGCAAACCAAGTTCTTTTCGAACTCTTTGAATACGCGCAAAATAATGTTTGCAGCTTTCCTGGGATTTTTCATAGATATAGGCATCATGAACACCGCAATAGAGGCCACAATCAAGCACATCTGCATCTTTGACCAACTCAACATAAGGATTTTTGGAAACCACGTGCTTATCGCTGTGATTATATATTGCAGAGGTAACTAACTCGATTTCCTTAGGTGTAAATTTTTTGGTTTTTTCCAGTATTCTTCTTGCAATAGGGGCACCTTTGTGTGCATGATCAGTAACACGACCAGTTACGAATACTGAAATGTCATGCATTGCGCATATGATAGCTCCAAGTTCTGAGTCTAACCCACGCTTCTGTGCCAGAATTCTCCCGATCTGAGTTACTGCAGAACTATGTTTCAATTCAAATGTTTTACTCCAGGAACGGTCTTCGTCGGACATCTTGCTTTTCAATATGATTTCTACTACCTTTCGTTCAATTAATTCTGCCCTAGATAAATCATCCCCCTTGAAATGCGTGTATAGCGGATTGTACGTGTATGACATAGGTTACCATCTCCTTGTAGTGTAGATACAACAGGTTTAAAATATATTCATTTACTACTACTAATAGGTAGTAGTATATGAACACAGACACACTAAAAAAAATAGGATTGAGTGACTCTGAGATAAGAGTTTACATCTCACTTCTGGAACTGGGACAGACCACGACTGGACCACTGGTGAAAAAAACAGGAGTTCCTTCCTCAAAGATATACCATATACTTGGAAGTCTTACTGACAAAGGACTAGTAGGACACGTTATACATGGAAAAGTAAAGAAATTCAGAGCTAATAGACCTACAGCTTTGAGACATTTGCTAGATAAGAGAGAACAGGAAACAGCTCAGATAAAA
>JAUSHJ010000030.1 GCA_030648615.1 Microcaldota archaeon | reverse complement strand
TACATTCACCGGCAAAACAACAAAACAAGTTGAAAACGACCTTAAAGATTCTGATATTCTATTTTTTTCCGGTGGAAACACATTCTATCTTCTTGAGAAAATCCAACAAGCAAAATGTGCAAAGGTAATGGTAGATTTTATTGGGAAAGGAAAAATCTATATTGGTAGTAGTGCTGGATCTATAATAGCAGGGCCTGATATTTCTCCAATCTATGCTATTGATAGGATAGAAAACGCTCCAAATTTAAAAGGATTTGAAGGATTTGGGTTAGTTAATTTTGTAACATTTCCACACTGGGGAAGAAATGAGAAATTCAGACAAGTTTATCTCAATCATAGGCTAAAGCATGCATATTCTGAAAAAAATAAAATAATTTTACTTACTGATAAGCAATATATTGAAGTTAGAGATGATTGGTATAGAATTGTTGAACCTTAAGCTATGAAATATATTGCTGTTTTTTGTTCTGCTCAAGAAGTTGATCAGAAATACGTAAAAGCTGCTAGAGAATTCGCCCGTTTAATGGCAGAGAACGGATATAATCTTGTTTGGGGCGGGACAAATAAGGGATTAATGAAGGTTATTGCTGATGAGGTTCAAAAAGGCGGGGGGAAGCTTTACGGCGTTTCGTATGGAATATTTCATCATTTGGCCAGGAGAGATGCGGATGAGATGATAGTTGCAAAAAATCTTGGCGAGAGAAAAGCAGCATTCTTAGAAAAAAGTGATGCAATCATTGCTTTAATTGGAGGCGTGGGAACGCTCGATGAGATTACGGAAATTATAGTGCAGAGAAAAGCACATCATCACAACAAGCCAATTGTTATCCTAAACACAGATGGATTTTATGAAGGTTTAAGGACACAGCTCCAAAAAATGAAAGATGAAGGATTTCTTGCATCGAGCCACGGACTTCCGATCCTTGAGGAGTTGGTCTATTTCGCAGATACCCCAAAAGAAGCAATTGAATATATTAATAAAAAATTAAGCGGCCATTAAATTTAGTGCGCCAGCGGTTAGGGCTCCGCGATGGGCTATCCACAGATGTCCGTCCTTCAATTTATCATCAGAGGCTAGTCTTTTAGCGAGTCTTGGATCAAGAGAATCTGGTCTTTCAGTATCCAATCTAGCTACATCAAATCCAAAACTTTCAAATAATTCTCTCAGATATAAATTACCTGCATTAAGAGGTCCATTTACTCCTAAATTAAAATAGCGCCTGTTTACCTCTGAAGTATTTTGTGCGAGATCTCCTATTAGAAAAATAACATTTGGTGTTTGAGAAATGAAATCTAATATTTCCATTTTTTTGCGGCGACCAAGTCTATGAAGACTGTAATTTGCTGTAATTACTGTAAGTTGATTCGGATCTCCTAAAGTGTCTAAGTTTTTCAATGCCTGAACAGCGTCAGCATTAATAGTGGTTATAGTTCCAGGTTCAGAAATTGAAGTTCCATCCTCAGGTCTATATCTAACTGGACGAAGTCCGAGGGAACTAGCTCCTTGATCAGTTTCTGTAAAATTAGATAGATCATCATAGAATCCTTTAGTTACTTCTACACCAGTAATTGATAATACTGGTTTATTATCTACTTCCTCCGAGCTAAGGCTATTTGTTATTGCTGCAAGTGTTGCTCCCTGCCCAGAGCCAATATCAATAACTCGAATCCTGGGTGACCTAATAAGCCTTGAGACATTTCTATAAATACCAGCAAGAGTTTGTCCGATCGCCCAATTAGAAACAGTAAGATGTGGCATTGCTTCCATGTCTTCTTTAGGTGTACTAACTAATTTATTAACCCCACGTCTATCAAGAGTTCGAGCTGCCGACGCCATGGTTTGAGGACCGAAAAAAGCACCATAATTAATTTCTGCTAACGCTGCTTGGACTTCATCTGGTTGATCATAGAAAACATTATCAGCTCTTTCAACTTGAGCAACACTATTTCCATAAGATACTGCTTGTTCTTCTGATACGGGGACTATGTCGCCATTTAGAACATTTGTTTGGTGAGTTGCCAGTTCCTCATCTGTTAAAGTATTTTCTTGTGTTGCATAATCTTGGTCTGCTGCTTGATAAAGTTTTGCAGCAATTACTAGAGCAGATATTACAGAGTTATGGCTTAATGTTCCATCCATAATGCGACCAGCACCATAGTCCAACATTCTTCCTAAATATGGACCGTAAACTCTTGTTGCCAAGCCTGCTTCAAGCTCATGTCTTACATCAGGATTTTGGGGCGCAGTATCTTGGAGATATTGTAATGTTTCTGTTCTTTCTGCTCCTGTCGGCACTTGAAAATTCTACTACTAATACATTCCAATAATCAAGCTGTAAATTAAATTAAGTTTAGATTATAATGTCAATGTTTATGATAATTCTACCTGGGCTTATTGATCCGCATGTGCATTTTCGTACTCCCGGACAAACTCATAAGGAAGATTTTACCTCTGGTACAAAAGCCGCGATTGCAGGAGGATTTACTACGGTGATTGATATGCCAAATAATAAGCGGCCAGTGATAAGTGAAAAGGAATTAAGTGATAAGGAAAAGATTGCGAAGAAGCAAATAGTTTGTGATGTTGGGTTTTATTTCGGTTCACTGGGGGATAATTTAGATGAATTTCAAAAAGTTAA
>JAUSHJ010000028.1 GCA_030648615.1 Microcaldota archaeon | reverse complement strand
AATGAAATAAAATTTTATCAGAATCTTTTGCTGTGAAACCTGCGATAGAAATAAGTGGAAATAAAGAATTATTTTTAGTATTGTGAAACGCCACCAAAGGCATGAACTGAATTCCGATTCCATGTGGAAGACCAACACGCCCTACAAATGCCAGTGCAGAACGATCGGACTGACAGAGTAGAATTGTTTTGATTTTATCTAAAAACAGATTAAATTTATCTGAAGAGTTCAGTGCCAGCATAAACCCAGTATCATATAATCCAATACCTTTCGCAGTTCTTTCATCTGAACGAATAGCAACGACATAATCCTGAAATCTATTAAAAATAGCTCGAAGTACGGTTAACTCTCGCTTGTTGAATTTGATTTCTTCCTTCGATAATATTCTGTGCCCGGTGAAAGCACTAAAAACATAACTCCCATCTTCTTTTACTAGACCAGCACGAAATAATACATTATGAAAAAAATCAACTGATAGAGAAACGTGCGGTGGAGTTACAATGCCTTTCTTCTCGAATGCATCTTTGAATCTAGCTAACTCAGTTGTTTTGGCACCAAATGCACCCTTACCAATGCTTGCAGGTTTTAACAAAGAAAAATCTGTTTTTATTACTCCCATGATTAAATGTTGTAAGGAAATGTTTTTAATGGGTAATTGTTAAGACTTACCTGCAACCTATTTATACCTTTTGCTTCAATAATCAATAAGCTCTTTTTTGCTATTATATATTAGGGTTATGTGACATTATAGCAAATTAAAAGATTAATTTGCTAGATGCGAACCGCGTTTTTTCTTAGGTTCGCTGGAGTAAATTATCAGGTGATTTGATTGTCAGAAACAAATACTCAAACGGAAAATATTGCAAAGGCCATTCATACAACTGCAGTTGAAAGAAAAATGATAGAACAACTAGTTCCTCAGAATCAAGATGATGCAGACATATTGAAATTCATAGAAGAAACTAAACAAAAAATATATATCATAGGTTCCGGAGGAAGTGGAAGCAACACTCTGGATAGATTATTTGAATTGGGTATTGAAGGAGTAAAATTAGTAGCAATGAATACTGATGCTAAACATTTATTGAGAGTAAAGGCAAACAAAAAAATAATTCTAGGAAAGAAAATCAGCGGTGGCAGAGGTGCTGGCAGTAATCCAGCAATAGGCGAAGAATCAGCAAAGGAATCTGCTAACGAAATAAAAGAAGCACTAGCTGATGCATCACTGGTATTCATAACCTGCGGTATGGGTGGCGGAACTGGCACAGGAAGTGCCCCAGTAATCGCAGAACAGGCAAAGGCAGCAGGTGCATTAACTGTAGCAGTGGTGACATTACCATTCGCATCAGAAGGAAAAATAAGAATGGAAAACGCAATGCAAGGATTAGAAAAATTAAAAAAATATACTGATACGCTCATAGTAATAAAGAATGATAAATTACTCAGCCTAGTTCCAGATTTGCCTTTAAACACTGCATTTAAAGTATGTGATGAAATATTAGCAGGAAGTGTCAAAGGAATTACTGAATTAGTTACTAAATCAGGTTTAGTAAACGTAGACTTTGCAGACCTGAGAACAATATTAACTGGTGGCGGTTTTGCAGTCATAGGATTAGGTGAAGCTTCACTTGATGCTAAACACGAAGATCGTGCAAGAATAGCAGTGGAAACTGCACTGAATTCCCCATTACTAGATGCAGATGTAAGTTCTTCTACAAGAGCACTTGTTAATGTCATAGGCGGAGAAGATATGACACTAAAGGAAGCTGAGTACGTAGTTGCAGAAACTTCGAGAAGAATCAATCCGAATGCTCACATAATATGGGGTTCCAGAGTTGAAGAGAACATTAAAAAATCCTCAATGCGCGTATTGATAGTATTAGCTGGTGTAAAATTCCCTAAATACGAATACAAAACTAGTATAGGAGAATTAGAAAACCTAGATTTAGATTTAGTAGGTTAGGAGAGTGTAAAGATGAATATATTAGAACTCATATCAAGATGCATAAGAATAATCCTAATTGCAAGGAAACCCACAGAACAGGAATTAGGAAAGGTTGCAAAAATAACTGCTATAGGCATCGTAGTCATAGGTTTACTAGGAATAATAATTTCACTAATATTTGCACCGCTCGGCGGTTAAATGTATGATTGAAGAGGTTTTTTTATGATATATACAATCAGAGTAACATCCGGACAGGAAAAAATACTTGCAGAAATATTACTTAAAAAAGCAAGGGCAGAGAAACTGAATATATATTCTATAATTTATATAGAAGCAGTGAAAGGGTATATTTTTGTGGAATCTGATGATGAAAACACAGTGGTAAAGCTCATACAAAAAGTAAAACACGTAAAAGGATTCCTAAAAAGAGCTATTGCTCCAAAAGAAATCGAAGACTTGATAAAAGCAGTGAAGAAACCTGCACTTACCGTTGAAATGGGAGATATGATAGAAATGGTATCTGGTCCATTCAAGGGAGAAAAAGCAAAGGTAACCAAAATAGATGAAGCAAAAGACGAGGTTACCGTTGAACTGATGGAAGTTGCAGTGCCGATTCCAGTAACGGTCAAGACTAAGATGATTAAACTATTCCAGAAATCTGGAGCTAATGAATAGTTCTTAGTTTTTCTTTTTTTATTTTTCTTTATTATTTACTTTTTATATTTTATTTTGAAGTGAGCAGATGGACAAACCCAATGATAAATCGATCCGACGCAAAGCAAACGAAGTAACAGTACGACCAGACACAGATGTCTTCGCACTTTTAGAAATTGCTAGTGATAAGACTAATTCTGACAAAAAACGAGAACTTGCAGGAATGAGAGCAATTGCTGAATGTATTGAAAGCAGAGATAACGATACAATATTAATGATTGCAATAGGAAATGGTGGAGAAGGAACGATAATCGGCGAAAGCGGTAATGTTGAAAGCGGCACTCCTTTATTCAGAAG
>JAUSHJ010000013.1 GCA_030648615.1 Microcaldota archaeon | reverse complement strand
GTACCATTGGAATTAGTTCCTGAAGAAGTAGAACTTCTTCCAGATAATCAAAAGAGATGGTTGTACAGATTTGCTGGGTCAGGTGTTAGGCCTCTAGTTCGCGGCGCCTTCGATGACACACGTGCTATCGGTGCGGGATTTGGGTATAACGGTGGTTGCGGGGTGGCAGCGGAGGCCACAGCAAGCGGCGCATTAGGAGAAACAGTATCAATCGATTTAACAATCATAAGAAACGGAGAAAATGAGTTAGTTGTTAAGGGAAGTAGAGAACAAATTGATGCAGCTGCAAGATTAGTAGAATCTCTAAGAAAATAATGTGCTAATTTTTTTATATTTCAATAATCAGTTTGCTTTCTCAAGCAAATCTCCAATTTTTCCGAACACGGAAAAATGGATCACAAATTCTCGTGAATTTGTTAGTCTCGGAAATCTTTTATATTTCTTGTATTTCAGTCATCGCTTCCTCAATAACTTTTTTAATTTCTATTTTCGTTTCTATTTCCTTTACTTCATCAAGTTTTGTTTTTGTTGAAGGATGCTTCTGCGCAACTAAAGAACAGCAATCTCTATACTCCTGAATGGAAAGTTCATACGTTCCAATCTTCCTTGCTAAATTTATTATCTCATCTTTATCATATGTTAAAACTGGTCTGTAAACTGGTAATTCCGACGCTTCATTAGTAGTCAACATGTTTTCTAAAGTCTGAGAAGCTACCTGAGCTAAATTGTCTCCAGTAACTATGCCTAGATAGCCATGCTTCTTAGCAAGTTCATTCGCAACTTTCAAAATAAATCTCCTGAATAATACTAATTCACTTCGTGTATTCAATCCAAACGTTTTCTTGTAGAATGAATCATGGGGTAATACAAAAAGTTTTGGTTCAGTTTGTGTGTATAAAGAAATTGCACCACTGAGTTTAGGCATTTTAGATTCTTTTACCTGTTCATTTTTAGCAAAAGGGTGAACATGGATAAAATCAACAATACAACCTCGTTTAGCCATCAGCCATGCAGCAACTGGAGAATCTATTCCACCAGACAATAAGCAGAGGACTTTACCTGCGCTTCCTACTGGTAAGCCTCCGAGTCCTCCAATCCTTTCAAAAATTATATTTGCCTGATTTCTCATTATTTCTATTCTTATCATTACCTGTGGATTATTAACATCTATCTTAAATCCAGAATTGTAGAGAACTGCACCAACGTCTTTATTTATCTCCATTGACTTTAGCGGAAAACTTTTATCAGATCTTTTTGCATCTACTTTTATTGTTTTTCCAATGTACTTTTCTGCTCCTTTAGATACTATTTGTTTAATTTCTTCCATGTCTGGTTTGCAGGTTATCGCAAGCGCAAACCAATGTATGCCAAATATGTGTTTTAGTTTTCCAAGAATTGAAATTTCATCTGATTTTTCATTAAGAACTACGAGAAGTCTTGCTTCTTTTCTTCCTATTTTTTCATAGGTTTCACTTCGTAATGCTATTTTTATATTTCTAACTAGGTGACCTTCGAACTCAGGTCTGTTAGCACCTTTTAGTGCAATTTCATTGTAATGGATTGTAATTAGCTTTTCAGTCATGATATTACCCTGTTTAATATATTATTTATATTTCAATAAATTCATCATCAAACATCGCTTGTGTATCTGCAAATATCTCCTTTGCTTTTTTCTCAGCAATTTTTCTTTCATTTTTAGTCTGGTAATTCAATGCATCAAAGTGAGTCAGTGCAAGTATTTTTGTATTTGCTTTCTTTGCCATTTCTGCAGCATCTTCAGGTGCAAGGTGTGGCCATTTTTTATGCTGGTTTTTTTCTTTCCATGCACACTCAGTTATTAGTAAATCTGCATATTTTCCTAATTCTATTACTGCATCACATACACCCGTATCAGTACAGTATGTTATTGTTTTTCCTTCTAATTCTATTCTATAGCCAAAACAAGGGTCTGCATGAATAAGATATTTGCACTTTACCTTTATGCCAATATTGTGTTCTCCTTCGTTAAGTTCATTTACTTCTATTGGCATATTTTTCCTTACCAATTCAAGTGACCCAGTAAACGGTTTGTTTACTAACCTATCTAAGATTTTTTTAGTTCCTGGTTGTCCACATATTTTAATTCCCTGCGGAAATTTGAATTTAAGTAATGTATGGAGTCCATTTACGTGGTCAAGGTGAAAGTGACTTAAAAACAGATAAATAGGTTTTTTTGTATTAGTTATATATCGGTCTATTTTTCTAAATGCATTTCCAGCATCGAATATTACGTATGCTTCTTTGGAGTCTATCAATATGCAGGGAGTTTCTCCTGTTTCTGTATCATGCCATCCGTTTGTACCTAGAAAATGAACTTTCATACAATCTCCTTTGATTTACAAAAATAAAAAACATTTGAGTTTGCGATTCTCAAAATTTGAATTTTTTATAAAAAAATTCAATCAATTGAGTCGTACGCGCCTCAAAATTTAAATTTTCTTGAAAAAATTTAAACGCCGAGAAGGAGATTGTCAGCTTTGCTGGCAGATTTTGTCCGCCAGGACAATGCTTTGACGAGATGTTTCTCGTCAAATATTGCCGCGATTTTTTCAATCGCGTCAATGCTTTTGAACTCCTAATCCACAAGGGAACACGCTAACCAGAAGGAATTTAATTCCAGGCTTACGCCAAATAGTTTCTAGACCGAAAACTCGAGACAGAAAACTTTTTATGTGCGCACTACCGGGGTTCACGCTTTACAAGCGGGAATTTTTGACCGCCGGTTAAGGTTTATGCGATCTCGGCGAATGAATACGAGACGAGATATTTTACCAATAGGTAAAACGAATCTCGGCATTAGTTAAGAATAATAAGGTTAGGAACATATTTAATTCTTATTTGTGTAAGGAAAAATGGGGGTTGATTTCATATGTCTAGTCTAAAAACTTTTTTTAACGAGTCGATAACAACTACAGACCCAGACGTTTCCTCTATAATTAAGCATGAAATCACAAGAATGAGCGAAGGACTAGAACTAATTCCGTCAGAAAATATTGTTAGTTTATCCGTTTTACAGGCATTAGGTTCAGTGTTCACAAATAAATACTCAGAAGGTTATCCTAAAAAAAGATACTATGGTGGCAACGAAAATGCTGACGCAGTGGAACAACTAGCTATCGACCGTGCAAAGAAATTATTCGGTGTTCCTTATGTTAATGTTCAGCCATACTCAGGAAGTCCTGCGAATATGGCAGTTTATTTTGCAGTGTGTAATCCTGGAGATACTATCATGGGGCATAATTTGCCAGATGGTGGCCATTTAACTCATGGGTGGAAAGTAAATTTCTCAGCAAAATTCTACAAGAGTGTTCCTTACCATGTAAAATCAGATGGTTATTTGGATATGGAAGAAATTAGGAAACTTGCCATTGAACATAAACCCAGATTAATGTGGTGCGGTGCAACTGCGTACACTAGAGAATTTCCATTCGAGGAATTTGCAAAAATTGCAGATGAAGTAGGTGCTTATTTTGCAGCAGACGTTGCACATATTTCTGGTTTAATCGCAGGTGAAGCACACAAAAGTCCTGTGCCCTATGCACACATAATTACTACAACTACTCACAAGACTTTAAGAGGTCCACGAGGAGCAATGATAATGGTCACTGAAAAAGGATTGAAGAAAGATCCAGAACTTGCTGATAAGATAGATAAAGCAGTGTTTCCTGGATTACAAGGTGGACCACACGATCATGCTACTGCTGCTATTGCTGTAGCTTTAGGCGAAGCATCTAAACCTGATTTCAAAGATTATGCGCATCAGATTGTTAAAAATTCTAGAGCATTGGCAGCAGCAATGATGAAGAAAGGTCTAAAATTAGTTACAAATGGTACTGATAATCATATGATTTTGCTTGATCTGACTCCATATGGAAAAGGAAAAGGTATTTTCCTACAGGAAGCACTGGATCTTGCTAATATTACTCTAAATAAAAATACGATTCCAGCCGATCCTTCCTCTCCGTTTTATCCAAGTGGTGTAAGGTTAGGTACTCCCGCAGTAACTTCAAGAGGTTTAAAGGAGAAGGAAATGGAATTTATTGCTGATTGCATTTTCAGAATAGTTGATTGCATAAAGAGCTATCAGTTGCCCGATGATAAGACTCAGATAAAAGATTACTTGGCAAAGTTTAGGGAAGAAGTGAAGCACAATAAAGAAATTGCAAAAGTGAAGGGTGAAGTAGTTGAGTTCTGCAAGGGATTTCCGATTTACCAGACGCTTAAATATTAATAATCAAAAGATGCGATCAGTTTGAACTCTAAGTTCAAATCTCACAATTTTCTAAAAAGAAAATTGCGATCGTCGGGATTTTCAATTTTATCTAAAATCATTGAACCCGACTCACTAGCTTGGGAAGCTAGAATCATACCGTTGCCTGCTTGAAGACAAGATATTTTATGTTTTATCCAAGCTATAGACCACGATCGCATTATTTTTTATAATCTAGCCCTAGTTGGGCTTCTATTAACTCTAGTTATTTTGTCAGCTAACTTTCTTACTGTTTTTCTGTATTTATCATCCTTAGTTTCTATTCTCAATTCTTTGCGTCTTTCGTTTGTCAATCTTTGTAACTCTTCTAATGCTTTTAGGACAACTTTTTTAGGGAAATCAGTGCTCCTGAATAGATGGGTTCCGCTCTCAACATCACTTTTTTCGCTGATTATCGTTCCTTCTCCACCATTTCCTATTGCAATTATTGCAATAATATCCTTGTCTCTATTTTCAACACATGCATCAATTGCTTTCATTCCTGCACGTTCTCTTTTTTTGTCAGAATTAGTTTTATCACTAGCAATTTCTAAAAGTGCGAA
>JAUSHJ010000011.1 GCA_030648615.1 Microcaldota archaeon | reverse complement strand
AACAATTGGGAAAAAAGTTGATTTCGATCTTGGAAGCGATATGAATGCAGCCCCCATACATACTCATTCTGGAGATGGCGAAGTAGTTACTGATCTAGGCAGAAAGTTGCATATGGAGAGTCTTAAGCCTTATGTAAAACCCAGAACCCTTACTTTAGGTTATTTTTTCGATGTTTGGGATAGAAATTTCAACAGTACGTGCATTCTGAATTACTGCAATTCTGGAAATAAGACAGTTAAGATGTTCGTTAACGATAAGCCTAATTACAATTTTGGAGATTTCTATATGCAAGATGGAGATCGAATTTTAATTACTTATGAATAGGTGCATCCCATGAACGAATTACTACTATTACTCCTGAAAAAAGGAGGCAACATTAGATCAGTTACCATATCTACCACTGAGATTGGTAATGCACTAAATATGTCTCAGCAAAACGCATCTAGATTAATGATTGAATTAGAACAAGAAGGAGCAATATCTCGTGACAAAAGAGGAATCATGATAACTAAGAGCGGCATGGAAGAAATATTAGCAGTATACGGAACTATGAAACAATCACTTGAAGGTAAAAAAATGACAATTAAAGGGACAATAGCGTTAGGTTTGGGAGAAGGAGGATATTATATTTCACTTGAAGGATACAAAAAACAATTCCGGGAAAAACTAGGCTTTGAACCTTTTCCAGGAACATTGAATTTGAAATTAGATAAAGAACAGGAAGAAAAAAGATTGATGCTGAGAGAAATGGATCCAATAATAATAGAAGGTTGGAAAACTGAAGATCGTAGTTTTGGAGATTTGTTCGCTTATAAGTGCAAAATAGATGGTGTTGAAGGTGCCATAGTAATACCTGTAAGAACGCACCATGGGACTGAAGTTCTAGAGTTGGTTTCTCCAGTAAATATCAAGAAAAAACTTGGAAAAAAAGATGGTGACTTAATCAAAATTGAAATATTATAGTAGGAATAACTTATTCTAATAGGAATTTTTAGATATAATTAAAATAGATATAGAGAATAATAAATTATAAATTTTAAGAGGTAGTGATTACTATGACTAGAAATATAATTATTGAAAAAGGCAGCTATATTCCTGCACCAAAAAGAGAAGTAGAACTGGTAGAAAGAAAGGGACTCGGACATCCGGATTCTATTATCGATGGAATGATGGAAGAAATAAGCAGAGAACTGAGCAAAGAATACATAAATCAATTCGGAAGAATTCTCCATCACAATGTAGATAAAGGACAAATATGTGGTGGAGCTACTGAGGTAAATTTTGGTGGTGGAATATTCAAAAAACCAATTTATATTTTACTAAGTGGCAGAGCTACAGATAAGGCAGAAGGAAAAGAAATACCGGTGCAGCACATTGCGATAAAAACTGCTAGAGAATATTTGAAAAAAGCAGTGAGAAATTTAGATGTGGATTCAGATGTGGAAATAGAATCACGAATTGCTCCAGGAAGTGCAGACCTGGTAGATGTATTTTTAAGAGGACCCAGAATACCATTTGCCAACGATACTAGTTTTGGTACTGGTTATGCACCATTGGATGATTTAGAAAATGTTACATTGGCAATTGAAATGCATTTAAACAGCGATCCCTACAAGACAGCACATCCCGAAGTAGGTGAAGATATAAAAATCATGGGCCTTAGAGAGGGAAATAAACTAAGGATAAGTGTTGCAGTTGCGTTTATTGCAAAATTCGTACATAATATAGAAGAGTATATTGGATTCAAAGAAAGGATCAGAAAAGATACTGAAGATGCTGCTAAAAAAATAACAACAAAAGAAATTACAGTATTGGTAAATACTGCAGATGATGAAAAAAATGAAAGTGTTTACATAACTGCAACAGGCACCAGTGCAGAAATGGGTGATGACGGTTCTGTTGGGAGAGGCAATAGAGTCAATGGCCTGATTACTCCTTACAGAAGTATGACACTTGAAGCTGCTGCAGGAAAAAATCCCGTAAATCACGTCGGCAAAATATATAATGTATTATCATTCGAGATTGCAAGGCAAGTAGTTCAAGAAGTACCTGATGTTGAAGACATTACAGTTACGTTGCTATCTCAAATAGGTAAACCAATTGACCAACCGAAAGTTGCCAGCGTAGAAATTATAACTAAGGATGGACACTATGATGTAATCAAGAGTAAAGTGCATTACATAGTAGACAAGAACCTGGAGAACATCACTGAAGCTACAAATAAGATAGTTTTCGGGAAGGTTAATGTGTTTTAAAATGGTACTTTGATAGATAAATTATGGACAATAGATTAGCAAGAAAAAAGATCAGAGATAGTACGAATCCTAACTCCCATTTTGATCAGGTAAGCGCGAGAAGTAAATTACTTCAGCACCCAGTTTTAACAGAAGATGTATTTTTGGATCTGATGAATAGAGCTAAATCAGGGGAAGTTAATGCAACAAATGATTTAATTAGAAATAATATTAGGCTTGTTGCTTCGGTTATCTTGCATGCCCCAAGTATGATGGCAATTGGTAGAAGTAGAGGCCTTGACTTTGATGACTTATTGAGCTTTGGCATAGATGGTTTATATAAAGCAATTAAATATTTTAAATCGGAAAAAGGTTTCAAATTTTCAACCTATGCAACACACATAATAAAACAGAAGATATGGGCAGGAATAATGAAAAATGAAGCCGTGCTACAATCACTTGATGAAGAAATTGGAAACACTGGTAAAAAAATTGGGGACAACATAGGTTATGGAAGTGAAAATAGCACCATAGAGCTATTAGATGTAAAAGAAAAGATGTCCAGATTAAAAGGATTAGTAGAAACTGAAAGAATCACAGAAATCGATGCTAGGATATATGTATATGTGCTATCTGGTTACGATGTTTATGAAATTAGAGAGGCCATAACCGAACCAACGCCAGAATCCATAGGACCGCGACTAATTATAGAAACTGTGACAAGAGTACAGCGATTGATAGATTCTAGTGAAAATAATAATGAAAGCACTGACAGTAGTCGTGAAAGCATCGTTAGTAGAAACTGCGATAGAACATTATTACTGGAAACTTACGGAGTTAATATAGATAAACGACTTAGTATTGTCGGACACTTTAGCTATGAAAACTTGGAATTGCGATTAAAATTATTTAAGGAAAATGGAGTAATTGGTTTTGTTGAACTAAGATATGTGAAACCTCAAATAGAGAAATTGAAAAATTTTGTAATACCTAGATTAAGACTGTTGAAAACTATTTCTGAGGGTACTGTAGAACAAATTATTGAAGAGTACAGAAAAATATCTCCAGATAAATTGGAGTTGGATAAATTAGTTAGTGAAATAAATAAAATATTAGAAATGTTATCCGACCAAAGTCACCATCCAAAAAAGACTACCGAACTATTTGGACTCTCTGTTTCATTCCTTGAAAAAAGAGATAGACGACATCGCGAAGAACTAAAAAACAGAATTTTAGAGAGAAAAATAGAATTAGATAGATATGTGGACGGTGTACTAACAATTTAGTATTTTCGGTCGTTTTTTATTTCTTTCTCAGCTAAGTAATAATCTCATTATATGAGCCCGTAGTCGATTGATGTTTCGAATTTAAATCCGGAACTTCTGATAACGGTAAGACGTCTGCTTGACGGTTGTCACAAGTCGCTTCCCCGCTGTTGCGGTCGCGACAGACGATTAAAATGCAGAAGACGACAGGTCCGATTCCTGTCGGGCTCATT
>JAUSHJ010000070.1 GCA_030648615.1 Microcaldota archaeon | reverse complement strand
GGAAGGATCAGTTAAGAAATCTGTAGTTGCAAAACCTGATGGTGCTATAGCCTCCGAACCAACAGTAGAAGCAGGAGCTACACCAGCATCGGTTGAAACATCAGCTTTAAATCCAGCAGAATTAGAATCCAGAAGACAATTGCTTTTAGGGCGTGCGAAGGCAGTGCTGGGTGATTCAAATACTATTCAGGATAACCGTGTTTTTGTAAGAGAAGCTAATAGGAGTTTAGCTGATGGCAAAGATGTGCAGAAAGCATTGAATAAAAATGATTTAACTGAAGCTAACCGAATTTTAGATGTTGCAGAATGGAGCATCTATTATACAGAATTGAATACTCGTACTAATGTACTTCGTAATGAAGGTTTACTTATTGACAGTTGGGATGCTACTAATCCTATTTTTTATAATCTGGGTTTATATGAAATCGGTGGAGGAAATAGAGATCAACCATTTGCCATCGTTAAACTAAAACTAGATGAAAGCAATGCAGCTATAACTCAATTTGAAAGAAATGCTGCTGTAGATAAATATAATGAAGCAAATATTGCATTTGGAAAATTAACTGCATCTACCGATAACGTTATTCAAGAAAAAATTATTAAGTTACATTCAGAGATAGCAAATTTGCAAGACCTTTTAGATTCTAAACTACCTCAGAACTACATTCAATTATATTGGCGTGCAAAGAAAGATTTAGATGAAGCAAATAGTATTGCTGCTTCTGTAGCATCTGTTGCTAAATCAGAGGCACCAGTTGTGAATTTAGCTGAAAAAACATCTGAACCAATAGAAGGTAGTGTCAAAGCCAAGTTTGAAGAATTAACTCGTTTGTTAACAGAGGCACAACGCGCCAATGAACAAGCTGGAAAAAACAACTGGACAAAACTAGATGTAGAATCTCAAAAATCTCTAAGCCATGAAGCAAGTACATTTTTATCACATAATCAATTTGCTGAAGCTGACGGAAAGATAACTGCTGCAATCGATTCGTTTCCTCGGATTTACCTTACTGCTGCTCAAACTGCCCATGCCAATTCCAATACTATTTATACTGATTTCGGACCTAGAAATGGAATTGACAAAAAATATCAAAAGGAATACGATTCCCTTGGAAACGAACTAGGCGAATTTAGCTCGCAATTTCTGGACAATGTATCTGATCTTTCATCTGCAGTAATTGCATATCAAAAATCAGTGGATCTTTATAGTAGGATTTTAGCTTTCAATGAAAAAACACATGCTCCGATAGATGCACCAGTTGTTTCAAAGAGGACAACGGTTAATTTCAAGGACTCAGAAACAGGATTTACTCCTGCGTCTGGAGCAGAAGAAAAGCCCGCAGAACTAGACTTTGATAGTTCAGTAGTCGATTCATTAAGTCTTTCCAGAAGGGCAGACGAACAGCAAGCTAGGATAAACAAATTAAATGATGCCAATCCGCGTCTTCGTGATTCACTTAGCACTATTAACAATTCGCTTAATCAAGAGAACACGGGGGTTTATGCACTAATTAAAGGAGGAACTCCAATTCAATTGAACGAAGCAGATGCGAAACTAAACGATGTAACAAATGCATTGGATAATCTTGAAGCGTCAAGTTCAGCTAATCTTTCCAAATCTATTATAGTAGTAATTGCCGATATGGATAGACTAAAAGCTGCTGGGCTTGGCTATGAAGATATGGGTAAAAATCGTAAAATTCTAGTTGATTTAAATGAAGTAGTTCTGAAGGGTAATCCGACTCCGAAAGAAACGGGCCTCATTCAATTTATCAATAATGACTTTGCAAGAATCGTTAAAATAATTGCAGATGATCAAAAAGTAGCTGCTGAAAACCTAGTTGCAACCGCTCCAAATAAAGCGGATTTACTAAAATTAGCTGTTGAAGCTTCCGATGACACTACTCGTGCCATAGAATATAATAGAGTAGCAAATGCTGTGAAACCTGCTGTTTCTGTTGAGGTAATTTTACCAACCGGAACATTATTAGAATCAATAAATTACATACGTGATACTATTAATGAAATGGGTACGACCGGATACGATCAGGCAGTTTTGCAAAAACAATTAGAACAACTTAATGATATTGCTAGAAAGCTTCCTAAAAAAGCAACTCAATCCCAACAACTTAAATCTATGGGAGGTTTGGAAACCATAGCGGATAACCTTAACATTGAAATAAAAAAGCAGCAGCAATACGCGATGACATCAAGAATATTGGCAAAGGATGTATACGATAGTACTGATAATGAAGATCAGAAAACTAAAGCTTCCGCATTCTTAGATTCTGCTGCGAGATTCATGAAAGATGGAAGTTATCCGAAGGCATCTGCAGAATACGAGACCGCAAGAGTGTTTTTATATGCGACCTTAAGAGCGTCTTCATCAAATTTATCTATTAGTAAACCAATTGCGGAATCAGTAGTAACTGCAGAATCTATAACCGATGATTTCAAAAAACTAAACGAACGTGTTACTGGGATGAAGGATAGCGGTTATGGAAAAATGCAAGATGTTTCTGAGCTTATAGGGTCCATGCAGAATAATCTAAACAACAATACCTTGAAAAAAAATGGAATCTATCTGTTCGAAACCACTGTTGCTATTGCAAACATTAACACTTACCTTGATTCGGTCGTCGAACAAAGGAAAGCTGCAGATATTTCTTTTGTTACACTTATGAAAAAAATTGGTACTGACGGTGCTATTATTAAAAATCCCGTACTCAATCTAAAGACAAGCGGTCAACAACTTTACGTCCAGCAGAAATACCGACAAGCGAAACAAAAATACGATGAAGCTCTGGTTGCATTGCAAACTACTCTAGTTCCTACTGTTGGATTAAGAAGTCCAGTCATTCCAGAATCTGATTATTATTCTCAGGTAAGGTTCTCTACAAAAGCTGTTGCAGTTTACATAGGAACTCTAAATCCTACTGCAGTAGTTACTGCGACGCTTACGCCAAATGCAACAGTTAATTTTAGGGACATGTTGAAAGACGAATCAACTCGAGTATTGTTCACCGCTGTTGAGGTAACTAACGAGGAAACTCGTTATACTCTGATACCTGCTGGGTTATCTATTTCCAGGAAAGATGCAATAAAACTGGAACACACTACTGTATTAGAAGGTGATGGTATATTTATATTTTTAAAAGATGGGGGAGTCGTAGATGCTCAGCAGAATAACAAATCGCCTCTTCCATCAGATGTAGCAAAAGTCAAAATTGGTAGTTATACTCAAGGTAGAGACGGATCAATACGTATAAATTGGGATTCTATCGATAAACGTTATGATCAATACGTCCTAGGAACGATAACTGGTAATGATATCATAGATCAACTAGACAAATCAAAAAAATATGTTCTACCTCAAGATACTAAGATAAGTTTTATTGTATCCACGTATAAAGGTATACATTCGAATCCAAGAAGCAGATATATTTGGCAAGTAGGTATGCAATGAGGTGTATTTATGGTTTCTAAAATGGTAGATATAGATGATTTTAAAAGAGACTTAAAAAGATTGCAGGAATATGCAGAAAATCCAAAACCATACTTACAAGAGATAAAAACTATTAATTATACTTTTAATAAAAATAGATATGCGCTTCCAGCTAAACTAAGAGAAGATTTTGATGAAGTTCTGAGGGAGCTTGATAAGAAACTGGGAGGAAAACTTAACCTAGGTAGACCTACTTCTGAAGGAGTATCATTAAGAACAACCGGATTAAACGAAAATCCATTTATACCTCAGCGAAGAGAAGGTACACTAGTAAAACCTGGTCAGGCTCCAGATATCAGTGTACCAGTAAGACTGGGTGATTACATGTCATCTAAACAATTCGGTTCTGCACTATTTACGGAGTTTACAAGTGGAAGTAACGCAGCAATTCCAATGGGAAAGACAATTTCAGCTAAATTAAAGGAAATAGGTAATTTTGATGCTATTGCTGAAAAAGTTGGACTGAACGATGCTAAAGAAGCTAAAGCAATGATAACTGCATTGGAACAAGGTAAGATATTGGAAGCATTAAGAGTTAATCCAAATGTTACGTTTGGACCAGAAATGGTTAAAGAACTTACAAAACTATTTCCTCAAGTAGAAGTCGTAATCCCTCGTGCAGACATAATGCTCTCTGCTGGTCAGATGGATTTATTTAAAGATTCAAAAACTGGGATCATAGTTAGCGGAGAGGCTGCAATCGGTCTGCTGGTATATGATACTTACAAGGTAAATGCTAAAGATATGGGGGGAGGAAAATATGCATTATCCTTAACTCCTACTACGCATCCTGATATTACTGGTGATATTGGTCTAGCGGCTAGAAAAAAATTCGATTTTACTACGCTTAAAGCCAAAGCATCCTTAGTTAGAGAAAATCCTGCCATAGCTGGGAGTATGATAATGGGGAGATTTTCTTTAGAAGAGCAAGGTGAAATAAAAAGTTATCCTATATTTCATGCAGTACTTGTTTCCATAGATACAACTGGGAAAGTGAAAGCTGTTGGAGAAGTTGGAGTTGCCATAACTGACAGAACACCATTTGGAGTAAAAACCAGTGGTCCTCTTGTAGCATTTTTTAATGCAAGTGTAGTTGGAAATCTTCCTACTGGGGTTCAGATGCCTGCTGCTGATTTTGCAGCTGGTTTGAAAGTAGCAGATGTATATGGTCAGTCAACACCAGAGCAGTATAACTTAGCTGTTTACGCAAGATACGGTTTAGCTCCAAGAGGAAATGCTCTTCTTGGTGATTACAGAGGCGGGGGAGTAGAATTAGACATGAAAAGAATTGGGGTTAAGATAGGGGCAGAGGCAGGAGTAACTTCAGTTACTGTTCCACCTGCATTTGCGAAAGCGGTTGGTAGTCCAGAGGTTTCCAGAACTCCAGCTCAATTTATGCTTACTGTGGATATTGGTGGTTTGGTTAACAAAGCACTAAATCTTAAGAAATAACGCAGGTGCTAATCAAATATGAAAAAAATCGCATCATTTCTTCTGTTCTTGCTTTCAGTATTCATGGCCGAGAGTTCTTCACTTTTAGAAAGTCCAACATTACATCAAATTCAGGAAAGTAATTCAGGGCTATATGCTGATACTAATTTTGATTTCACCTATAATTATAATGTTTTTACTACTGCAACTGTTTTGGAAGGTCAGCAAAGTGGCGGTTCTCTAGGTAACAATGCAGTAGTTTGTCCAAGTGGAACACTTAGTATGGTAACAACCGTAGGTAGTACTTGGTCTCCGTTATCTATGGATAGTGTAGTTTCCAATATATGCGCAACTAATTCTCCCATATGGTCTGGTTCGCTTCCATCTACAAGAGCAATACAGTGGGATAGTGGTGATTACACTTCACTTTCAACTGACGATTTTGGAATATGCAGAGATAATGAAGGATGCTGGGGGTTACAGGATCCCACGTATTCACAAAAAGTAAGCTATCAGGATTTTGTTGGTGCTCCGATTCAAAGTAATAAACGAGGTAGTGCAACTGTCGTTTGTAAAGGGAATAATAATATTCTGATTAAACGAGCGACAAGCACCTTGGTAAATAGAAACACACCACTAAGTTCTCTAAATCTCTTCAGTGAATCACTATCAAATCCTCAGGAAGGAACATATACATTTGATCCAAAATTAGATATACAAGGGTGTACCATTCTTATACAAAGGCCTAGTTGCAGTGGTGTTCGTGATGAATTTGCGATATTCTCTCGTACATCTGCTAGCAGTGGAACATCAGCATCTCAATTTACTCGAACGATAAATCCATCAGCAAAAACAATCACAGTAGAAAACAGGATTGCAAAACTTGAACAATCATCTTCAAACCCTGCAAACGGGGCAGAAATTTCAATGAATCCTGGAGGAACTAAAATAATTTCAATAACCGTAAGAAACGGAGGAACTACCGACCGTATTGTTACAAGTGTAAGGGTAGATGGTGATGCAGGTTTTACAGTAGTTCCAGATCCTCAGGATGGTTGTACTGCTAATGGTGGTGGATTTTCTATTTGTAATTTTAATGGATTTGATGAGACTATTCAGCCGGGAACTTCAAAAAAATTAGATATCAAAATTTCTGCATCTGCCAGTGTTCGCAGGGATGCAGTTTATAGTATTACTATCATTCCAATTTATCAAAGTCCTGTGGCATGTTCTAATCAAGATGATGTAATCAGTGTGAGATATGTGATAAGAGTACCTCCACAAGTCCCGCCTAATCTCTGTCCAGCAGGCAACACAGACCCAGCATGTCCATGCGAAGTAAATGATCAGGAACCAAGATGCAAGGCAATAACTCGCTGTTCCATTACTCCGTCATCAGTATCTGTTATCCAAAATACTCAGCAGGTATTTTCCCTATCATGCGGAAATTCTACTGCTGCTAGTTTCACCTGTTCTTCTGTTCAGCCCTGGACACTAGCTTCAGTTTCTGGAGGTTTCACTGGAGTTATAAAATCCCAGAACAATCTTAATTCAATAGTTAACGTTACTTCTTCAGCAGGTATCGGTAAATTAACAGCACAGCCAACCGGAACTACTGCAAATTGCAATGCAACCATTACTGCACAACCTAGTCTCACGTGTACTTTGACACATCCAACTACTTTGCCAGCAAACGCAACTGGAACATTCAATGCAATCTGTAATCTTGGCGGAACTTCAGTTACTTGTCAGTCATCAACGTGGTCTGCCAGTCCTCAGGCAACATTTTCTTCCCAAAATGCAAGAAGTGCACTTATAAGTTTTGCACATGCTGGTAGTGCACAGGTATCAGATACTGTTGCATATAACGGTCAAACTGCTTCTTGCTCAGCATCGTTGACGATTACTGTCCTTCCCCCAATAAGCTGTACAATTACTCCTTCAAATGTACAAATCCAGGCAAATACACCGCAAACATTTACATCTCAGTGTTTCTCTAATGGTGCACCTCTAAGTAATTGTCCATCAACTTCCTGGTCAGCCAGTCCTTCAGCCACAGTACAATCCCATGTTGGAAATAATGCAGTTATTAATTTTGCACAAACAGGAAATGCTCAAGTATCTACTACTGTAATCAATGGAGGTAGGACAGCTACATGTTCAGTATCTGAAACAATTATTTCTAATACCTCTTTGAGTTGTACTATAGACCCTTCTGGTGCAACGATTTCAGTAAATTCAATTCGGTCATTTACATCTCAGTGTTTCTCCAATGGAGTTGCCATAGCTAACTGTCCATCAACTTCCTGGTCAGCCAGTCCTTCAGCCACGGTACAATCGCAGAGTGGGAATAATGCTGCTATTAGTTTTGCACAAGTAGGCAATGCCCAGGTATCTACTATTGTAAGCAATGGCGGACAAACAGCTACATGTTCAGTACCTGAAACAATTGCTCCTTCTTCATCATCCAATTGCACTATTGATCCTTCTGGTACAACTGTTCAAACAAATGCCATTCAACATTTTTCTCTTGTTTGTTTTGATAGAGGCGTAGATACTTTATGTTCTCAGGTTGCATGGTCTGGTTCGCCTGCAGCTACAATATCTAATAATAACAATGCAGGTACAGATGTTCAATTTGCCCAGGAAGGTGCTGCAACTGTTTCTGTAACTGCTTTATCTGGTAGTGATTCAGTAGTATGTACAGCTCCTGTTACGGTTGCTCCTGCAGCAAATAATAGTGGGTTTCCTACAGAATGTTTACTCTCCCCTTCATCAGCCTCTGTTCAAATAAATTCACTACAATCTTTTGCCCTAACCTGTTCCAATGCAATCGGAGCAGTTCCATGTACAAGTACTAGATGGTCATTGGAAAATTTAGTAGCAACAAGAATTACTGAAACCAATACAAATACTGTGCTTAATTTTACTTCTGAAGGAAATGGTGCAGTTAGTGCATCAGTTCCAGGCGAGATAGATCCAGTAGTCTGCGTTTCTCCGATAACTGTTTTTAGTGGTAATGATACTGTGCAATGTTCTCCAGGTGATCCAAACTGTGATTGTAACGGTCAAGACTGCCGTCCTTTTTCTATAGGTTGTCAGCTTTCTAGCACTAATTTAATTATGCATCCAAACGATAGGGGTAGAATAAGTATAAAATGTCCTGGTCGTCCTGGTGGTATATGTGATAGATCTATAACCTGGGATGTTTCTAGGGGAATTCCAATCGTCATAGCAGGAGATTCTAATTCCGCGACTTTCATTGCTGGTTCACATGTAGGGGATCAAACGTTAATAAGAGCCTATAATGATGTTGAACATATTCAATGTTTTGCGCTTATATCTGTAAACAAATATCTTTGTTCTGATTATAGCTAGACTAAGTTTTAGTTCTATTTTTAAATATTTGTATGCACATATTGCACATACATTGCTCAATATCGATTGAGCAAAAAATATCCAACTTTGAGTTGAACATACGGTGATAAAATGGTAAACATGACATTATCTATACCTGAAGAATTATACAAAGAAATGCAATGCCATCCAGAATTAAAATGGAGTGAAGTTGCACGACAGGCATTTGAAATGAAGATAAAGGAATTGCATTGGATGGATAAGCTAGTTGAAAAGAGCGAACTTACTGAAGAGGATGTGAACAGGATAGGGCATAAAATAAAGGCTGGAATTAGAAAAAGAATCGAGGCGCTTGCAAATGAAACTAATCGTAGATAGCAATGCTCTTTTTGCTGCCTTAATAAGGAACTCCACAGCACGCAAGATAATTTCTCATTACGATGCGGAGTTTTTTATAATTTCTGCAAATCAGGAAGAACTAGAAGAATACCAAGAAGAACTGATAGAGAAATCAAAAATCGGAAAGATCGCATTTCAGTTAGTTTTAGATAATGTTACGAAAAAATGCATACTAGTAGAAGATACAGCATTACTGGTCTATTGGAAAGAAGCAAAAGAAATAATGGATTCTATAGACTCAGATGACACCCCATTTATTGCAGCTGCATTAGCAACTGGTGCAGATATTTGGAGTGATGATCCTCATTTTACAAAACAAAAAAAGATCAAGATTTGGAAGACAGAAGATTTAGTAAAATTTCTATAATCTTGCTAAAACTAAAATTCGAAAGTTTCTCCGAGTTTAGGGATCATGACTTCATATTTTTTCTCTAGTGAATCTTTTAGGTCAGATTTCTCCCCATGGACCAGAAATACTCGTTTAAGACTCCGTACACCTTTTATGAATTGTAATAGTTCGTTATAGTCTGGGTGGCCAGACATTCTTATTTGCTCCACTTGCATTTTTATTTCAACTTCATTTTCTCCTACTTTAACTTTTTTCTCTCCATTTAATATTTTTCTTCCAAGTGTTCCTGTAGCCTGGTAGCCTACAAAAATTATTTTTGTTTTTGGATCATTGCCTAATCGTTCAAGATAATAAAGTACTGGTCCTCCACTGAGCATGCCAGATGTTGTTACAATTATACATGGGTTCTCTAATACGTCTTCTCTTGTTTTAGAACGTGATTTGTGGAAGAATTTGCTTTTGAACGGGTCATCTTCACTCATCAATATTCTTTTTTTAATATCGTCATTGGCATAATATGCATTATGCCTATAGATACGCAGTGCCTTATTTATCATTCCTTCCACGTATATTTTTGTCTGAGGAAGTACACCGGAACGCATGTAGTCATCTAGCATTAACAATATTTCTTGTGCTCTTCCAACCGCAAAACTTGGAATTATCACCCATCCACCGGAGTCCAGTGTTTTAATTATACTGGTTACGAGTTTTGCTGAGGAATCTTTGAAGCTAGGCAATACATCGTTTTTACCGCCGTATGTACTTTCTACTATTAACGTTTCTGCAGAAATATTTCTTTCACATGCATCCAGTGTTCTGGTTTTTCTCATGCATATATCTCCGCTGTAAATCGTATTGCAATTATTAATCTTGATCATCGCACTTCCGAGTACGTGGCCGGCATTAAGAAATGTAAAATCAAAATCAGATCTTGTATTTTGGTTATACTCTACAATATTTGCAGATTTAAGTGCATTATTGACATCAATTTGTTTGAAATTATTTTCCTTATCCTTTTGTATTCTCTGGTAATCAGCAAGCAATACACTAATTAAATCACGAGTAGGTTTTGTAAGAAATACTTTAGGATTTGCACCTTTTGCATATATGTGTGGTAAATATCCAGAGTGATCCAGATGGGCATGGGACACTACTATGTTTTTTACTTCCTCTAGTTTTCCATCGCTTATTATCGGGTACTCTGTTTTCTCACCTAGTTTTATGCCGCAGTCAAGCATGAGGTTTTTTTCTCCATCTTCTAACAGGAAACAGCTTCTCCCTACTTCTCCTGCTCCGCCATAAAAAGTTATTTGCATTTTTTCACCAAAAATGCAAAGATTTGAATGTAATTCAAATAGATTTGCATCATATCGCTCCAAATGCCAGTTTTGCCCGTTCACTCATCATTTCGGGATTCCATGGTGGATCCCAGACGATATCTGTATTTACTTCTTCTATATTATTTATCGTTTTTACTTTTTCCTGAATTTCTGCCAATATGTGACCTAAGAGAGGGCATGCTGGTGTAGTAAGTGTCATTTTTATATTTACGATTTCTTTACCATCGCTTCTTGCATTTATTGTAACTTCATAGACAAGGCCCAGATCTACTATGTTTATTCCGATTTCTGGATCTTCCACCAGGCTTAGTTTTTCCAATACTTCTTCTTTAGTTGTCATATGCTATCTCCATGTGGTATTGTTTTATATTTAGTTATACTTTAGTAGATTATTTTTTAATATTTGCCTACCTATTTTAATTCTGCTATAAATTCTATCGAATTTATAACAGGACAAATTGTTTATTAATTTGTCCTTTACTCGGTGAGGTGCATTTAAATGAAAGAAATAACTGTAATTGCTAAAAATGAATTAGGATCTCTTGCAGCGGTTGCCGAAGCCTTGGGAAATACTGGCGTAAATATCGAAGCAATATCTGCCTATGAAAAAGACCATCAAGCAATATTCCGTGTAATCACAAATGATGTTGTTACGGCGAATAAAGCACTTTCAAAAATACCAAATGTCACGATACGTGAAGCAGATATCGTCATTGTAAAGATGTCCAATCGTCCAGGGGAATTGGGAAAGCTTACAAGAAAATTAGCTAATAAATCAGTTAATCTTGAAGGCGTATATATCGTTAGCAGGCACAATGATTTTACTGAAGTTGCAGTTAAACCAGCTTCTGACAGTGATTTTGAAAAAGTAAAAGAAGTTTTGGGTTTGAAGTAAAAAATACGGTCAAAATCGAATCGAGCTAAAAATATTAATTACTTTAATTGGCGTCTCGAGGCACACCCACTTCAAGTATGGAAGTTTAGTTTGATATTGTTTAAAAAAATAGAACAAGTAAAAGAAAAATTAAAGAACAAATTAAAAAAAGTCAAATAAAAATTAAAAAGAAAAATAAATAAAAAGAAAGAAGAGAACGTTACTGAGTTCCGCCGTCAGCTTGTCCGCCATCAGTTTCTTCTGGTGTTGGTACAGTTCTTGAACCAGTTACGAATCTTACATCTGCAGGGAAGACTTCTCTTGCATTCCCATCTACTTCACTGTGGACTGCACCACCAGCATTTCCTGGTAGTCCAAGTTCTGCAACATCGGCTGAGCTTGGTACTTGTCCTTCTCTTGGAAGTACTACGACGCCTCTTGTGTTGTCTTCGCTTACAACTACAGTTCGTACTTCACGTGTTTCACCGTTTCCAAGGAAAACAAGATCACCTTCAGGAACTCCTGCATGGAGTACATCATTACCAGTTACCGGATCGTTTTCTAACAAGTCAGTTTCTCTTGATACACAACCAGCTTCCTGTGGTCTTTTATCATTTGCTGCTGCTGACCTTGCAAATAATTTTGATCCTACTGCAGCAACTTGACCATCAGTTACAGGAACAAACCATACGCCACTATCCCCGTCAAGTGCTTCAATAACAAGCATTGTTTTTCCGGTTGAAATTTCCATACCTGCGTTTGTTACGTTGTAAGTTCTTTCTTCACCATCAGGACCTCTTGTGCGTACTGTTTCTGTTTGTCCTTCGTTTAATACGGTTATCTTTTCTTTTGCACCAGTTACGTCTGCTGCAACAAATCCAACTGCTGCTTCAGAGTCGTAGTTTGTTCTTTCGACACCTGCGGCCTTTACAGTTATTCTTCCAGCACCAACTGCGTCAAGAGGTAAGTTATCGTATACTCGTCCTACTGAATCTTGGAAATAAAGTCTTTTTTCTTCAGTTTGGTCACCAACTCTTAAGTAAGCGACTCCATTTACTACTCCTCTTCCTGTTATCCAAGCCTGTTGACCTACAAGAACTAAAGCAGTTCCAGAATCACTCAATGTTAGTTTACCATAATCTGGACTGCTTGGATCTTGATTTCTTGTAACTTCACCGGTATTAACAGTGAAGTCGTTTCTAACTTGTCCATTTACCAATGTAACAGTAGAGCCTTCTGGTTGTTTTGTTAAACTATCATCAACCTTCAACCAATATAAATTTGCTTCAGTTAGCAAGCATCTGTTTGGTGCTTCTACTACTGAGCCACCATCTGTGGCTGTTCCACCGTCTGTTCTTGGACCTGCGTCTGCAACAGAACCAGCATCTGCTCTTGAACCACCATCAGCAACTATAACTGGAGCACCTGCATCTGCTCTTGAACCACCATCAGTTCTTGGACCAGCATCAGCAACTACAACAGTACCTGCATCTGCTCTTGGACCTGCGTCTGCAACTACAACAGAACCAGCATCTGCTCTTGAACCTGCATCAGCTCTTGGACCACCATCAGCAACTACAACTGCACCAGCATCTGCTCTTGCGCCACCATCGGTTCTTGATGCTCCTGCATCTTTCGAACCAGCATCGGTTGCTGAAGTTATATCTGTTCCATCTAGTGCAGGTCCCCTGTCTTCTCCGCAGTTCATACTTGTAGCTGCGCCAGCAATCAATAAAGATGAAACTAAAACTCGTCCACTTAATTTCTTTGCAGCACTTACTGTTGCTTCAACAGTTTTGCTTACGATACTCATATGTTTTACATCGACCATTCAAAATCACCCTTATATTTTTTCCCATATGTGGGCTATTTTTTCCCACAATAATCTCATGTTTTTTAGGCATGAGCTCTCGATAAAATGATTTTCATCAAGATGTTTATTTTAATAGCTAGACATGTTTTAATGAAGCAAAACATTTTTAAACATAGGTGCTAACACGCATTGCTAGTTATTTAAATACTAAATGCTATTATCTATACATGGAATATCGAGAAAGAAAAGTACTTATAGACACCAATTTTTTTCTTATCCCTCATCAGTTTGGTATAGATATTTTCACTGAACTCAATAATCTTCTGGATAATTATGCTGTTTTCGTTACTTCTACCTTGGTTATAAACGAGTTAAAAGAAATTGCAAAGGGAAAGGGGGACGATGGCATCGCTGCAAGATTTGCACAGAAGCTCATAGAGAAAAGTAAAATTGAAATAGTCAAGGCTGAAGGCTATACTGACATGTGGTTGCTCACCTATGCCAAAGAGCACAATGCAATTGTTTGCACTAATGATGTTAATCTTAAAAGAAAGCTTAAGGATGCAAAACTCAAGGTTATATTACTTAAATCAAAATCTAAAATCGGATTTGTCTGATGGATATTTTTCTTATTGTTGTAGTTGCACTGGTTTTGATTGTATTATTTATATTACTATTTGTATTTTTTCTTGCTCAAGAAACCTTCTAATCATATATCATTTGAAAAAGTATCCAATGGTTCTACAGTGACACTTACGATAAGATGTAATTGTAATATAAAAGAGCTCAAAGTTGTAGATTTTTTAGATAAAGAAAAAATTGAATTTTTGAGAAAAAATATAATTGCTGGTGAAATTCTTATTTTTAATTATTTACCTTCTAAAGGTGTGTCTAAGTTGAGGATTCATGTGGAAGATGACGCTTCTAGTTATGATTTTTCAGATAACTCGTAAATTTTTGCTAGAACATGGTTAAAAATGTAAGAATCTTTAAAAACCTTTCTGTCCAAATTAAACAACAGGATAATATAAGATTGGGGGATTTTTATGAATTTTAATAAATTATTTTTTGTCGGAGTATTGTTTTTATTTTTAGCCAGTCTGATTGCTGCAACACCAGTTCAGCAATGTGGTGGTACTCTATTAGATAAGGGTCAATCCGTTCAAGCAGATGCCATTTATTCAGTTAAATTTGTTGATATTTATTCTAGCGGAGCTACGATGAGAGTAGATAAAGGAGGAAGTTTTTTCACCTATGTTTCGGTTCCTATTGGTAGCTCAACAAATGTAAAAGATGGGGGCAACACTTTAAATGTTCAAGTTTGTGGTGGCAGTAAGAGTGAAGGCTGGACAGAAGTAAAAACATCTGTAACTGGTCAAAGTTCACCACCTGCAGATGATTCTCAGTCCACAACTGGAGATAGTGGGAGTTCAGGTTCTGGTAATAGTTCAGGTGGAACATCTGGCTCTGATTCAGGTAATTCTAGTGGTTCAAGTTCTGGATCATCTGGGTCAAGCAGTGGATCAGGATCTACTTCAGGTGGTTCCAGTTCAACAGGCAGTGGAAGTTCTGGTTCACAGATTACACCAACTTGTGGTGGTACAATTCTTGGTTCAAGCGGTGAAAGGATAGATGCTGGTAACGGTTATGCTGCACAATTTGCAGGTTTATACTCATACGGTGCAACATTCAGTATAAGAAAAGATGGTGCATTTAGGACTTATATTTCAGTTCCTCTAGCTTCTTCAAGAGATGTAACCGACGGAAATATAGTGATAACAATTCAGACATGTTCAGGAAATAGTGCAGCAGTAGAAACAAAAGCAAGTTCAGTTGTTCTAAGTTCAAGCACACCTGGTAACTCAAGTCCACCAGTAAATAATAGTGGTAATAATTCTAGTGGTAATAGTAGTTCAGGTTCTAACAATTCAAGTTCTGGATCATCAGGGTCTAATTTAACTTCTTCATTAGTATGTAGTGGCACAATGGTAAGAAACGGAGAGATGTTAGGCGCTGGTAACGGATACTCTGCACAATTTGCAGGCGTATCTTCATCTGGTGCAACATTCAGTATAAGAAAAGATGGTGTATTTAGAACTTATATTTTAGTTCCTCTAGCTTCTTCAAGAGATGTAACTGATGGAAATGTAAAAGTAACTGTAGAAGCATGTTCAGGAAATAGTGCAGCAGTAGAAGCAAAAGCAAGTTCAGTTGTTCTAAATTTAAGCAGTAATTCAGGAGATCCAAATGCTTTAACCTGCGGTGAAGTTAAATTACATAAGAATGAAGTAACAAGTGAAAATGGTTATTCGTTTGTGCTTACAAATACATATAGCGGCAATTACGCACTAGTTGAAATAAAAGATTCAAGCGGAAAGAGTTTAAGGTATTTTTATCTTAAAGAGGGAGTTTCTCAAACCGTTACGGATGATAAAGCTGGAGCAAGAATAACTGTTTATGGTTGTAAGGTTGATAGCTATGGTGGGAATGCAGAATTAATAACAACTGTCTATTTTGCAAATTCAAATTCATCTTCAAATAATAGTAATTCAAATACTGGTGGAAATTCTAGTACGAATAATTCTACAGACAATAATGCTGGAAACGGAACTAACTCTACCGGTAATCTTGGTAATTCAACAAATAATTCCACGACTAATACAGCAAATGATACTGTCAATGTAACTTCACCAATAGGCATTGTTTTATCTATGCATGAAGGTTGGAATACGTTTTCAATTCCTGTAGCTGGGTCAGTAAGCATGAGAGAGGTAATCGGAAATTGTGCCGGTTTTGGTTCTAGGAATACTTTCGTATATTCTCAGAGTGGTGGAAGAGTCGTAGCAGAAGTTGCACAGGATCTTAAACCTGGCAAAGCCTATGTTTTCTATTCTCCAATTGCATGTAGTATATTTATCAATAAGCCACCTTCTAGCCAGCCTAGGTCGTTTGAATTTACTCAAGGTTGGAATGTATATGCGGTAGCTTCAACTACTGTTTTTAATGCAACTAGCTCATGCGATGTGACTCGTGGTCCGTTGGAGTATCAGTCGGGTATTTGGAGAAGGGTTACAACAGTAGAACCTTACAAGGCATATTTCGTAAAGGTTAGTTCGAGTTGTACTCTAAACTAAAAATTAAGCAAATACTTTTATTCTTTCTTTTTGTTATTCTTTTATGGATTTAGATATATTGCTATACCGAGGGGAACAGTTTAACTCTAATTTTTACTACTTTTCAAATTGTGATATCGATCATTCATTTTTTCTTTTAAAAGACGAAAAAAGATACCTATTTGTTCCTAGAATGAACGAGAGAAGAGCGGAAGAGGAATTCGATGGAGAAATTATAGTTTACAAGGATATCAAGGAAATCAAGAAATATGCAGGTGATAAAATAAATTGCGATTTTTCTTCACTTTCTGCGAATCTTTATCTAAAATTAAATAAATTATTTACCATTAAAGACATTTCAGAACAGTTGCTTCAAACACGTATGGTAAAATCTAGCGAAGAAGTAGAATTAATAAAAAAAGCAACTGAAATATCAAAAAATATATTTGCAAATATTGATTTTTCCGAGATGAAAACAGAAATGGATGTAAAACACTACCTTCTAGCCTCCACCCTCGAGCAGAATGTTGAGCCAGCATTTAATCCCATAGTTGCAACCGATAAAAATTCAGCATTGCCACACTATGAACCAGGAGATGTTAAGCTGGGCAGCATGGTTTTGGTTGATTATGCAGTTAAGTACAAAAATTACTGCTCTGATTTAACTCGTTGTTTTTTTCTTAAACGTGATAAAAGAAAAGAAGAGGCATACGAATCAGCAAGACTAATATTCTATGATTTAATAGACGCAATTCCAAATCTTAAGACTGGTAAACAACTTGCATTGTTAAGTGAAAAGTTATTCAAAAAAGCTAAACTACCTTCATTAATTCATTCCATAGGTCATGGTGTTGGTTTGGACGTTCATGAGTTTCCAAGGTTAAGCAAAAAGTTTAATGATAATTTAAGCGGAGCAATATTGGCAATAGAGCCTGCTGTCTACTTCAAGGATTTTGGTGTGAGGTATGAAGAGACACTTTATTTTGATGGGAAGACTGTGAAAGTTCTCTAATTATTTATAACTTCTGAATAATATAATATGGCTAATCCTGCTAACACTACTAAACTGCCCAGGAATCCCTCAATGTTCCACTCTGCCAGTATCACGTAGGAAATGAATAGTAAAGGTACTATCTCGGAATTGGCCATGACAGCAATCATCGTATCCTGTATTTTTGTTTTCGTAGTTGTTTTCTGGAATGCTATGAATGACAACATAACACCTGTCGCCAGGGCAGTTGCACCAAGTAAAGGGTAAATATAACCTAGTAAATCCATGTTCCCCATGACGCCTAATAAATCTGGTTTCATGATTGCCATAGCCATCAGACCAACTACGAATGCTGCTGAAGAATAGGATATGGTATAAGAAAACGGATCAGTTTTTTCTTTAACTGCACTTCGATATAAGAAATACGTCCATAATGCAGATCCCACAGTTAGTGTTAATCCAGACAGTAAGTAGCCATTATCAAGGGTGAAATCTTTTAGAAAATTTTCCATTCCTATCTGTCCAACTGAAACTATGAATATTCCAATGAAGCTAATCAATAAGCCTGCGCCTATAGCAAGTTTTTGTTTTTTAGAATATTTAGGTTTTTCCAGTGCATAAATTATTAGGAAGAATATTGAAGGTGCGAAGGAGAAGAATGGTGCCACTAATATTAGCAGGTTTGTTGTGAGTGCTGTAAGTAGTATCAGGTTCATAATTCCGGATACCAAGCCAGAATAGAATCCGTTTTTTGACAGCGATAATTTTTTCTTTACCACAGTTGCGAAGAGGAAAACTATAGCCGTTTCGAAGAAATAAATTAAAATATTTGAAAGGTACGGGCTTTGAAACGATGATAGTTTAGAAAATAACTCCCACAGCGCGAACATGATAGAAGCGATTAGACTGTAGAGTAACCATTGCATGAATAAGTTATAGTAACATTATCTTATATTTGATTATTGTTGGGGAAAATTTATTTAGTAAATTCTTTTAAACCTTGTTTTATAAAGCGATATATGAAAAATTTGAAATTATTATTTATGATCTTAGGATTTTCCCTGCTGCTTTTTGGTTGTGTAGGTGGACAAACAGATGATACTACAACTAAAGACACTGTTAAACAGACAGAAAAATCAAATGTTTCTGATGTACTAGATCCGTTTAAGTCAAAGGATCCCAATTATACTTACTATTCATCCCAATTATTTTTAATTTACTATCCTAAAACGTGGTATGCAGATGATAGTAAAAATCCTTCATTCCAGTTCTTTTCTCCTGCTGAAGATTCCAATGATAAAATTCTTGAAGAAGTTATTGTAGAAATATGGTCAGGAAATGAAAGTACTACTGAACAATTCGAAGTATATGAGCGAACGCTCATGGTTCAAGGAGATGTAATTACCCAGACTGAAAACGTTACTTATAAGGAAAAACCAACATTTGTAATTGAGATGGAAGGCAATAATCCAGATACTGGGACGCGTATGGTTTACAAGACGTTATTCTTCAGAAACGGAGAATGGGTTTACAGGATTAACTATAGTGTAGAAAAGAGTAAGATAAGTAGTTATAGACCTATCATGGAAAATATTTTGGATAAATTTGTTGTTGGGACTGGCTAAAAGAAAATAGAAATGCAGGGAGAACATGCACAGAGCATGTCTGAGTTCTGATTGACCTGAATTTGGCACTATGGTGCTGATATCAGCACTGAAGAATAAGTAGACCTTCCGTCAGAGGTGTTAACATGGTAAAAAACGGAAGGCTGGAACTCTATGACTATCCACGCAGGCTAGAGCTAAGCATGCAGCAGTTAAGCAAACAGGAAGGCATCGGAAAAGAAAACATCGAAGAGATCAAGGCATTTGCCAACATACGCTTGGCAAAAGGCTCTGGACACGGTCGGGTGGCAAAAGTAGTGTATTGCCTAAGGTTCCTGGCAATATGGCTCAAAAAACCATTTAAGGAAGCCACAAAAGACGACCTCATAAACCTGATCGGAAGCCTAGAAACAAAGGAGTATGCCGAGCATACAAAGTACGACTTTAAGATCGTTCTCAAAATGTTCTATAAATGGTTAAAAGGAAATGACGAGATTTTTCCTCCAGAAATACGATGGCTTACTCCAAAGCTGAAGAATGAGAATCATAAACTGCCAGAACATTTGCTAAGTGAAGGCGAAATTTTGAAAATGGCTGAAGCAGCAACCACGCAAAGAGACCGTGCATTCATTATGGTTTTATACGAATCGGGTTGCAGAATAGGAGAAATCCTCAGCCTTCGCATGAAAAACGTCAGCTTTGACCAGTACGGAGCTGTTTTACGCGTAACTGGCAAAACCGGAGACAGAAGAGTGCGCATAATAATGGCTGCGCCTATTTTGACTTCGTGGATAGATGTTCACCCTGCCAGAAAAGATCCGGAAGCTGCGTTATGGCCTCAATCGGCGACTAATTATTCTGACAAGCAAAAGTATCTTCGCTATGCTTCGATCTATGTTCTTGTCAAAACACTTGCTGAGAAAGCAGGAATACGGAAAAGAGTCCATCCTCATTTGTTCAGGCATTCAAGAGCTACGGCGTTGGCTAACAAACTTACAGAATCCCAAATGAAGGAGCATTTCGGCTGGGTGCAGGGTTCTGACATGGCGTCTACGTACGTACATCTTTCTGGCAGGGATGTTGATAATGCACTATTGCAGGTTTATTCATTGAAAGAACGGACAGAAGACAAAGAGGTTAAACTGAACATCAAAACTTGCTTCCGTTGCAAGGAGAAAAATTCACCTTCGCAATCATTTTGCGGAAGATGCGGAAATCCTCTTGATGAGAAAACATTGCTGGTCGATCCGAACAAGAAGCCGAATGAGTTGATGAATATTTTGATTGAAGACGAAGAAGTCAAGAACTTGCTGCTCAAGAAAATAGTTGAGAAAGGGTTGGAGAAAAGTTTGCTATAGATAACTATTTAAACATTTTTCTGTTTAAATCTGTTTAACTTAAGGTTTGGACAAACTTTCCGTTGACTCTTTTTCTTGCTCACACACCACTAGATACGCTTAGAACGCTTGTTTCATCGTGTTCTGGCTTCCAGAACGGCAATTCCATTGTGTTTTCATTGTGTTTCTTTATAAACTCGGAATAATCGAAACACAATGGTTTTAGGGGCAAAACCGACCATTGTGCAGAAATAGCAAACTCTCTTGCTTAGTATTCACACACTGGTTTTCACGCTCTCTAATCTATGCAGCCAGAAAGCTTGTTTCAGTGTGTTCTGAGCTTCAGAACGCCCAAATCAGTGTGTTTTCAGTGTGCTTCTTTATATACTACGGATGAGCGAAACACAATGGTTTTGAGGTAAAAATAGACCACTGTGCTAGTAATTATTCCCCACAATTTTCTGAGCGAGTTCAAGAGAATTAACACCCAGAATGCTTGAACAATTAGGAATCGCAATTGTCAGAAACACCAAAAAACAGGTGTGCCGCTAGCTGAACTCAAGCGAATTGAAGCTTATAACAATTGAACTCACAATCCCTTTTTATATTGTCGAAAATGTTTGAGCTGAAAAAGATTCATCGACGTGAAAAATAGTTGAAAATTCCCGTTATTCGAGTAAACGTCGTTCATGACTAAATTAACGGTAAAACTTTGATTGATGTGATAACCAATGGCTTTTAAAGGTTAATCATTCTAATATACCATACTATTAATCAAAAATCTGAGGTGTATTTATGGGTGCAACAACAGTTCAAGTTAATGGACCAAGATACGAAAAAACAACTGATCCGAAGAGGATGTTAACTCACGCAGTACTTAGTGAAGCAATTCGTCGTGATTGGGAAAATATTAGATCATTCTTACCTGCCAGAACAGCAACTTCTCTAGAATACCAAGCAGGTGCAAGGAAGGCAAAGGCGTGGAATGAAGGAGAGGGGAAAATTAGTATAGACCTGCCTCTTGAAGACGGCTGGTATGTACCAGATGGAAATCCATTTGCTATTCCGAATGGTCAAAAAACTAATGCTGAAAATCCAGACGCTCTCTATTTATATCGTCATCAAGACAGAAGTTTTAGCGGTCCTGTTGGCCGTGACGACTACTTCGTCTACAGGCGTTACGTCTTTACCTTCGACGGCTGGTCCGATGCTTCGGGGGTGGCGTTGGTTGGCCGCTTTGCGGCCGCGCCGCTTGAAACTGCAACCGGCACACATTCAGCTGCAGGTTTGCAACTAATGCGAAATCCAACCGAACTGATTGTAAGGGGAACATCTGAGCAACTTGATGCAGCAGTAAGATTGCTCGAATCTCTCAAATAATCATATCTCTCCATTTTTTAACTTCTTTCATTTCTTATTTTATTCCCTAGCTTGTAGGCTGGGGCCACACACTCGCTTATAGTGCTGATAATCTTCTGATTATTGGCCATGAAATACAGTAGCATCAATTAGTAGTTTATTTTTTGCGAAACCTGAAGCTATGGTGGAACACAGAAAGTTCGACTTGACTGAGCTGAAATGTGTTGTTTATAGTAAGCGGGTTACATTGGTCGGTCCTGTTGGCCGTGACGACAACAACTTCAACAACAGGAGTAGTATCTGGTTTCTTCTTCAAAATAACCAGTATTGCTGTGAAAGGCGTAACGTCAATACCAACGACAACTGGTCCGATGCTTCGGAAATGACCTTAGCCTACAATCTTGGGACTTTATTTCTTTTTCTATTCTTATCTTTGTTTTATGAAGACTTACAATAACTTGTATGAACAGCTCACCTCCTACGAAAATCTAGAACTTGCTTTTATGAACGCAAGAAAAGGAAAAACATTGAAGGACTACGTAATTGAATTTGAAGCTAATCTGAAAGAGAATCTGCTAAAACTGCAATTTGAGCTTCATGCCTTCACTTATTGCCCAAGGCCGATTACAATATTCATAGTAAAAGACCCGAAGACAAGAAAAATAGGTGCATCTGATTTCAGGGACAGAGTTGTGCATCACGCTTTATGTAATATCATTTCTCCCATTCTAGGCGATAGTTTCATCTTCGATTCATTCGCCAATAGAAAAGGCAAGGGGACACATCCGGCGATAAAACGGTTTGAAAAGTTCTTGAGATCTGCTTCCGTCAACCATTCCAATGTCGAAATGGGGGGGGGGCGAACGAATTTTTGGCTATGTACTGAAAGCGGATATACGTCATTATTTTGAAACTGTAGATCATGAAATTTTACTAAAGTTAATACGAAGAAGAATCAAAGACGAAAAAGTAATATGGTTGATTGAAACTATCCTGAGGAATCATAAAACAGTAATTCCAAATAAGGGAATGCCTCTAGGGAACTTAACCTCGCAATTCTTCGCCAATTTTTATCTAAACGAACTTGATTATTTTGTAAAACATAAATTGAAAGCTGCATATTATCTTCGTTACGTCGATGATTTCGTAATTCTTCACAGGGATAATAAAGTCCTTGAAAATTGGAAGCAAGAGATTGATCTATTTTTGAAGGAGAATCTGAAGATTGAATTGCATCCTGAAAAAACAAGAATTATTTCTTTGAAACGTGGTGTAACCTTTCTTGGTTTCAGAATCTTCTCAAAATATAGGTTACTAAAGAAAAGCAATGCAAGAAGGATTTGGAAAAGACTCGAAAAATTTAAGCAGAGATATGCCCAAGGAGAACTGACACGAGCTGAGGTTATTCAGAGATTGGAGGGTTGGCTCGTTTATGCTAAATTTGCCAATACCTACAAATTCAGGAAAAAAATCGTGGCAAGATTTAACGAGTTGTTTGGTACGACCTAGTCAATCGTCTAACCGCCCTCAGGTCAAGCCTTAAATAGCTCTTACCTCAGATTAGTCCTTGACGGAAGGACAGTTTGTGCTAAGTTCATCGTGAAAATCCGAAGAACTCAGAGGAAGAAGAATTGCAGGGAGAAGGATGTGTTCCCCTTATTCTTATTTCTAAGATTGAAAATTTCACCGTTTCTTTGGGGGTGAAACCCTCAGCCCCTTTCTTCCAAAGAAAGGGGATATGGGATTGAACCTTCGTAGACACTAAGTCACAGGATTTCTTTCTTTATTAAATTTCTTTGCTAATCCAAAAGAAATTTACTTAAGTCCTGCACATTTGACCGGGCTCTGTCATCCCTGCACGTATTCATTTGATTAGGGGAATGTAAATACAACTTTTTAAAAACAAGTGAGTTACTACCCGAACATTCCGCCCGGATCAGTATCTATTTGCTTTACATCTGTTTTTTTAGGCGTAGATTTAGATTTTATCATCGATTCTTTTAATGCAGATGTTAACTCCTTTCCTTCTCTCTCCAATCTTGTTGTATCTAAACTTATTCCAATAACTGAAGAAAGTACTTTTAGTACATTGGCAGCTGCTTTAGGATCTAAATAATCCTGAGATGCCTCTGCTAGTATTGAGAGTACTGAAAAACCTTCCATTGAACCTCTAGAAAGAAGTATTCCTGTTACTCCGGTAGTTGCCCCTTCTCTTATAGGTTTAGCTAATTTTTTGGAAATTATATTTTTTATCGTTTTCCTATCGCTTGATATAGCATAGACTGCATTTTCATCTTCTTTCATGGAAATTCCACCAAGTGAAATTATGCTATTTGCATTAATCTGTTTGGCATATGAAAGAAGTTTATCAGCAAGATCCAGTGAAGAATTTACTGGTATTGTCATTTCAGAAACTATTATTACTAAATTGTGTTTTTGTGAATAGTGGATTCTAGCTGGTGGTAACGGTACATAATCGTGAATTGCAGCCAAAGGTGCAAAGTCTGGACTTGTGATGTAACCAATAAATTCTGGTTGAAGTGCATCTATAATTTGTGATGCTGCAACACTTCCCACCAATCCAGTTCCTGGAAAACCCATAATTATTGTAGGGTTTTTTGCCTTAAGCTCTGTAATCTTGTGAATTTCAATTTCGTGCATAATGATTTAACTAAAGAAAAGCTTATATAATCATTCTATCAAATTTTATTCATGTCAAAAGAAGAACGTTTAAGCATGCCAATGGCCAGTGCGGGTATACTTGGTATTAGTGCAGGTGAAAACCTAGCAGGAATTCAAATAGATCCAAAAACAGTTATAATTGCAACTCTAATTTTTGTTGCCATTGTAAAAATTGCAAGTTTACTGATAACTGGTTAGTTGTTGCAGGTGACTCCCGATTGTTTGATACTTCGAACAACACAATTTTCCGATATATCGGAAAATGTGCACATTGTTGCTCGTGGCAACAATTGTGTGGGTACAATTGTTTTCAACAGAAAACAATGTACAATTATTTTCTAAAGAAAATAATGCACATTAACAACATTTTCTAGGTTGTTAATCGTGCATTGACGCGGTTTCCGCGTCAATTATTGACACGAATCGTCGTGTCAATGCATC
>JAUSHJ010000069.1 GCA_030648615.1 Microcaldota archaeon | reverse complement strand
GATGCATTGACACGACGATTCGTGTCAATAATTGACGCGGAAACCGCGTCAATGCACGATTAACAACCTAGAAAATGTTGTTAATGTGCATTATTTTCTTTAGAAAATAATTGTACATTGTTTTCTGTTGAAAACAATTGTGCCCACACAATTGTCGTTTATCGACAATGTGCACATTGCCCGTTCGTAGGGCAATTGTGTTGTTTGATGTTTCGAACAATTGGGAGGACAATTCATTGATAAAACCTTATACGATTCCCAAAACGTAGAGCGTAATAACCAATGCAACCGGAACTAGCATGTTATCTTCTATGTCCAGAGGTAAGCTTTCTACAATAGCACCTATCAGAGCAAGAATTATTACCGGTTCTTTGATGAAAATATATGCAGGGGTAGATGTAAAGAAAAATGCGATTGTACCTTCGAGAGTCTTCTTTGAGTTGTATGGTAGTTTAATTTTCCCCAACATTCCAATTAATGTAGAAAATCCATCTCCCATGGCAAATACGAATACGCAAGCAGCTATGCTTGAAGTATTTTTGAGAAACACCATTATGAGTAATACGCCTATCATATACCATGCTGCCCCCCAGCCTGGCAACCGTCCACCTTGTCTTTCAAATTTTTGATAAATATTTTCAAAGAACCATAGACTTTTATCAGTAGCTTTTCTATTTATCAATATCGAACCTAAAATTGCTCCAAGAAATGCTATTATTATCGTAACTTCTCGTCCCAGGTAGGCGAGCATAATTATAATTATTAAGCCTATTATTATGTGGAATATTTGTCGTGGGATTTCTTGATCTACCATATTAATCCTTTTCTCCTTTAGGAAATAGCCTATCAATGGCATAACATGAAATTGATGCGACTACTAAGCCAGCAGCAATATCCTCTATGGTGTGCACTCCAAGGTATATTCTTGTAAATGCGGTTAACAATGCAAAAAGTAAGTAATAGGCAAATTTTTCTTTATTTATGAATGGTATCATAAGAGCAAAAGCTCCTATTGCATGGAGACTTGGAAATGAATAGTCGTTGGGGCATGTTACTCCTCCAGGTTCAGTTATACATGGTCTGGGTACCTTATACATCTCTTTAAGTGCGAACCCTATAATTAATGCGATAAAAATTGCAATGGCTATTTTAGCACGTTTTGAATTCCTCTTCTCTCCAAGTAGTACTAATATGACTAGAACAATTCCAAATACAGGTGTACTGTTAAGAATTAATGAAATTCCAGTCATTATTATATTTAAAATATCCAACATAATTTGCCTCATTTATTTTATGATTAATAATATTACTAAACCAACAATTGTCATGGCAACAAAATTTACCATTTTTGTAGATTTTTTTTCTTCTATAGAAGATAAATAATATGATGAAATAGCAGAATATATTATTATATATGCTGGCATTATGGTTTCCATTTCACTTCCACCTATGGCATTTCCCATGTTTTCCTGGAATGATTTTACTAATGAAAGCGTCATTTTGATGACTAAAGGAGTGATTACTGCACCGAGATATATAGTATATTTTTGCATAGAAAGCATACTACTTCTTTCTCGTTTAATCTCAAGTATCTTCATTATATATTCTCCAATATAGTTCAATTTATTTAGTTTGCCAGTATTTATGGCAGTAGTGAGCGAAGCACATGTTTGTTCAAGAAGTACAGAATCATTCCTTTTTGCGAGTTGTTCTAGTGCGTCTTCAGGTTTTACATTTGATATTATTTGTTTTAATGTAATTTCACTTTCCTTACCAAGTTCACCGTAGGGTTTCATATTTTCAAATATTCTTTCTATTCTAGTGCCAGTAGGGAGATTAGATATTGCAAGTAGTGCATCTGGCAAATCTCTTTCAATTTTTTCTATTTTTTCATCTTTCACTCGTTGCCTATGAAAAATAATTATAAGTACTGAAAATATCATTGTTATGGCGGCATAAATTATCATTTGATTATCAGTTATCATTGTTATTATTGCCAAAATTAGAGCAGCAAAAAATAGATAAATATCTTCTTTGCCAATAATTTTTTCTCCAGTGCTATTTTTGTTTTGCATTCTGACTTTAAGTACTAGTAAAAAACCTGACGCCGGGACTAAAACTAGAAGTATCATGGCAATTTGCTCTTTGGAAAAATTCATTCCGTCACCAAACATAGCACTATTGCTCAAGGATAAAACAGCAATAAATGTAGGCACAACTGCGCAAATAGTAACGAATATCATTCCATATATGGCAGTTTTGGAACTTTCTTGTTTGAATTTATTTTGCTCTATGCTTAACAGGTCATCAGCTATTCTTTTTACTCCGTCTCCATTTCCTCCAGATTCGTATATACTGACGAGCTGAGTTATCGCTCGTTTTACATTTGTGCCACTCACATTTGAAGCAAAATCCAGAAGTGTTTTTTGCATCGTTACTCCACGATCAACATTTTTAAGTAATTTTTTTAGTTCCTTTCCTAATCTGTTATTTTTTTCACTTGTAATTTTAATTGCTCTTTCAAAAGGCAATCCAAGATCTAAAAGAAGTGCAGTTTCACGAAGTAGGAACGGTAATTGCTGTTCCATTTCGGCTTCCCTATTGACTATTTCCATTTTAGGTAGTCTTAATACAACTAGGAGTATAATGGCGAAAACCAACAATCCCAATGCAATTGCAATTACTATTGTTTGAAAATATGCTACTAGTGCAATAAGAGTGGTCAAAATAAGAGATATTGTGGCAATTATAATTCCAAGCGTTAGGAATCTCTTTGGTTGCAGTTCACGGAGTTTTATTGTATCTTTTTCAAGACTTCCGCTTGAAATATTTATTTCCGGGAACGCTGCAGATACCCTAATTAATTTTTCCGTTATATTCATGTTTAAACCCAAATAATTTGTTTTGAACGTAGGTTACGAATTCAGAAAATTTACGTGGTGATTTTTCAATCATTTTCTTTCTTTCTTGTTGCATATCATTTATTTCTTTTGAAGTAACTCCAAGTTTATTTGCAAGAAGGTTATCGAGGTGATCTTTATTTTTAGCTTCCAATTTTTTTGTGGTCGTATTGTAAGAAAATAGTAATTTATTATTTTTTATATCAACTATTTCAGTGATTTTTCTGATTTCATTTCCGGTTTTCTTTCCATCGTACTCCATCATTCTTTTTTGTATCATTGCAAAGCCTATTGCAGTTACATCTATTTCAGATACACCAAAATTTTTGAGGCGTTGGACAAGTTCTCTGGTGCTTGTAGCATGCATGGTGGCATAGGTAGCCCTTGCCTGTCCTGCTAATAACACATCAAAAAGAGCTTCTATTTCTATTGCATTTCTAACTTCGCCTACAATCATTCTATCTGGTCTCATCCTTAGACTATCATAAATTATGTCTTTAAGCCCAACACTCATATCCTGGTTTGCAACCATCCTCAGACTGTGGGGGTGGGGGATATTTATCTCAGGAGTTTGTTCTGCTATTATTACTCTTTCATTGATAGGTACAAATGCAAAAAGAGAATTGAGTGTAGTAGTTTTTCCGCTTGCGGTATTACCGGCAATAACGAGTGAACTGTCGCTTTGCATTATTAATGATAAGTATGCGAGTGTCGAACTGTCCAAAACTCCACTCTCAATTATCTCTATAGCAGAAAAAGGATCATTTCTGAATTTCCTTATGGTTATTTCTCCTGCGGATATTGGAGGGAGAGAAGCATGTAGTCTAGAACCATTTGGTAATACTGCATCTATTCTGGGATTTTGGTGTGTTATTCTTCTGCCAATGCTACTTGCCATTTTGTTTATGGCATCTACTATGGTTTTATCTTCTGTGAAACAAGCATTTACTCTCTGCCACCCTATATTTCTTAGAAATACATATACTGGTTTATTAGGTCCGATAACACTTATCTCTTCTATGTTTTTGTTATTAATTAGCTCTTCTAAAAAATAGAATCCATATACGTGCATTCTAGCTACTTTTGCAAGATATTCTCGTTGATCAGAATCTATGTGGATAGAATTTTGTTTAGTATAATTTTCCATAAGTCTTCTGAAAAGTTCTTCACTATCCAAACTATTTGAAACCGATTGCCTGGAAACACTATCCTTAAATTTTTCTTCGAGTTCTAATATTACTTGTTCCTCTTGTTTGCTTAAAGCTGGGATATCAAGTTTATACTCTCCATTTTTGGTTATCTTCCATCCAAGCATACTATCCGCATCTATATATTTTGTTAAGTGTGGTGTGTTTAAAAGATTAGTTCTTAAAATAGTATTATATATCGTAGTTAAAGAGGTTTTTTAATGCAAACTGTTGTTACTGGCGGAGCAGGATTCATAGGTTCTTACATATGTGATTCATTGCTTAATGAAGGAAATAGAGTAGTATGTCTTGACAATTTTCATACTGGTAATATGGCTAATATTGAACACAATGTAAAAAATAGTAAGTTCGAAGTTAAAAAAGTTAATTCTGGCGAAATTCAGTCACTCGGTTTAAGTAAAGTCGATGTAATATTTCACGGTGGAATTCCATCTTCTTCGCCAATGTATAAAGAAAACCCATTATTGGTTGGTACAGTTATTGCTGAATTTATGAGTATTCTTGAATTCGCAAGAAAACAGGACTCAAGACTTGTTTTTGTATCAACTTCCTCATTATATAATGGGCTTAATCCGCCGCATCGTGAGGACATGTTGCTAAAGCCAACAGATCTTTATTCTGAAGCTAGGATTGCCATGGAGCGTCTTGCTAATATCTATAGTAATTTATATGGTATGTCTATTGTAGGTCTTCGTTATTTTAGTGTTTATGGGCCACGGGAGATATCAAAGGGTAAATATGCAAATTTGGTATCACAATTTCTTTGGGATATGAAAAATAATAAATCTCCAGTTATTTACGGAGACGGGAGTCAGTCAAGGGATTTTACCTACGTTAGTGACATAGTAAGTGCAAATCTTCTTGCAGCAAATTACAGTAAAGCTAAATTTGGAGTATTTAATGTAGGTACTGGAAAATCATATTCTCTTAATGACGTAATAAAAATTCTTAATACTCAATTGAAGAAAGATATAAAACCAACATACATTGAAAATAAGGTAAAAAATTATGTTGCACATACGCTTGCGGACACTTCAAAAACTAAACGAGAACTAGGCTTCGAAGCCAAAGTTAAGCTGGATGAAGGTATAAGAAATATTTTATAATGTAGCCCTCCCAAGGTTGTATCTATGCGTGTCCACGTATTTTTTCTTGTTTACAATGAGCAGAAGATAATTTCTTCTTTAGTTGAAGATGCAGTTTCTTTTATGGAAGTTGATTTTCCAGATTATGAAGTAACGATAATAGACAATTCAAGTACTGATAATACGCCTCAAATCATCAAAACTATTTCAGGTAAAAATCCAAAAGTAACTATGGTCCGGCACGAAAAAAATTTAGGTTATGCTGCTTCGGTTCAGGATGCACTTGATCATCTAAATGGAGATGTTGCTGTAATAGTTGATGGAGACGGTCAGCATACTCTTGAAGATTTGCCAAAGTTTATGGAAAAGATATGTCAAGGTTATGAAGTTGTATTAGGCTGGAAACCTATTCGTAAGGATCCGTTTTATCGTGTCATAGCTGGTTGGGGATACAATGTTCTTTTTAAGTTGGCATTTAATTTTCCAGTATGGGATATCGATTGTGGTTATCGTGTTTTGACAAAAAAAGCAGCAGAAAAAATTCATCTTAAAAATTTGGATATGCCGGTAGGGCCAGAATTTGTCATTCAATTATATACGAATAAATTGAAGGTTGCTCAAGTGTCCGTACAGCATTTCGAAAGACAAGGTGGTGAAAGTTCCTTTAGGCCATTTGCATTTCCAATTTTGATAGCTAAAGTTTTTCTAAATTTGATTAGTTTAAGGATAAAGACTTTAGGAAAGATTTGATTTGAAAGTGAGATACACGGGAAGAAATCTCTAATAATCAACTTCATAAACGATAAAGTAAGGTATTGTTTGTCCATCTACATTTACAACTACTGTTTTTACTGGTTTTAGGTATTTATCAAGGGATGGATCCCAAGGATGACTAATATCTTTAACTTTGGGTATAATAATTGTTAAATCATACGTTGGTGCATTAGTTGGTGGGGCAGGATCAAGGTAAGTGTGTGTCTCAAAATGTTCTATTTCATTATTGTCCAATACTGCCGTATACATACTATTAGTTGGTACACTTAACGGGTCAAAAAGTCCAACAATACTCCCATTATTTATTATAAATTCGTTATCAAACCAGCGTACTGACCAAAGTAAATACTTGACGTGGTATCTTTTTAGTAATTCAACTCTATTCTCATCATTATTACCATAGAAGATTACTGCGCTATCTAGCATGCGTTGGTTCATATCTACATAGGAAGATGCATGTGTTCTTCGGTATGCGACTACTTTTCTCCCTGTAAGTGCATTCATCATAAACGAATCTTCATTATTAGAAAGAAATACATCATTAATATCTGTATTATTAATTATCCAATTCTTAAGTTCCTGGTGCGGTTGCATTAATGGTTGTTTTCCAGTTTCAAACCATGTGTTTGAAAGTAATCCTTGAAATTGTCCAGCATATATCCAAATTACCATTATTATAGTAATTCCAAATACTAGCATTTTTCTATTTTCAAATTTTTTACCTATTTCTTCACAACCAATAATTAACCAGATTGGGAACATGGGGATAAAGAACATGGCATACATTCTGTCTGTCCAAAGATTCAATCCCAAAAGATTGTAAAGAATTAGGTGATTGAAAACTATAATTATCATTGCCACAAATAATAGGTAAAAGAACCTATACTCTTTTTCTTCTTTTCTTTTAGCTACGATAAATATGCCAGTAATTGCAAGCAAATTAACCATAATTCCAGGTATTGTTATGCCATAAAACATGGTTTTTATTATATCGAGTGAATATCCTATTTGTAGTGGAATTGTAGATATGTCTGTGCTTGAAAATATTTGTATTGGGTTAAGCGTCTTGCCGTGGTATACGAAGATAGGTGCATACCAGTAAAGCAGAGAAATCAGGAATGAAATTATAAAAATAATCCCTATCATTTTATTAGTAGCTAAGAAGTCATCAATATTTTTTAGTTTACCTTCCTTCCAGCTACGATAATTTCTATCAATTAAAATTACAGCCATTAAAATATACTGGGAAAAGAATAGTTGGACATTGGTAAGGTTTCCAAGAGCAATTGAAGCTGCCAATAAAATAGCATATTCGTTACTTTCTTTTTCGAGATATAAGTACCATGCTAGGAGGACAAGTGGGCCAATAACTACGAATACAAAATTAGTGTATTTAAATATCGGATATTGTACTACAACTAACAGTATTGCAGCAACTATAAGCAATTTACTATTTGTTATTTTTCTTACTAGAAAATACATTATTGCAATTGTAATTGGTATTAAAGGGAGTGAAGAAAGTACATTTGTTATCACCGGATCTAAACCAGTTATCTTTGCAAGTATTACTACATATAAAGAGTATATCCATGGTACTAAAGGAGTTGTATCCAACATTTGTCCGCTGTTTAGAATGTTTCCGCCATAAAATATGTGGTACATGCTTCCAAGGTGGCCATAATAATCTCCTCCATAAAGTGGGCTTGGCAATTGTTTTAGATCTTTAAGAAGATTAAAATTAATTATAACTATGATTAGCATTAATACGTACAAATAAACTGGAATTTTTTTGAATAAATTGGTAAGTTTTTCCATTATCATTTAGAATCCCTTTCAGAAAAATATAAGAACGTAGTTATGATGTGGTCTAAAACCATGTGGATATCTTCCACTGGCCCATACTCTCCCCTTGCAGTTACCACGTGTACTATTACATCGGACAATACTTTCATTTTTCCACCATCAAAACCCAGAAGTCCAATGATTCTGGCTTTTTTGGTTTTAGCATATTCAAACGCTTTAACTAAATTTGGAGAGTTGCCACTTGCAGAGATGCCTACTAATACATCTCCTTCATTGAGTTTTGCTTTTAGCTGACTGACAAATATTTCTTCAAAATTACTATCGTTAGCTACTGCTGTCAGGTAAGAAACATTATTAACTAGACTTTCAGTTTTGAACATGAATCCTTTTTTGATGTCAGTCCCCTTTTCAAGATCTAGAGCAAAGTGCATTGCTGTAGCAGCACTTCCTCCATTTCCAATAAAATAAATCATTTTGCCATTTTTTCTGGCTTTTTGAAATTCATCAATTACTTTTCTTATGCTATTTTTATCAAGTGATTTAAAAAGTGTAGTCAAGTAGTCCAAATATTTTGTTGCATATTCTTCCGGACTTTTAGAATTTCGATAAATTTCTTCAAGTTTATTCATAAATGACACCGTATTTTAATTATTGCTAGCACCAGTTAAAATTCTATGCTATATAGATGATTTTACTTCCCTCTGATTCATAATCAAAGTTCAATTCAATTAGATCTTTCAGTGATTCTCGAATTGCAGCGTGTTTGTGTTTGTCAGCATAAATCAAAAGGAAGCCTCCGCCTCCAGCACCTAGAAGTTTGCCACCTATGGCACCTGCTTTTCTGGCATTTTCATAATATCCATCTATTTTAGTATTAGTTATGTTTTGTGTAAGTTGTCTTTTTTTCATCCAACTTTGGTGGAGTATTTCCCCAAGGTGATCTATATTTTGTCCATTCTCAATAGTATTTTTAAAATCGGTCACCATTTTTTTAAGCTCCCGAAGTGAGTTATGATTAGTGTTTTTATTATTTATCTGCTCTCTAAGTATCTCATTCGTATCTCTGGTTATTCCTGTATAAAAACTTAGTAAATTGCCAAATAACTTCTTACGTATTTCTTCTTTACATATTATTGGGGATACGGATACGCTTTCATCAGGATTAAATATCATACTGTTCATACCTCCAAATGCAGCTGCGTACTGATCCTGTTTTCCTATTGGTCTTCCCAATTTTTCTATCTCTATGTAACATGCTTCTTCAGCCAGTTTTTTGCTGCTAACGTGTTCTCCGTTAAGTGCATGAATTGCATTAAGCAAACCCACTGTAAATGTGCTTGAAGAACCCAGTCCTGTTCGTGCAGGTATGTCTGCAATGCTAGTTATTTCTATTGGGTGATTTACTCCTAAGTATCCTAGAACTTCTCTGACTATGGGGTGTTTTATATCAGTTACTTTTTCAACATTTTCCGTAGTAGAATAGCTTATTCTTATTCTATGGGGGTGAAGATCATTTTGTTTTTTTACGGTTATATATACATATTTATTTATGGCAGTGCTAATTACTGCTCCACCTTCTTCATTATAGAACGATTGTAGGTCTGTCCCTCCACCTACGAAACTTATTCTAAAAGGAGTTCTTGAAATGATCACTTATATCACCTTAGATTGTTCTATTATGTGTTTTGCGGCGTCGTAAAGATTTTTACATATTAATTGCGGTTTTAACTTATCTATACTATTTGTATATGTGTCAGTGGTAATTAAAATATTTTTGCAACCAGATTCATCCCCAGCAATCACGTCTCTTTCATCATCAGTAATGAAAAATGACTTAGTTAAGTCAAATTTAAATTCATCAGAAGCTCTGAATAATAGTCCCGGTTTTGGTTTTCTACAATCGCAGCCATCATCCCATCCATGCATGCAGGCGTATATCGCATCTATCTTTCCACCATTTTTCTTGATTTCATTTATCATATTTCTGTGGATCTCTTCAAGATCTTCCTTGGTTACTAGCCCTCTTGCGATTCCTGGTTGGTTGGTTATTACAATTACTTTGAATCCTCTCTCCTTTAGTAAGCGTAATCCATCAAGTGCCTTAGGTAAAAATTTGAATTCCTGCCATTTTTTTACGTAATCTGCTTTAGGAGCTTTTTTGTTAATTACTCCATCTCTATCAACCAAAACTATTTTTTTGTCTGCAAGAAACTCTTCCGTTATTTTTAGCTTCTCCGGTGTGCCTATGGTATAATGTTTTTGATCCGTTTGATACGCAGTCATTTGTCCTTTTTCTATAAGTTTAGGGTAAAAATCAGCTTCCAAGGAAAAGTTGCTGTCTGGCATGGCAGATACAGCCTCTTTTTTAATAACTACAAAACCTATGTCAACTGCATCGAGTCCAGGTTCCTGCCTGCTTTTATCGTATTTAGTGACGCAGTCGTTTTCTAATAGCATATTATTTTTAGTTATTCTGTTCTTGTTTGTATATACTGTAACTGTAGATAAAGTTTTATGTTTTTCATACTGTGCCACTAGCTTATCGAGTCTTAATGGCCAATAATTATCACAGTACATTAAAAGGAAAATATCGTTCAGGAGTTTTTCAGCATTTTTCAGACGCTTCCCAGTTTCAAACTCTACATCTCCAACCGAATACGTTATCTTTATACCAAACTTAGAACCATCCCCGAAGTAATTCATTATTTTATCAGGCAAATATCCCAAAAGAAGAACTATCTCTTCAATGCCGTTATCCCTAAGCATTTCTACCAAATATTCCAGAAACGGTTTTCCATTCAACAGAATCATGGGTTTTGGTGTATCCTTTGTCAGTTCACCTAGCCTGGTTCCTCGTCCACCTGCTAAAATCGCTGCTTGTTTTATGTTCATCGAGAAATCACTTCTAGATATTTGTTCTTTAGAACAATTTATGGGCATCCAATCTTTAGTATCTGTCATTCTTAACGAAATCTCTCCAATAATTAAGAGTATCTTCAAGAATCTTTTCGAAAGGTATTTTCTGCTCCCAACCTGTTTTACTCCTAAACTTAGAAATATCACCAATTAATCTCGGTACATTGGTTGGCCTTACAAACTTTGGTTCTATTTCTACAGATATTTTGCCTTTGTAAGTTGATAACGCTATAAATTTGTTAAGAGCTTCCTTAAACGTATGGATGTGCTCAGCTTTTTCTGAACCAATAAGGTAAAGTTCTCCAACTTCACATTTTTCCGTAGCTGTCCAGTAGGCTTCTACAATATCTCTTATGTGGGTAAAGTTTCTTCTGTCTTCAGTATGCCCAACCTTTATTACTGGCGGTTGCTTACCTGCTTCTATTTTTGCAATCTGGTATGCGTAGGAAGAAAGTCCAAATACATTATCTCTTCTAGGTCCTTCATGATTGAACGTCCTTACTCTTATTGGTCTCATGCCATAAGATCTGAAATAAACATAACTTATGAAATCCTGAGCTATTTTTGTCACCGCATAAGGATTTACAGGTCTTATTTGCGTATTCTCGTTTATTGGTACCTCTGATTCGTATATTTCTCCATACTCTTCTCCTGATCCAGGCATTAAAATTTTTGGATTAATTCCTGCTTCTTTTACAGCTTCAAATAAATTTACCGTTCCCTTATAGTTAACATCCATATAATGGCTCGGATTCTGCCAAGATGGGCTTACAAAACTTTCTGCAGCGAAGTGGAATATCCTATCTGGCTTTACTTTTTTTATTATCTCGCGAATTGCCACTGGGTCAGTAAGGTCACAATCGTGCCAGGTTACTTTATCCATAATGTGTCTGACATTTCTCAGTCTTGACAAGTTCCATCTTTTAAGGCCGTGTACTTCCATGCCTTTCTCAAGCATGTAATCTGCCATATGCGAACCTACAAATCCAGTAATACCAGTTATCAATATTTTTTCTTTCATAATTATCACCTTTAGTTTTTCTGAGCAGCATCCCTAATTTTTTTCATTTCTAGAAGCCCATCTTCAATTGTTTTGAGTGTTACACCAGATTCTTTTTGTGCTTTATCATTAGCAATTTTACAATTTGTTCTTGTAGCTGGGATATCTTTTTTAGATGAGTCTATGCCAACTACTAGATTCGGATCGATTCCAAATATTTCAGCTATTTTTCTTCCCCATTCTAACCTATTTAGGTATGTACTCCCTACAACATGATAAATTCCCTTTTTTTCTTTAGCAAGTAAACCGATTATCGTGGCAGATAAATCTTTTACATAAGTGGGCGAATTATACCAATTCATAAATATCTCTACTTTTTCATCATTCTCTATTTTTTCTAGTACGGTAACAACATAAGTTTTCTTCTGCCCGCTTTTTATCCATCCATATATCTGATCTGTTCTGATTATCAGGTGATTCGGATTTATTGCAGTAGCAAGTTCCCCGCCTAATTTAGTGACTCCGTAGTAATTAATCGGTGCAGGTATGTCTTCTTCGCTGAATTTGGTTGTTGAATTTGGAAAAACAAAAGTTGTCGATATATAAACAAGTTTAGCACCAATTGCTTTTGTAACCTCTGCGATTTTTTTCGTTGCTAGAGTATTTATTTTATATGCCAATTCTTTGTCTTTCTCACATACATCTACGCTGGGTATGGTGGCAGTGTGTATTACTACATTTGGTTTAATCTGCTTTATTAGTTCAGCTAATTTTTTAGTTTCCAGGATATCTAGCTTGTATGGGTGGGCGCCATTAATTTTCATTTCGTTATTGAGGTAGGTATAGTGGACTTCTTCTTTTCTTTGCAATAATTCTTCTACAAGATCAGCCCCTAGAAGTCCGCTCCCACCAGTTATTAAATATCTCATTTCTGTATCATCTCAATTATATTATCAAATTTTTTGTTAATCCGCTCAACACTCTTTTATTTTCCAATCATAGGGTATGTCGTTCTTGAACGGATCAATCCTTCCTATTTCCTTAGGGTCATGCGGTTCTGTTGCACAATTTACTATAAATGCTGGATTTACTCCAACTCCCTTCACGCCACTTGCCACTCCAGGTGGTATTTTTATCAATACGTAATTACTTTCCCCAGTGAATATCTCCATTATTTCTCCTTTGGTTTTGGAATTCTCTCGCATATCATATAAGACTAGTTTAACCGTGCCAAACGGAACTGCATAATTCAAGGTTACTTTTGTGTGAGTATGCCAGCCTTTCACTACTCCTGGATAAACAACAGAGAAATAGACCTCTCCAAATTTCTCAAAATATGGGGAATCCTTTCTTATCATATGCATTATCTTCCCACGTTCATCTGGTATTTGTTTCAATGGTACAATCAATACTCCGTCAATCATTTCAACACCTCGTAATCATAAATCTAAGGAGCCCAATACCTTATTTTATCAAATTTTTTTCTATCAAGTTTTCTTTGTATATCTATTATAGCACCATTTTTCTCAAGCAGATGCTCTAGTTGTATATCCTTCAATGTTTCATGTGCAACTGCATATATTATCAAATCAAATTTTCCCGATGGCGTTTCATTCTTCAAACCAAAAACTTCTTGGTCAGATACAAGCGGTTCATATATTTGCATATTTATGAAGCCTTCTTGTTGCAGTGCTTCTACAAGATTTTTTATTCTGCTGCTTCGTAGTTCGGCAACATTTTCCTTATAGCTTGCTCCGATTATCAATACTCTTCCATTTGGAGCCAGTTGCTTTGCTTTGCTTGCAATAAATATAGGCATACGATCATTGGTTTTTCTTCCTGCGAGTATGAACTCAGGATTAAATCCTATTTTATGTGCCTTGTAAGCTAGATAGTGTGGATTTACTGGTATACAGTAGCCACCCACTAATCCAGGTTTATATCTTATGAAATTCCATTTAGTTGCAGCGCCATCGAAGACTTCGGAACTATCGAGCCCAAGTTTGTCAAAGAGCATGCTTAATTCGTTGAAAAGTGCGATATTTATGTCTCGTTGAACGTTTTCTATGATTTTTGCCGATTCTGCTGCCATTATCGAGCTCATGGAATGGGTTTTTGTTATTTTGCTATAAATAATTCTCATTTTTTCCAGTGCTTCAGGATGAGATGCTGAAATGAGTTTGACTATCTTATCTACACTATGTGCGCTGTCGCCCGGGTTCATTCTTTCTGGAGAGAATCCAATGTAAAATTCTCCAAGTTTCATCTTGCTTTCTTTTTCAAGTATTGGAAGACAAAATTCTTCAGTACAACCTGGATAAACTGTAGATTCGTATACGACTATTGCCCCTTTTTTTATGTGCTTGCCTACAACACGAGATGCACTTTCCACATAGCTAAGATCAGGGTCATTATTTGGTTTCAAAGGAGTAGGTACTGAAATTATAATTATGTTGCCTTTTCCAATTTCATTTTCATCTGTTGTGAATGTAATATTGTTTTCTATTTTCTTCAGTTGCTCGTTTGTTACATCGTTATTCCAATCCCTACCTTCATTTAGATCTGTCACACGTTTTTTATTTATGTCATAACCAATAATCTTGTAATGTTCAGCAAATTTTACAGCTAGAGGTAACCCTACGTAACCTAGGCCAATTACTACTATTGTCATGTTGCCAGTTACTCGATCATTCATGTTTCTCAAACCACTTTATTGTTTCAATAAGTCCGCTCTCTAAACTATACTTTGGATTATGACCAAGGTATTTTTTTGCAAGTGACATGTCCGCATAGGAATGTTTTATGTCCCCTTTTCGTTCTTTTTCGTATTTCGGTTTAATTTTCTTTCCCATCAGTTTGTTTAGTGTTTCAACAAGTTGATCTATCCTAATTGGCTTTCCACCAGATATGTTGAAAGCTTTGCCACAAGCTGCTTTAGGTGCTTTTAGTGCAAGTAGATTAGCTCCTACGACGTCTTTAACATAAGAAAAATCACGTGTTGCACTTCCATCTCCGAAAATAGTAGGCGATTCTCCATTCGTTATCTTAGCTATGAATTTAGGTATTACTGCCGCATACTCGCTTTTAGGATTCTGTTTCGGTCCAAATACGTTGAAATACCTAAGTGCAACAGTTTCAAGACTATATAAATCATAGAATTGTTTCGCATGAAGTTCGTTAACTAGTTTGCTTGTTGCATATGGAGATATCGGTCCAGTTTCCATACTTTCAACCTGAGGTAAAATCGGATTATTTCCATAAACCGAGCTAGAAGATGCAAGTACTACTCGTTTTACTTTGCACTCTTTAGCAGCCACCAATACATTCAAAGTCCCCATTATATTGGCATTGGTGGTGCCTATGGGATCTTCTATTGATTTTGGCACACTAGGTATTGCAGCTTGGTGTATTACGTACTCTACATCTTTGAATAGCTGTTTCATTGAATCTAAATCAAGTATAGTTGTTCTATGGAACTGGAGTTTTTCTCCATTTGCAATCGGCACGTTCTGCACTCTACCCGTGCTTAAGTCATCTATGGCTATTATCTCGTAGCTTCCATGACTTAGCAATTCATCGCATATGTTTGAGCCTATGAAACCTGCGGCTCCTGTTACAGCTATCTTAGTCAGTTTGCTCACCTTCTAAAGTTTAATTTTTTAATTGTACTATAAATTCTATCGAATTTACAACAGGACAAAATTTTCGTTATTTTATCCTTAGATAATCTACATTATTATACAAATATCCATTGTCTGATTCTCTTTAAATATTTTAGCTTAAATAAAAAATCGACGTTTTCTAACAATAACTAAGAAAATAAGCTCTCGAGCACTTTTTTGTTACTATTCAATTAGTTTATCTTAATTTTTAGTTATCTTTCAGATCTATTTTTCTATTATAAATTCTATCGAATTTACAACAGGACAAATTAGTTTTATAATTTGTCCTTCTCTTCCAAAAATGTTTCTATCTGTTTAACCATATACTCTCGCATTTCATGAGTCACTCCTGGATAAACTCCTATCCAAAAAGAGTTGTTCATTATGAAATCGCTGTTCTTAAGATCTCCAACAACATCAAATTTCTCGCCGATGTAAGCAGGTTGTCTTACAAGGTTGCCTCCAAATAGCATTCTGGTTGCAATATTCTTTGATTCAAGATACTCTACAATTTCGTTTTTGGTGAATCCTGCTCCTTCAGCTACAGTCATCATGAATCCGAATGAAGATAGCTCAACTCCTGGCAGGATCTTAGGCATAATAAGTTTAGACGAGTACTTTGATAATCGTGAAAGGAAAAATTCGTAGTTTTCTTTTCTTTTTTTAATGAATTCTGGAAGTTTCTTTAGTTGTGCTATCCCTATGGCAGCTTGTATATCTGTCATTTTTAGGTTATAGCCAATATTGGAGTATATAAATTTGTGGTCGTAACCGTATGGTAGTTCACCGAGCTTCCAGCAAAATCTTTTTCCACAAGTGTTATCTTTACCTGTGGCACACCAACAATCTCTACCCCAATCTCTGAACGAATCTATGGCCTTTTTTAATATCGGATTAGAAGTTAATACTGAGCCACCTTCTCCCATGGTTATGTGATGTGCAGGATAGAAACTTGTAGTTGCCATATCTCCAAAAGTTCCTACAAGTTTTCCATTTAATTTTGAACCTACAGCATCACAACAATCTTCAATTAGGAAAAGACCATGATCTTTTGCTATTTTGGCGATACGTTCAGCATCGAACGGATTTCCGAGTGCATGTGCGATAATTATTGCTTTAGTTCTGTCATCTATTGCTTTTTCTACCATTTCCGGTTTTGGATTGTAATATCCGAGTTCTACATCTATAAAACGCGGGATAAGTCCGTTCTGAAATATTGGATTTACTGTAGTAGGAAAACCTGCAGATACTGTAATTACTTTATCTCCGCGTACCAATCTTCGTTTTCCCATGAGTTTTGAGGTTAAGCAGGAAACTGCAATCAGATTGGCAGATGAACCGGAGTTAACGAGTGAACAGTATTTATGTCCCATGACCTTTGCAAATTCAGCTTCGAATTGATCAGAAAATCTACCTGCAGTGAGCCAGAAATCCAAACAGGCATCTACTGCATTTTTCATTTCTTCAGCATCACAAACTTTGCCTGCGTGAGGTATTCTGGTTTTGCCAGGTTCGAACTTGGGCGTTCCAGTTTTTACTTTGTAGTATTTTTCTACAATCTGAAGAATTTCGCTTCTCATTTTCTGTTCGTTATTTTCAACCATGAAATCTGCCCAATAATTTATAGTTTGCTTATAATTTTGTGCTATAAATAATATCTGTCGTAAGCTCTTAAAAATCTACCGATAGTATCATAAATTTTTCTTCAAGTAATTGCTAAAACTAATAAACCTTCATGAATATGTCTTAAAATGATAATATGAAAACTAAAATTTCTGCATGCATCATGATTAAAAACGAAGAGAACAATTTGCCAGGTTTACTTAGGAGTATTGATGGCGTCATAGAAGAAATAATTGCAATAGATCACGAGAGTACAGACAGATCAGTGGAGATATTGACTCGCGCAGGTGCCACTGTAATTAAGATGTCGGATAAAGCTAAACAATACTCTGATTCCACCTCATCATTCAAGAATTCTTCCACTACTAAACCCAAACCAGGTGAATGGGCTGACAATGAAAGGACTATCCTCAATGATCACGCGAGCGGTGAATGGATACTTCACATCGATGCAGATGAACGTTTAAATGAGGAATTAAGAAGACAGCTTCCAAAACTTGCACAACAAAATGATTATGATGTAATATGGTTTTTTTCAAGGCATTTTTATGCTCCAGGTAAATGGTTTAAGCACGGTTTTTATGCGCCACACCGGGAACCACGTTTCTATAAAAAATCATGTAAGATAAATTGGAATGTCAGAATTCACGAATCACCCCAGATTCAAGGCAGATATCTCTATTCTGATTTATCCTATGATCATCTCTACTATACTGCTGGAGAAGAAAGGATAAAACAGAAACATGAAATCTATTTGTGTGTAGAGCGGGAACAGAAAAAAGAATACCTCTATCAAAATCCTATTCTTAGTTGGTCGTTTATCATTCTAGGTTATCTAGTCTACTTTTTCTATGGCGTTTTTTTTAAGTTGGCATTTCTAGATGGTTGGGTGGGTATAACTACAAACCATTTCCTGTCTCAATACTTTGCCCGGGCGGGCTATCTGGAAATTGCCCTAAAAAAGAAATTTGGTCTAATAAAATACAATCCAATGCTTACAAAAGATTGACAAAAATAAGAAAAGTTATTTAACGATACTCTATACATATATTTCCATGGATTTTGTATTTACTCTATCTAATGTTCACCCAGTTTACAATTCTCTTAATCATGTTCTTAATCTCATTAGCAAATCTGCTGGTTGTATTCTTATCGATACCCCTGTTATCACAGGACCACCAAATATCCTCATCAGAACCAAAAATACCTATCTTCAAAAACTCAATATACGATTTTCTAAAAATAGCATCTTCGTGCTAAATTCTCCATCCATGTATTTTGATACCTGGGAGGCAAGAATAAAATCCATTCCGTCTATTATAGTTGAAGAATATCTTCCAAACAATTCATTGAAGGATATTTTTATGCGTTCTCTACTGTTCTCATTCAAAAATTACCCTTTCGTTTCTCTGACAAAAAGAACGCATAATTTTCTCACTAATTATGGGTTTCATTCATTTTTGATACCTCCAGCTGAGAAAAAAAGAAAAGGAAGCAAAAAAAGAGATATTATTCTATACGTTGGAAGATTGACAGATTCCAAGAACTCTCTATTTTTTTTAGAACTTGCTAAGGAGCTTAGGGAAGAGAATTTTGTTATGGTTGGCAGAGGTCCACTTCTTGAACAAGTAAAAGAAAAGGCCAAAAATATGGGCAATGTGAAAATCGTAGATTTTGTAGAGGACAGAGAAGTCCTTTTTAGAGATTATTATGGAAGAGCAAAAGTTCTGGTACATCCAGTATTACAAGATCCCATAGGGTTTGTTGTTGTGGAAGCATTATCAACATCTACTCCGGTTTTAGCTTCTGTAAACGCTGGTGCATCAGATTTTTTACCTATTAAATGGATTATGAAGGATTTTTTAGTTAAAAATTGGGTTAATGCGATAAGAAACATAAATGATGTAAGCGTTAAAGAAGCAGAGGGCATTTTCGAAGCAGAGAATCTTAACATTGATAGTGCTTATTTCGAAACTATTGCAAAATCACTTAATACTTTTATGGGAGATAAATCTTGGTTAAAAAGTACCAAATAAGTAATCAATAAAAACGTAGAGTATCTATAATCCTAAGTGTGTTTATGAAACTAAGTGACTACGTAGTGGACTTTTTATTAAAAGAAAATATCTCTCGCGGATTTTTCATGATTGGCGGGTCAGTGGGGCACATTGCGGATTCCTGTGCATCACGGGGTCTTATTCTTCATACTATGCATCATGAACAAGCAGCTGCATTTGCTGCAGAAGCTCAGGCAATAGTAACAAGAGGATTAGGCCTCGCGATGGCTACAAGCGGGCCTGGTGCTACGAATCTGATAACTGGTATAGGTAGTTCTTACTTTGCTTCAATACCAGTAGTTTTCATAACTGGCCAAGTTAATACGTTCGAATCTAATCTATCAGGTAAGAGAAGACAAGTTGGGTTTCAAGAAACTGACATAGTTTCTATAGTTAAAACAATAACTAAATATGCTATTCAAATTCAAGATCCGGAAATGATAAAATACGAACTTGAAAAGGCAATTTTTATATCTAAACATGGTAGAATGGGTCCTGTTTTAATTGACTTGCCATTCAATGTACAAAAAAGTGACGTTGATGCGTCTAAACTTAACTCTTTTATAGGTTCTGAAGAATACAAAAAATTATCCAAGAAAAAAGAGTTAGATTTAGTTATTCTAAAAAAAGTTGCCGACGCTTTAAGAGACGCAGAAAGACCAATCATTTTGCTCGGGCATGGGGTTAGGTTATCAAATGCAGAAGAAAATATGATTAGGTTTATAGAAAAAACATCTATTCCAGTAGTTGTTTCCTTACTCGGAACAGATTCTATTCCAAATAATCATCCGCTATTTTACGGATTTATAGGTACCTACGGTAGTAGGTCTTCTAATTTTGCTCTCGCCAATGCAGATCTTATTCTTGTTTTAGGTGCTCGTCTTGACTCTCGTCAAGTAGGGGTACAATCAAAGAAATTTGCACCAATGGCAAAAATAATACATGTGGATATTGACGAATCTGAATTAGGTGGCTCTGTAACTGAGTGGTTATCAGTAAACTCAGACATAAACGCGTTTCTCACTAATATTTTTCCATTTTTACACAAGTCTAAAGATAGAAATGAGTGGTTGGAACATTTGAATTGGCTAAAAAAGACCCATTTAAAAGTTCCCCAAAATATAGGAAAAGAAGAAATAGATCCTGTTGATGCAGTATCTTTACTATCTGATATAGCAGAAGAAGGCAATACAATTGTAGTTGATGTAGGTTCCAATCAAATGTGGTTTGCTCATGGATGGAAAGCCAAAAAAGGTCAAAATATTCTAACAAATGGTGGGATGGCACCAATGGGTTATGCGTTGCCAGCAGCAATCGGAGCTTCACTATCAAGAAATAATTGTCCAGTATGGGTAGTAACTGGGGACGGCGGATTGCAGGTAAATATTCAAGAGTTACAGACGGTAGTCAGAAATAAGCTTCCGATAAAAATACTAGTTTTGAATAATCAGTCTTTAGGTATGTTGACACAGTTTCAGACGGAAAATTTTGAAGGCAGGTTAACTGGTAGTGTAGATGGTTACGATTCACCTGATTTTGTAAAGATATCTAGAGCCTATGGGATATCTTCTGAATATTTAGTTGAAAAAAAAGATTTGAAAGAAAAAATATCCTGGCTAACAAATCAAAAGGGTGCTGCATTATTGGATGTACGAATACCTATTACCTATTGGGTATTGCCTAAATCTAGGCACAGTACTTCCGTTCATGATATGTTTCCATACCTAGACCGAGCAGAATATAAAAAAGCTCTAAAATACGTTACTCCAGATTTGTGATTCTATGAATAAAAAAAACATCTTTCTCACAGGTGGTAGTGGTTTTATAGGTCACAATCTTTTAGAAAAATTTTCTGACAAATATTGTATTTATGCTCCATCCCATAGTGAATTAGATTTGGAGGATACTGTAAAAGTGGAAGAGTATATCAAATCTCATAATTTCAGTGTAGTTATTCATGCAGCTAATTGGGGCGGTACCAGAAAGAAAATTGAAAATATAGGAAACCGCGTAGAAAAGAATCTTAGAATATTCTTCAATCTTATTCGCTGCAAAGAATATTTTAAAAAATTTATATACTTAGGTAGTGGTGCAGAATATGGTCAGAAGAATCAAATACCCAAAATGAAGGAAACTTATTTTGACATGTATGTGCCTACAGATGACTATGGTTTTTACAAATATGTTTGTTCTAAATATTTGGAGATGGTGGACAACATCATTGTTCTAAGGATATTTGGTTGTTATGGGAAATATGAAGATTACAAGACAAGATTTATATCCAATGCAATATGCAGATCGATATTAGATTTGCCCATAATAATTAATAATAAAAATATATTTTTTGACTATGTCTATGTAAATGATCTAGCCAAAATCATAGAATACTTTATAGAGAACAAGGGCAAACATAGATTTTACAATGTTACTCCGGACAAATCTATAGATCTTCTCACCATAGCACGCAAAGTAAAGGAAGTATCTGGGAAAGACTTGGATATAATTGTGAAAAATGAAGGAGTGAATCCGGAATACAGCGGAGATAATGCTAGACTAAAGGACGAAATAAAAGGATTAAAATTTACGGATATAAATACTGGTATTCGGGAGTTATATGCTTGGTATTTGTCTAATAAAACTATGGTCGATCTTGAGAAAATAATGGCTGATAAATATTAGTTTATTATGTGTAAAATCTATATTCTTTTTTTAGTGTGGGAGATATCCAGTTTAAATTTTCGTAATACTGCAATATCTATTTCTGCACTAAATTTATCATGAATTGTTTTTACTACTTCATCAGTATAGCTGCCTACCATAACAATCACAGCGTCTACGGGGTCTTGTCTAAGCATTTCTGGAGAAACTATGGGGAGGTGTTTAACTGGAGTATACTTACCTTGCTTAAATGCTGCGGAGTCGACGACATACTTTATTTTATCACCAGAATTCATCAGGGCAATAAGCATAAGTGCCTGGTGTCCAGCACCCCAAATTGCCACTTTTTTATCCTTAAAACTATGGATATATTTTTCTAGTTCATTTTTAAGTTTCTCTTGCTGTTTATTTAAATGCGACAAATCCAGTCTTTTTCTTTTTTTAACAATTGCAGAAATTAGAAAATCATGCCATTCTTCGGTGCAATCTATGACTTCAAATCCATTCATTTCTAATGTTGTACCTAGGGTTTCCTTGGTAAAATAGTTTAGATGGTCACTTGTAAAATCATAAAAAATATTGTTTCGTAAAAGTGCATCAAAATTAGGTACTTCTATAAATCCGACGGCATCATCTGTCAAATTATTATATATCCCTCTAAGAGTAGAATTAGGATCTGGCAAATGTTCAAGAAAATCCAATATAAAAAAAGCATCAAATGGAGCACCATTTATTTTTTCTGTGGCACTTTCAGTAAATCCTTTCGAGGCCTTCAGACCATTTTTGATACACATTGCCACTGATTTTCCAGAATATTCCAAACCATAGGCATCCAGGCCAACCTGCTGCATTATGGACAGGTATTCTCCACGGCCACAGCCAATTTCAATTGCTTTCTTTCCTCTGAGAGAAAATTTTTGCACAAAATTACCAAATTGTTCTTTTCTAAACTTGTTCATTTCATCTGAAACCGCTGAAGCTCGTATAACTTCCTTATAGTAATATACTGGTTCATTACTTAGTTGCACTAGGCCACAACCTGAGCATTGAAACAGTTCTAAGGTAATTCCCTTATCATTTTTAAGTGAATCTGCATCCGGGAGAAACTGAGCTGTCTTTGGCATGTTTTCATATTTTAGAAGTGGTTCTTCTAGAAATTTATTCTCACACACTCTACATTTATTTGTTGGCATAAAATCACGTTATATTAAACCAATAAACTAATTGAGATTGCTAATTAACAATGTATCTCTTGGTTTGACGCGTAACGCCGCGTCAAATATTGGCGAGATTTTTTCGCAAACTCGCCAATGGTTTGATAGATAGCGTACCTATGTAAAAGAATCAAATTCTTTTACAGTTGTGGGCGGATAGCCCACTTGAATTATTCATTTGGGGCGCTATAAGTTACAAATCTATACTGATCTATCCTGGTATATTGCATTTAAACCGTTAAAATAAACACGTTCATAGCTGCACGATTCTAGAAATTCTTTTATTTCACCTATTTCTTTTCCTTCGTTATAGGTAATGGATTCGATACAAATAATTTTTGGTCTGAAAGTTTTCCAATCGTTACTTTGTAAAACTTCCAGGTCAGTTCCTTCTGCGTCTACTGAGAGGAAATCAATTTTCTGATTAGATGCATATCTAGAAAGAACATTCTTCAGAGTATTTACCTGAACCTTTTTAACTTCCAATATTCTATGGCCTTTTTTTAAATATCCATCCGCTATATCCTTTTGGAGGGTGCATAGAGCATCCGCATCGCAAATATAAAAGTTAAGTTCTCCGCACATTTTACCAATTGCTATGTTCAAGTTTATGTCTCTTGTTCTGTTTACTAGAAATTCACGATAGCTATTTGGGTTAGGTTCTATGTTGATTCCATGCCAACCACGATTATAAAATCTCTTAGTATTGCTTCCAAGTGAAGGGTGGTGAGCACCAACATCAATATAAAAACCATTAGAACAATGTCCAAGAATTTTATCTATAATTAAATCCTCACCTTTTTGGCTATATGATTGCGTAGCAAATATGCGAATTTTGTACTGAACTGCATTTAGATAAAGAGTTACTGTATTTTTTATGCCGTGTTTGTGAAAATTCGTAATTAATATGTTTATATTCATCAAATCACTAAATTTTTTGATCCGTAGGTAGTAAGATGTTCCGGATATTCAGTAATAGCTCCATAACCTGCGGATTTAAACATCTCTTCAAGTTTGTAGCACGTTTTTTGTCCATTTCTCAGGTGGTAACTTGCAATTGCAAAATTTATATTTTGTGTTTTAAGTAGTTCCAAACACCCTTCAATTACTTCTAGTTCAGCACCTTCAATATCCATTTTAACAAAATCTATTTTTTTTATGTTCAATTGTGTCATTATGCTTTGTAACGAAACTCCCTTTACTATAGAATTTTTAGGTATTTTTTCAGATCTATTGCTTTGGTGTTCGAATAAAGTAGAACACTGGTTTCCCAGTGCAGCAAAATCTAAATTCTCATCTTTACTCCAGATCGCATTTTCCAATGCAATTACATTATTACAATTATTTATCTTCATTGTTTTTCTTAATATTTTTATATTTAGGTTATCAGGTTCTAAACATATCACTTTTCCGTTTTCCCCAATCATTTTAGATACTACCAGTGCAAACAATCCATGGTAAGCCCCAGCATCTACTACAATGTCTCCTTTTTTGATATGATAATTCTTGAGATAACCTGGCAATTCTAGTTTAAAAAAATCTAAATTACCGGATAAAATTACACTGCCATTTACAGAAGAAGGAATAATATATGTTTCATGATCTTGTTCATATTTAATATATTTGCACGTTTCGTCTTCAGGGTCTTTTATTTCACATAATGATGTTCCACAATTAGAATCTAAAATAGGAATCGAATGCATTATTTTTGCATAATTATCTAAAAATTTTCTCTCTTTTATCCAACTGAATATCCTGCCTGATTTTTTCAGTACAATTCTCTCATCATTTTCCATTTTCTCTATGCCGTGTTTTATGAGTATGATATTTAGTTTTAGTTGTCTTGCTAGATTTTTCAGCATGTCCATTTCTTTCATTGTTTCACCTATTAACTATTTTTCTTCTAAAACTTCTATTATCATTTCTGATTTAAATTCTTCTCTCGGTAAAAATGGCCATAAATCCTCCATTGGTTTTGAAACCATTTTTCCATCAGGTTTTATTTCTGATTTTAATCTAGGTAGTGTGAGTTCTTCCGGGTCTATCATAATCTCACATAGTACTGGTCCATCTATTTCAAAAGCCTGTTTTATTTTTGTTTGCAATTCCTGATTATTTTCGATTCTTAATGTGGTCAAGCCATAGGCATTAGCCACTTTATTAATATTTGGAAGATACAATCCACTGTTACTATCAGAACAAACATATTTCCCTTCAAAATAGTTTCTTTGGCTATTTTTTATGGAAGAATATCCATCATTATTTAAAATAAAAAATTTTATCGGAAGTTTTAAGCCGGCCACAGTAGCAAGTTCTTGTATATTTAATTGGAATCCACCATCACCATTAATACATATCGTTCTTTTTTTGCCACTTGCTATGCATGCCCCTATACTTGCTGGTAGACCAAAACCCATGGCTCCCAAGCCAGGACTGTTTATAATTCTCTGTTCTTTTTTTACTCTGAATGCCTGGAATGTAATTTCACTACAAGCTGCAGAACTTCCAGGAACAAGTAGTTCTCCATCTTTCATTATATCTGAAAGAACATCAATAAGTGCATAGGTGCTAACATATTTCTTTTGATTTCTTTGTTCTGGTAAGACTATCGGGTATTTTTCCACCCATTTCTTACATTGTACCAACCATTCTGTTTTTTCATCTAATTTAATGTTTCTCTTAATCAGATCACGTATGAAATTTCCTGCATCAGCACAAATTTCTATGGTTATATCAAACTGTATTTTTTTTATCTCTGCTGGATCAATATCAATAACTACTTTCTTTGCTTCTCGTGCAAAATTTTTGTAAGAATAGCCTACCTGTGCCAAATCTAATCTTGCTCCGATTGATATAATTAAATCAGAGTTTTGTTGAATAAAATTAGCTCCACGTTGACCTATCGATCCAGGTCTTCCAAAAAATAATTTATTATTATCTGGAATTATGTCTATGGCTTTCCATGTAGTAAGAATTGGGATCTTTAGGATTTCAATTAAGTCAAGAAATTCTTTCTCTGCTTTTCCAAGTCGTATTCCGTTTCCAGCAAGAATCACTGGTCTTTTAGATTGAATCAATAATTTAATAATCTGCTCTATCTTATCTTCTAAATCTTTTTTAGGTTCTGGGTCTGGGGAAAATTTTTCTAATTTCGTTTCATCTATGGTTGATGATTGCACATCTAAGGGTATGTCTATCCATACTGGCCCAGGTCTTCCACTTTTAGCTAGGTAAACTGCTTTTTCTAAATGATAACGTATTGTTTTCGGCTCTAGTACTGTAATCGCATATTTTGTAATTGGCTTAACCATAGATATAATATCTACTTCCTGAACTCCCAATTGTCTAAGTCCCTTATCTGCACCAATATCGTTTCTTTTTACCTGTCCGGATATGATTAAGCATGGTATGGAGTCTATCCAAGATGCAGTTACTCCAGTTATAGCATTTGTACCTCCTGGTCCTGTAGTTACAAGTGCAACTCCTATATTTTTCGTATACTGAGAATAAGCATCTGCTGCAATGGAAACTGCCTGTTCATGAAGACAACCTACCAGTTCCAATGCATTCTGTTTTCCTAGAGAATCTACAAGATGCATACACCCTCCTCCTGGCAAAAGGAAGACCTGTTTTATGCCTAGTCCAGCTATGAACTCAAAGACATAATCTGAAAGTTTAATCATTTTACATCAATCCTTGTTTTGACCAGTAAGTAAGCTCAGTTTTTCTTGATTTATTTTTTGTTATGTTTTCATCCAAGTAATACGAATCTCCAAGAATATGTGTAGTTGAAATTTCTTCAAATATGACTCCAGTATCTGTTCTAAAACTGTGCATAATATTTCTATCTACAATTAGTAAATTTCCTGCATTTAATTTTGTTTCTTTTCCATTCAAATCAACAATTACTGAACCATATAATATATGAAACGTTTCTTCTTTTAATCGGTGTGCGTGTGCAGGGTGTTTTTGACCAGGAAGCATAACTATTAATTTTTTACAATACTCTCTATTTATTATATTCAATATAACTGCTCCAAATTCATAGAATTTTTCAATACCATAATGGTGAGAAACTTCCGTATCGACCTTTTGCGGTACCTGGACATTTGCTTCTTCAAATAATTTTGTTACTGTTTCCATTATTTGCATCATTTCTCCTTTCAAATCTTTTTGGGTTACAGTCTTATGTGTTATTGCATTATTAATTGAAAAATTCTTATTTGATATGATTCTATTGTATTTAGAAAAGTCGTTTGCAAGAAGCTGGTCTTCTGTACTAGGAATTGCAAAAAAAACATCCTCCTTAGATATCCGTTCTCCAATTCTTATATTTCTTTTGGCAAAAATACCTCTTTGCAAGGATCTAAGAGCTAAGCTTTCATTATCTGTAAACTCCATTCTTTTATCTATACCTGTACCACACATTGAAAATGCTTCTTTTGCAGAACACAGCCATTTTTTTATTTGTTTTGGATTTGCAGAATAATCATTTAATTTAATGGTTTCAGTAGGAATCCCCACGTGTTTTTCAAATATTTTTGCACCATTTCCAATCGCAACTTTAATGGCATCAAAATTATCCGGAGATTCATGTGTAGAATATCCTATGGGTGTTCCACTATATCTTTTTCTAAATAAGCTCATTTGATTTAATTGAAGTTTATCATTGGGTGTCGGATACTCAGCTACACAATGCATTAAACCGAACTTTTTCTTTCTATGCTCAAAAAAAGATACTACTTTGTCGATATTATCTATGGTAACTCCTGCTACGGAAGCAATTATGGGCTTATCGGTTTTACTGACCTTTTCCAATAATGGCCAATCAGTGAATGAACAGCTTGCTATTTTTATTATATCAAAATCATGCTCGATGATTTTATCTACAGAATTTTCATCAAAAGGAGTACATATGGCTACAAACCCTAGTTTTTTTATTTCATCCTTCAGTTCTTTTAATTGTTCAAATTCAAGACGTGTCTCTGAAAATCTTTTAACATACTTAATATCTGTCCTTTCTTTGAAATCTGGATGTATAAAAGTGTCTAAATCTCTATACTGAAGTTTAAATCCAAATTTAAACTCATCGAATTCCTTGGTGACATCACTTATTTCATGTATGATTCTTAGTCCATGTTCTAAACTACCTGAGTGGTTATTTGCCATGTCAAAAACAAAAAGCTTATCGAATAAATCATCTGTCATCTAATCACAAAATTATGCTGTTCGTTCATTTTTTATATAGTTCAAATACCAAGGTATGGTTTCTCTCAATCCATGTTCAATGGTGTACTTGGCTTCCCAGCCTAGTAGTTTCTTTGCTTTTTCACTTGAAAGGTATTGCTTTTTAATTTCGGCATTTGCCTCACTAAGTATTACGGGTTCGAGTTTGGACTTCATTTCTTTTAATACTATCTTGACTAGTTCTAATACAGTTATCTTGTTCTTAGTGCTAAAATTGAACGCTTCTCCAATTATCTCTTTTCTTTCCATATTTTCAGTTAGAGTTACATACGCGTCTACAACATCTTTGACATAAATATAATCTCTTACATAAGTTCCATCACTTCTTATCTGAGGTCGTTCTCCTGTAACTATCGAGCGAATCGTTCCAGGGACTATTCTATTAAAATTAAGATCTCCCGGACCATAAATATTGCCGCATCTTGCTATACAAATTGGCATTGCATATGTATGATGATAGCTCTGGGCAATTAAATCCGCACAGCTTTTTGAAACATCATATGGATGTCTTCCCTGCAATGGTGTATTCTCATCATAGGGAAGTTTTTCTTGATCCCCATATGCTTTATCTGAAGATGCAATTACTATTTTTTTCACAAGTTTTGCGTTTCTACATGCTTCAAGGACGTTCCAGGTTCCTTCTATGTTTGCTTTAAATGTAGAAATGGGAGAGCGATTCGCAGTACCAACTATAGTCTGTGCTCCTAGATGGAAAACAGTATCTATTTCATACTCATTTATCGTTCTTTCAATATCATAATAATTTTCTAATTCTCCTCTAGCAACATTTGTTTTTTTCCATCCATCTATTTCATATAATCTTGAAGACGGAACTTTATCTCTCATCATTACTGTTACTGTTGCTCCCTTCTCAATAAGCATATCTACTAACCAGGAACCTAAAAGTCCTGAGCCCCCAGTAACTAAAACACTTTTTTGAAACCAGAATTTTTTTTCCATTATTTCCACACCTTCCATGGTACGTTGCCGTCATCCCAAATTTTATTCAGATCTAGGTAGTCTTTATAGGTATCCATACCGTGCCAAAATCCGTCGTGTTTGAACATGGCAAACTGTCTTTCCTTTGCAAGTATCTGCAATGGTTTAGTTTCCATGATACAATCTTCGTCTTCAGAAAGATAATCAAAGAATTCTTTTTTGAAACAGTAGAATCCACCATTTATATGATCCTGTATTTTGGGTTTTTCGAGAAAATCAGTAATGATACCGTTCTCGTCCGCTTTTACAATTCCCCATCTCGTATGTGGTTGTACTCCAGTTAGTGTACCTATCTTTTCCTTTTTTAAATGAAATTCGAATAGTTCTTTTATATTGACATTAGAAAGTCCATCTCCATATGTTAGCATGAATGTATCTCCGTTTACATATTTTTCTACTCTCTTAACTCTAGTTCCAGTTTGTGCTTTTAGTCCTGTATTTACGAATGTCATATTCCATTTGCTATTTATAGCAGGATTATTATGGAAGAATTGTTCTATTATCTCACCTTTATATCCGAGACAGAGTACGAAATCGTCGAATCCGTAATGTGAGTATATCTTCATTATATGCCATAATATCGGCATGCCACCTATGGTCACCATAGGTTTTGGCTTAAATTCTGTTTCTTCTCTTAGGCGTGTTCCTTCTCCGCCGCAAAGAATAACTATTTTTGGTTTTTCCATATAAACACCGTTATAAATTAGTTTATGAATGAGATTTAAGGATAAAATACTACGTTTGTTTCAAATTATAAACATTTCGAATATATTCCTATTTATCTACCTTAGGTATATTTTTAAATTCTTACGAGTATTTATCTAAAGAGAGGTGTATCCGTGAATTCAACTAATTCGAATCTTCCCAGTTCATCAGATTTGTCATATTCCATAGGAATTGTTACCTATGTTGAACGATTTGAGAAATACTTTGTTCCACTGGTAAAAAAATTGGTAGAAATATTTCCAGACAAAGAGATCATATGCGTTTTAAACGGTCATCATGATATCAATCTACAATTAACCTATCTAAAGCACGGTTCTGCTTTTCTTAACCAGTATCCAAATGTTCGTTATGTAACTAATGAGACTCATCAATCTTTGGCTAAATGTTGGAACTGGACCATGGTTATATCTTCCTCTAGGAGTGTTCTTTTACTAAATGATGATTTGGATGTAAGTCCGCTATTTAGGCTTGATTTTGAGGAAAATCTTCGTAAAAATCCAGATTTTTTTATAATGAATAGTTCCTGGAGTCATTTTTTAATTTCAAAAAAAGTCCTTAAGCAAGTAGGTTGGTTTGAAGAACGTTTGCTTGGTATTGGCCAGGAAGATGCAGATTATGCTACCAGGATGACGCTTTTAGGGATAGTTATACCTTTTTGCGATGCTCGTGGGGTTAAAAATTTCGTTGCAACTCATAAAAATGCAGGATGGATAAAAATGTCAGGAATCGCTGATGGGAAATATTCACAGATAAATAAGGAATTTATACACAAGAAGTGGGAATTTACTGAAGTTAAAAAAGATTCACTTCATCCCTATGGCACTGAAGCTAAATTAAAAAGTGGCATGGAAACACCAATATTTTATGATTTTGCTATTTTGGATAATACTGAAAACAATTCTTCTAATTCAAACCAAAAAAATGTCGGGCAATCGTTTTCATTTATTCAAACATTAAAATTGCCCATCGAAGCAATTTACGGTTCATCGAGACTTTTTGCCAGAAAAGTTTTAATTAAATTTAGAGAAAAAAGAAATTAGTTGATTTATGTTATTTTGAATCAAAACCTTTTTTATTAGCTAGAAATACGGTAGTTTTGAACAGAGATTTAAATGTACCTGCATCAGACCAGAATCCATCTATTTTAATAGTTTTTAATCTGCCTTGTTTTAGATACCAGTTGTTAACATCGGTTATTTCTAGTTCTCCTCTAGCACTCGGTTCTAAACTTTTTATAAAATCAAAAACGTCATTGGGGTAAATATAAAATCCGGTTACTGCATAATTAGATTTTGGTCTTTTAGGTTTTTCTTCTATATGGGTAGCATTGCCATTTTTATCTAGTGTAGCTACTCCAAATCTTTGAGGTTCATCTACTTCCTTCAAAAATACATAAGCATAACTATTATCAAATACTTCTTTTGGAACACTGATTTTTTCAAAAATATTATCTCCAAGTATTACGACTACCTTGTGTTTCTTGAAGAAATCTTCTGCTTGCAATAACGCGTGAGCTATACCTTTAGGGCCATCTTGAATTTTATAAGTAAAATTAACTCCGAAATCACTTCCGCTACCTAGGAATCTCATAAAGTCAGCAATGTACTCTCCACCAGTAACAACGCATATATCTGTTATATCTATATTTTTCAAAGTTTGCAAAGGGTGGATAATCATTGGTTGATCAAATACTGGCAAAAGATGTTTGTTTGTTACTAGTGTAAGTGGTTTAAGTCTAGTTCCTTCTCCTCCAGCCAAAATTACTCCTTTCATAATAATCCTCGTTAATCATTTATTTATATCTGCATACCAATCCCATGGTTTTCCAATTCTCGGATCTTTGGTTTTTCCATTTATACTTTTCGGAATTACTTTTGGGTCATCATACTTTCTACGTAATTCATCTGGATTTTTATAATCATAAAGTTTTGTAACAAAATATACCATCGTAGCTGTTTCATCACCCAGCGTTTTAAGTCCATGCCAGTACTTGCCAGGTATCCTAACTATTTGTAATTTCTTATCACTGACAACTATTTCGTTGAGTTCACCGCTGGTTTCATCATAGGCACAGATTTTCATAGTGCCTTTGATTATAATACAATAATCAATCTGTCCCTGCTCGTGCTTGTGCCATGCCTTTACTATGTTAGGAAAAATTATAGCAAGATTAGACTGTAATAGCTTATCTTCTCCTAAGAAATCGTTCCAGTCACCACGTATTATTTCTGTAAACGAACCTCGTTCATCTGGAAATACTTTCAGATCTATTACTTTTACTCCATCTAACATAATTATCTTTTATTAACATTTAAATATATAAAGGTTCATAAAATTCATTTATGTACAAATTGTTAATTATAGGGGAGAGTAGTTCATGTGAAAAAAACACAAAATATTCGTTTAATGTTGTCGGAACCTATTCTACAATTCGTTATGATTCAGTTAAATTTACTGTTAATGTTGAGAGCGTAACTAAAATCAAATTTAAGGGCACCAAAGGGTTGGAAATTCTAAATAGTTAGGTTGATGACATGGATACTATACTAGTAACAGGTGGAGCCGGATTTATTTTTTCAAATTTTATTCATTATATGCTGAATAATTATCCAGAATATAAAATAGTTAATTTGGATAAACTCACTTATGCAGCTAATCTAAGTAATCTGCATGGTTTAGAAAAAAATGATAATTATAAATTTTACAAAGGAGACATTTGCAACAAAAAACTTGTTGAAAAATTAATCAAAGAAGAAAAAATAGATACCATCATAAACGGGGCAGCAGAAAGCCATGTCGATCGTTCTATTTTTGATGCCGGATCTTTTGTCAAGACTGATGTTTTAGGTGTTTATAATTTATTGGAAGCTGCAAAAAAATTTAATATTGAAAAATTTATACAAATAAGTACCGATGAGGTTTATTCTGAAATTGAAATAGGTTCCTTTAAAGAAACTGATAAACTAACTCCTAAAAATCCCTATGCTGCATCAAAAGCTGGAGGAGATTTGCTTGCTTTAAGTTATGTTAAAACCTACGGATTACCGGTTATGATTACTCGGAGTACGAATAATTATGGCTATTATCATCACCCAGAAAAGTTTATTCCCAAAGCCATAGTTTACGGAATATTAAATAAAAAAATTCCTGTTTATGGTAACGGTAAAGCGGTTAGAGATTGGTTGTTTGTTAAAGACAATTGCGAGGCTATAGATACAATTTTACACAAGGGCAAAATTGGGGAGATATACAACATTGCTGGCAAGCAAGAAATGGAGAATATAGCAGTTGTTAAAATGATTTTGGACAAATTAGGTAAAAGTAATGGCCTGATAGAATTTGTAAAGGATAGGCCAGGGCACGATCTTAGATATTCTTTAGATATAGATAAACTTAGGGGTCTTGGGTGGAAACCAAAGACTACCTTTGAAGACGGCATTGATCAAACAATATCCTGGTACCAGCAAAACAGTGAGTGGTGGAAACCAATTATGAAAAATCAAATAGATTTTCATAAGAAATTTTGATTTGTTATTGTGGTAAAACTATTTAAAATTCGGCAAATTCTTAAACTCTTTCTATCCAATTATTTTTATGTTTAAGCAGATCTCCGAGTGTAGAATTTGTGGTTCAAAAAATCTATCCATATATTTAGATTTAGGTAGCATGCCTTTGGCTAATGCTCTCCTGAGACCTGAGACGAAAGAAAAACCAGAACACTTTTTTCCTTTGGAGACTATGTTTTGTAATGACTGTAGTCTTTCTCAATTGAGTGTTGTTGTTGACCCGAATATTCTGTTTTCTGGTTATGCCTATAGATCAAGTATCTCTAAAACTTTTCGTCAACATTGTAGGGACATGGGCGTTGAGATCAAGAAGAGGTTAGGCGGAAAAAATGGATTGCTTGCTTTGGATATTGCTAGTAATGACGGATGTTTGTTGAAAGAATTTAGAAGTGAAGGATTCAAAGTTGTTGGTGTTGAACCAGCTACAAATCTTGCAGCTATTGCAAGAGCAGATGCAATTACTACTTTTGACAGTTTTTGGTCTGCAAAAACAGCTGAAAATATCGTAAAAGAGTTAGGTAAGGTCGATGTCATTACTGCTACTAATGTGCTGGCTCATGTTGATGATGTTAATGCATTTGTTTCTGCACTTGATATAGTTTTGAACGAAAACGGACTGGTTGTTATTGAGGTACCAACAGTTGCGAATATAGTTGAGAAAAATCAGTTCGATACGATCTACCATGAACATCTTTCATATTTTTTGCTAAAACCACTGATGACGCTTTTTGAGAGAAACGGTTTCAATGTAATCGATATTCAACAGTTTGAAATTCATGGAGGCTCAATGCGTATTTTTGCTGCAAAAAAATCCAGTTCCCTGAAGAAGAATGAGATAACGATAAATCAGTATATAGAAATGGAAGAGTTAAAACAATTATATTCACTTCAAACTTATCTTAAATTAGCAAGAAACGTTGAAAAAATAAAGAAGGAACTTCTTTCTATTCTAACTGAAATAAATGAAGGAGGAAAACATGTTGCCGCCTACGGTGCTTCTGCAAAAGGTAACACACTTCTAAATTATTGCGGTATCGGAACTAACCTGATTAGTTTTATTATAGATGATACGCCAGAGAAACAAAATTGTTTGGCTCCAGGAAATCACATCCCAATTTTACCGTACGTTCATCTAGAAGAAAAAAAACCACAATACCTCGTTTTGCTTGCATGGAACTTTGCACGAGAACTGATTTCAAAAACTTCAGTTCACAGAAATAGGGGTGGCAAATATATTATTCCTATTCCTGAAGTTAAGATAGTTTCATCAGAAAATGAACTCTGATATCTCTAATGGTATCTTTTATTAGTTTTACGTTTACTAATACCAATATGGAAAAACAACTATCTGTTTGTATACCCACTTTTAATCGAAAAAATAAATTAAAATTAGTAGTAGATTCCATATGTTCACAAGTAAGTGGTATTGAAAACGAAGTAGAAATATGTATCTCTGATAATGCTTCTACTGATGGTACCTCTGATTATCTTGATGAAGTTAAGAAAAATAGCCCCATAGGAATCATAATAAATAGAAACAAGAAAAATCTTGGGATGGACGCTAACATTTTAAATGCGTTTAATCTTGCAACTGGTAGGTATATGTGGCTTTTGGGAGACGACGATCAAGTAGTAAAAGGCACACTAAAAAAACTAATAGATTTTTTAAAAGAAATAAAAGACGATAACATTGCACTTGTTTATCTAAAGGTTTATGGTAATTCTAAAAACACCATTAGTTCAGGTGAACCTAATTGGATTACTTCAGAAGAGATGGTCACGAGGCCCAACCATTTTATGAGTACTGATGTAATACAAAGAAAAGTATTCAATGAATTAGATAAAAAAATGGTAGCTAAGGGGCTTTCCACTGGATATATACATGCCTGGATAATACGGCTTATGGGAGTAAGGAGTCCAGAAGTTAAAGGTTTACATTTTGAAATACCAGTGGTATTGGGAGAGAATTCTTATACAAATGCAAGTTTAGTCCAGCAATTACGTTTTAGTAAAGTTATGTTTTCCATATACTCTATGTTTTTTTTTGGAAATCTGATGCTTCCGATTTTTAGAAAAAAGTATTCCATATTTTTCATCAAGAAAATACTATTATCCATGTCGTTTCCTTTTTTTGAAATGCTATGTGAAAGAGTTTTCAGGCCAGTAACAAAAGAATTTCCAGATTTAAGAATCTTTATCAATATATTCGGCATCTCTGGCATATTACTATACATATACTATAAAATAATAAGAATTACTCCAAACTCTATTGCTAATTTGATTCTAAAGATATCCTTATCAGTTATAAAATTACTTAAATTTACTAGAAATCCACACTATGAATTTTGGAAAGAATTCTGGGTAAAAAATATGGAAAAAGAGGTAGATACAAGTAGGAGTTTCTTCGAAGAAACCATGTAATAATCATGTGTCAATTCGGCGCAATTATTTTCCGCTGAAAATAATGCGCATTGTTTTCTGTTGAAAACAATTGCGCGGAAACTCATGGTTTGACGCGTAACGCCGCGTCAAATATTGACACGATACGTCGTGTCAATGGATTGTCAACACTTTGTTGACAAATAGTGTCACGAATTGTCGTGACACTGGTTTTAACCTTGGGAGGAAGTGCCGAATTTACACAACTCCCAATTGACCTTTGGTCAATGGGCACATTGTTGTTTTTACAACAATCTTGTTGCCCTCCCAATTGTCCTTTGGACAATGGGCGCAATGTCGCAGTTGCGACATTCGCGTCGGCCCTAATGAAACCGCTGCCTTCCCGCGTGAACATCGCATGTTCACGGGGTGCTATGTCGTTTTGCGACATCCGCATAGGCTGTGGTGGCCGAATGGGCAAATCATTAACTTTTTTTAACTGCATATTTATACAAATATTTATCAACTAGCTTGGTCTTGTCTACCAAATGTAAATTATCTTTATAATAGTTAAACAATCCCTTGATCGCATCTTCATAGGATAAAAAATTAAAACTTCCCATTTCTTTCATTAGTCTAGAATTTTCACCCGTATATTCGTAGTTCAAACCTGAGTTTAAAAATTTTACATTATTTTTATTATCAGACATTTCGTTTATTATTTCACATATTTTTACCAATTCTATCGATTTGGTTGGTGTAACATTATATGTTTTGAATTTATTTTTATTTTTTAAAAAATGTTCAATTATTTTAAGAAAATCAGTTATATACAAATAATCAATAATAAGATTCTGCTTTATGTGCATATCCAAACCAAAAAGATTTTTTACTATTGCGTTTGATACAAATTTATATTCATAGTTCTCGTATTTTCCAAATATCCCGAATAATCTAAGATTAATCATATTATCTGAGTTTTCAATAATTTTATTGATGGTATATTTATAGAAACCATAATCGTCCTTTGGAATAACTGATCCAAATTCTTCTTCTTTTACTTTGTGAAGTTGTCTATGTTTACTGTATTCTGCACCTGAACCAAAATTAATCATTTTTTTTATTCCATCTGAATTCTTTACCAAATTAAAAAAAATCCTTAAATTATATTCTATTGTATTAGGAAGCCCAACCGTATCAAGATTTCCACCTCTGTTGGCACAATGGATTATAATATCTATGTCATTTTTTGATATATATTTTTTTACTGCCTCTTCATCTAATAATTCTAATTCTTTATGGTCTGGTTTTAGAATATTATGTTTCTCTGAGAATTCTTCGCAAATGCTTTTACCGAGGAATCCATTTGCACCAGTTACAAATATGTTCATATTTAGATAATAGAAGAAAAAGGTTAAAAAAAGAAATGTAATTGGAAATATCTATTTTTTTGGTATTGCTTTCCAAGCATATGTAGTTTGATGGCGCGGATATGCCGTTTCTACTTGAAAACCAATGCTGGAAAATAAAGGTTCGAGAATTTTTGAGCTAGGCGCCTCACTGATGATGTGGTATGAGGCTATTGCAAAAAATTCAACATTGTTCTCTATGAATGTATTGGAACCTTTTACTATTTCGCATTCTGCACCTTCCACATCCATTTTTATGAAATTAACCGTTTTAATTTTCTCCCTCAAACAAAAATCTTTAATGGAAACTGATGGAAGTTTTTTTACAACTGTATTTGACCCAAATTTATCTCCAGATTCAACAATTTTTGATGAGACTGTGCCAGTTTCGTAAAAGCTAACAAAACCTGTTTTTTCTGCCAAAACCTCAGGTACAACAGTTACATTTTTTAGGTTATTTAATTCTATGTTTTCCCTAAGTATCTTTATATTTGGGGTATCGGGTTCAAAACAATATACGTGCCCATTTTTGGCTTTTTTGGCCGCGTATATGGAAAACCAACCATGAAATGCACCGCAATCAAATACTATATCATTGGGTTCTATATCGCGTTTTTTTGTATATCCTACAAGCTCAGCAGAAGGTTCTTCAAAATCCTTTATAGATTCTGTAAAATAAAAGAACATGGTCGGTATCGTATATTCATCATCTTTCTCTCTCTTGATATACATGTCGATACCATTAACGTCTGAAATATAAAATTTATCTTCCATAACTGTTATGTTCTTTTTAATAAAATAATCAAAAAGTCTTGCAAAATCTCGTATTTGTCTATATATTGAAAGTAGATTTCCATTTTTTATCGCTATCTTTTTTTCATTGCCTTTTTTACATAAATATAAACATCCTTCTATTTTTTTTAAATAAAATCCACTCTTGTAAACAAAAGACATAACTTCAAATGGTCTAAAAGCGCGTTTTAATTTATTAAACATGTTAATCCTCGTCTCATGATTTGATATTCATAATTTTGTTTATAATAGTTTGTTCAAATTCTTTTTTTTATTCTGCCAACAATATTTTGAATTGTTTTAATTGCGAAATACGGGATTATGGCACCATATTTTGTTCTTATCTTAATTATTTCCGGTTCGAATTTTTCTCTATGGCTCATAGTTTTTGATGATGAATGCACTCTGAAATTTGCAAATATTTTGTTTGGAATATAATCTATTTTGCATTTTTTAGATACTCTAATAAAAAAATCATAATCCATTCCATAGTTAAGGTTTTCATCTATATATCCTGCTTTTTCGAATACGGTTTTTCTAAAAAATGCAGTTGGTTGTGGTATCATCTGAGCATAGTTAAGATTGCGAAAATAACTGAAAGGTGCAGTATGCCAATTACCAATTACTTTGTCATTTTCATCTATGAAATTACAATCAGTATAAACAAGATCTACTTCCTGGTGCTCTGTTAGGTATTTTATTGCTGTTTCAAAAGCTCCAGGTACATAAATATCATCTGAACTTATCCAGCCTATTATGTCTCCTTTAGCAAGTTTAAATCCGGTATTAAGTGCATTACTTTGGTTACTTTTTTTTGTCAAACATACTATTTCTGGATATTTTTTGAGTATATTGTTTGTTTCATCAGTAGATTCACCATCAACTACAATATGCTCATAATTCTGATAATTCTGATTTTTAATGGATAAAATAGTTCGTTCTATGAACTTTCCATGGTTGTATGATGGTGTTACTATGCTTATTTTTTGATTTTCGTCCATACTATCTATCTCCACTACTGCATTGTCAATGTAAGAACATTGAAATAACCTCATCGGCTATCTCACTATCACTATTATTTTTGTATTTAATCCTCATTTTTTCTATGGTTTTCCAATTTATATTTTTCATTTCTTCAGTTATCCATTCTCTAGGGGTGACATCTTCAGGAACAACTTTAACTCCTTCAAGTTTTTTAAATATGTAGTCGCTTTCAGGGAAATTGTTACGTTTTTTCAGGAAAAGAGGGACACCTGCAGAAATAGCTTCGCTTACTATTCCGTAGGATGGTTTTGTGAATATAGCATTTGCAACGGCTACATAATTCTGGGATTCCACTGCCTTTGCAGGTATTGTTCTGAAACCATTTAGATCTGAAGTCAGATTCCCAGATTTACCAAATGTATTAATTACACCATTAATTTTTCCAAGTTTTTTAGTTATCCTTCTTCTCAGGAGTCCTACCTCTTTCTTATTGGTAAATGGTGACATTGGTTCACTGAACGGAAGCACGAAAGTTTTATTTGAGTTTGAATATGCTTCAGCGTATGTTTTGTATTCATCGCTATTCTTTCCGAAAACGTGTTCGATTATTATTGTCCAGCCGAAGTTTGAAACTGCTACTATTGGTATACTATTCTCCGTTGCAGCTAGGAATGGTTCTGCAGGTATGTCTGCTATAATTAAATCTGGTTTTTCTTTTTTTATCCTCAGTCCTTCTGTTCTTACATTTGCGTTGAAAATTTCACTGAAATTTACATTTGCCAGTTGTGTTTTTTCAATATCTAGTCCGATACCCTTTGGGATTAAATTTAGTCCAATGTCGTTTTTTTCAACTCTTACACCTGGCAATGATTTTTTTATGAAATCTACATGATCTCTAGTTATAAATATTATTTCTATACTTTTAGGCATAGCCCTTGCAAGTGCAATTTCTCTTGTAATATGTCCAAGGCCAAATGAGTCAACATAAAAAATTATCTTTTTCATTTAGGTCTAACTCCAACTTATTTGACATTTTTTAGGTACCATTCAACAGTTTTTCTTAATCCATCCTTGAATTTTGTTTTTGCTCTGAATCCAAAATATTTTTCTGCCTTTGAAACATCTAGTTTTCTTCTTGGCTGGCCATTCGGTTTGCCTTTGTCCCAAGTTATTTTTCCTTTATAACCTACTTCATCGGATACTAATGCAGCAAGTTTTGCAATGCCTATTTCTTCTCCAGAACCAATATTTACTGGTTTAGATTCATCATACTTTTCAGTGGCAAGAATAATAGCTTCTGCACAATCTTCAGCATAGAGGAATTCGCGTGTCGGTGTACCATCTCCCCACAGTATTACCTCTTTTTTATTATTTATTTTAGCTTCGTGGAATTTTCGAATCATGGCAGGAATTACGTGGGAGTTATCAGGATCAAAATTATCTCTAGGTCCATAGAGATTTACCGGAAGAAGAAAGATCGAATTAAATCCATACTGCTGACGATATGCTTGTGATTGTACCAACATCATTTTTTTTGCAAGTCCATATGGCGCATTAGTTTCTTCAGGATAACCATTCCAAATATCTTCTTCCTTGAATGGTATGGGTGCAAATTTAGGATAGGCACATATGGTTCCAAGCGCTACAAATTTTTTGATTTTTGCAAGCCTTGCCTGTTCCATGAGCTGAACGCCCATCATAAGGTTTTTATAGAAAAATGAGCCAGGATTCTGCATATTTGCCCCTATACCTCCTACAACTGCAGCAAGATGAATTATTACAGTTGGTGTCGCATCTTTAAGCATACGAATTATATCTTCCTTCTCAACCAGGTCATACTCCTTTGATCTGGGAACAAAAATTTCCGAATTTCCTTTTTTCTTTAATTGCTCTAAGACATAGGAACCCAAAAAACCTGCGCCACCGGTTATCAAGATTCGTTCATCACTTAGTTTTAGCATTTACACCCTCTTTTTTCATATCTGCATCAACCATTATTTTTACCAATTCCTTGAATCTAACCTTTGGTTCCCATTTGAGTAGTCTCTTGGCTTTTGAGTAATCTCCTATAAGTAAATCTACTTCAGCAGGTCTAAAATATCGTTGATCAATTTTAACATAATTCTGCCAATCTAGGCCAACATGTTTGAATGCTGCTTCGACAAATTCCTTTACCGAATGAGATTCTCCAGTGGCAATGACAAAATCTTCTGGTTGTTTATGTTGTAAAATTCTATACATTGCATCTACATAATCAGGGGCATATCCCCAATCGCGTTTGGCATCGAGATTACCCAAATATAATAATTTCTCTTTATTTGCCAATATTCTTGCTATTGCCCTGGTAATTTTTCTAGTTACAAATGTTTCCCCTCTCATCGGAGATTCATGGTTAAACAGAATTCCGTTAGTTGCAAACATTCCATAGGCTTCTCGATAGTTTACTGTAGAATAATAAGCAAATGCTTTGGCACACGCATAGGGACTTCTTGGATGAAACGGAGTATTTTCATTCTGCGGACTTTCCGTTTTTCCGAACATTTCGCTGCTTGAAGCTTGATAGAATCTAATATTTGTATTTGCTCTTCGTAACGCTTCCAATATTCTTATCGTTCCCAATCCTACAATGTCTGCAGTGTATTCCGGTATATCAAAACTTACTCTTACATGACTCTGTGCACCAAGATGATAAACTTCATCGGGCTCTGCTTTTCTTATTATGTCTGACAGTGAGCTAGAATCAGACAAATCGCCGTAGTGGAGAAAAAATCTTGTAGCTGGATCATGAGGGTCTTTGTACAAGTGGTCTATTCTGCTAGTATTAAACGTACTTGCTCTTCGTATTATTCCATGCACACAATATCCTTTGCTTAACAATAGTTCTGCTAGGTATGCACCATCCTGACCAGTAATTCCTGTTATCAATGCGCGTTTCATATCTATCACTGCAAATGTGAGTTATTGAATAAATACTTAATATTATATGTACATTATTTCCATCGGATGATTTAAATCTATTCTCTACAAGAAAAATATGTTAATTTGGTGATTTCATGAAGGTTCTAGTAACAGGCGGTGCGGGTTTGGTAGGTTCCGAATCCTGTAAGCTATTTGCCAGTGAAGGTTGGGACGTTATCAGTGTAGATAATTATACTCGTGCAAAGCTCTTTGGGAAAGAAGCTGAAACTAAAGATAATATTCAACTTGTCCAGAAAGAATTTAGTATAGAGCATCACGAAATGGACATTCGAGATGACAAAATTATTGATTTAGTGAAACAAGTTGATGCCGTGGTACATACGGCGGCTCAGCCATCACATCCCAAATCAATAGAAATTCCAATGGAAGATTTTCAGATAAACGCTTATGGTACACTTAATTTACTTGAAGCAGTTCGTAAGTACAACAAAGAAATTCCATTTGTATTTTGTTCAACTAATAAAGTCTACGGTGAAGCTCCAAATTACTTTTCTTATAAAAAAGCAGGGAAGCGATTCGAACCTCTCGATCCAATGCTCCAAGATGGTTTTGATGAGCATCTTCGTATAGATCAGATGATGCATACTCCGTTTGGTGTTTCAAAGGTTGCAGCAGACTTATATTGTCAGGAATATGCACATCTTTACGGTTTAAAATCTGCAGTATTCAGGATGGGTTGCATAACCGGCGGTGCAGCTAAGGCTACAGAAATGCATAACTGGGAGCCATTCTTCGTAAAGAAAGCTATTAGCGGAGAAGAACTCACTATATTTGGTCACGGTGGCTATCAGGTACGTGATGTCATACATGCAGCAGATCTCGCCAAATTGTTTCTTGCCTATGTAAAGAAACCTCGTCCTGGCGAAGCTTACAATATAGGTGGTAGTAGGAAAAATTCCCTATCTTTACTTGAGTCAATCGATCTAATAGAATTGGTGACTGGTAAAAAAATGAAATATAAATTAGGTCCAGAACGAGAAGCAGACCATATCTGGTGGATATCAAATATAAATAAGGCAAAACATCACTATCCAGGTTGGGATATTAGGATTGGTTTGGAAGAAGTGTTCAAGGATATTTATGAGGCGCTTAGTAGAAAATAATTAAATTTACTGGTTGTTATGAAAAAAGTTTTTCTCTATGCTTCGACAAATATACATAATGCTCACAGGCATATGCTGGAAAATGTACCAGACGGTTTTCAATATGATAAGCAAGAATATCTAGCAGTGCCTGGCTCATCTAATACTTTTATGAAATCTATTTTTTCTAAATTATCTCCTCACTATAATTATCTCCATGTTCTTCTTGGGATTCCTAAAGTGAGAAAGTTCAAGATAACTGGCTATGATCTAATACACAGCACACAATCTTTGCTTTATAGCGAGTTGCCATATGTCATGGATTTTGAGCATGCAGCTGTTTTTGCAGGATATAATCAGGTTGCATATTCAAATCCAAAATTTGTTCGTAATTTGTGTAAAATTTTAGAAAATAAAAAACTCAAGAAGTTGCTTGCCTGGTCGAATGCAGCTAAAATGAGTTTGCTTAATTTTGTTGATTCTGAAGAAATCGCACAGAAGATGGAAGTACTTTACCCGGTTGTTACCCCCCCCAAGGAAATTAAAACTATCCTAGCTACAAGAAATAATGACAAAATTCGTTTTCTTTTTGTAGCAGGCATTTTTTTTGAGAAAGGCGGACCAGAAACCCTAGCTGCGTTTGATAAAATTAGTTCTAAATATGATGTCGAACTAGTTATGGTTTCCAATGTTCCAGATGAAATAAAACATAAATATTCTAACAATAACAAAATAAAAATTTATTCTCCTCTGCCATACTCCGAAGTCCAGAAACTTTATGAAAAATCACATGTTTTTGTTTTACCAACTCATTATGATACATTCGGTTTCGTAATTCCAGAAGCATTTTCCTATGGTTTACCAGTTATTTCAGACAATAGTTTTTCAAGACCGGAAATAGTTGACAATGAGGGGACTGGTTTGTTGGTGGACGCATATTACTCCTGTTTTGGTAAAAAGGGAGAGTATATCTATCCAACTAATATGGAATTAGTAAAAAAGCGAAGAGAGGCATGCACACATCCGCCAGAGTATTACATAAGTTCTATTGCAGCAGCCATGGAGCGTATGATTGTTGATACAAAATTTAGAAAGAGATGCTCTGAAAACGCCATAAAAGAAACTACGGAAGGCAAATTTAGCCCAAAAGTTTGGAAAGATAAGCTAAAAAGAATTTACGATGAATCTATATCTTAGATAGTTATTGGACAAATATATTCTTAGGGATGATTATGGTTTTAATACTTGGAATGCACATTGGTCACAACAATTCAGTCTGTCTTATGCAAGACGGAACAATAATTGCAGCTGTACAGCAGGAGCGTTTCGATAAGATAAAAAATTCCGGAAGTTTCCCAAAACCTGCTATCGATTGGATATTGAACGCACACGGATTAACCTCGCAGCAACTTGATGCAGTTGCCATTGGCGGTACTGACATCCTACCAAATATATTTCAAAAAGAGTCTGAAGGTAAGTCTAACAAATTTAATAATCGTATACCATTACCAACGGAAATCTGGCGTCATATAGATTATAATCATTCCAATCTCAGAAAATTATTCTATCCATTGGCAATGCAAAAAAGACAAAAAACTTCTAAACAAGGCAGAGAATTGTTGAAAAAAAAGCTTTTTGACAGTTATGCTATTCCATCTGAAAAAATATTTTTTGTAGATCATCATACTTGCCATGCTTATTCTGCTTATTATGGACTTCGTGATGGTGAATCCGAGGGTCTTGTGCTTACTCTGGATGGTGAAGGTGATGAGCACTGTGCCACTGTTAACCTTGGTGGTAACGAATTAAAACGAATATCAACTACTCCTTGGTATAACTCTCTAGGTTATATCTATAGTCAAACTACAACTTTTCTCGGAATGAAAGCTCTTGAGCATGAATACAAGGTTATGGGTCTTGCACCATATGCCAAAAATTACTTTATGGATACTTATAAACGCGTGTTCGAACCTGTAATAAACGTTGACGAAAAGTCTCTAGAATTTACCTCAAAATTTCCTCTAAATCGCTTCATAATCCATCTTAGACAATACGCTGTAGGTGAACGATTTGATAATGTTGCTGCAGCAGTACAACATCTTACGGAAACTATGACTATTAAATGGGTAAACGCAGCCATAGAAAAACTTGACGAAAATGACCTCTACCTTGGTGGAGGAGTCTTCATGAACGTTAAACTCAATATGAAACTTGCAGAACTAGATCAGGTAAAAAACGTGAGACCTTTTCCAAGTTGCGGTGACGAATCTAATCCATTTGGAGCATGTTATTATGTTTATATAAATCATTTTTCCAAACCTGGAAAAAGTACAAGACGTATTAAAGATGTTTACCTAGGTCCAGCATATTCTAATGAAACAGTGGGGGAATTTATAAAGAAAAAAGACCTGAAAAGAAAATACAAAATAGATTTTTACGATGATATAGAAGGTGAAATCGCTAGTCTTTTGGCAAAGGGTAAGATAGTTGCAAGGGTTGCAGGGAGATGTGAATGGGGAGCCAGAAGTCTTGGTAATCGTGCAATACTTGGAAATCCGTCTACTCTGGAAACGTTCTACAGGGTTAATGATCAGATAAAAATGCGGGATTTCTGGATGCCATTTGCTCCTACGATACTTAAAGAACGTGAAAATGACTACATCGAGAACGAAAAGAAAATATCTGCACCATATATGATAATGGCATTCCATTCTACGAAATTAGCTCAGAAGGAACTAGTTGCTGCTGTACATCAAGCTGATAAAACTTGCAGACCTCAGATTTTAGAAAAGGACTGGAATCCAAGATATTACAGAATACTCAAGGAATTCGAGAGAGAAACAGGAATAGGCGGAGTGCTTAATACTTCGTTCAATCTTCACGGTTACCCACTCGTTCTGGATTCTGAAGACGCAATTCATGTTTTTGAAAATTCTGGGCTAGAATATGTCGCACTGGAAAATCATTTAATTTCCAAGAAATAGGTGTATAATTTGTTGTATTGGTGGTATCTATGAATATTTCTATAGTAGGTGTTGGTTATGTTGGCGTAGTTACTGGTGCTTGCTTTGCAGAGTTTGGCAATAAAGTTATTTGCGTAGATATTAATAAGAAAAAAGTTGAACTTATAAACAGTGGAAAATCTCCAATTTATGAACCCGGACTCGATGCTTTACTGAAAAAACACATAGGTAAAAATCTAAGTGCAACAACTGATATTAATAAAGCCATTCAGATTTCTGACCTGATTTTTATCTGTGTAGGTACTCCTTCATTACCAGATGGGAGTACAGATCTTAAATATATAAAATCAGCAGCAAAAGACATTGCCACTGCATTAAAACAAAAAAATACTTATTCAGTTATTGTAGTAAAAAGTACAGTTCCTCCAAAAACTACCGAGTCTCTAATTTCTATAATTGAACAAGAAAGCGGAAAATCATGTGGCAAGGATTTTGGAATTGCAATGAATCCTGAGTTTCTGCCTGAAGGCAGAGCGTTAGAAGATTTTATGAACCCAGATCGTACTGTCATAGGTTCCATTGATAAAAAATCATACGAAAGTGTTCTTTCTCTTTACAAATCTTTCAAAACTCCTATTATACATGTAGATCTACGTACTGCAGAAATGATAAAATATACAAGTAATGCATTTCTTGCGACAAAAATAAGCTTTGCGAATGAAATTGGCAATATCTGCAAACCTCTCGGTCTTGATGTTTACGAAATCATGAATGCTGTAGGTATGGATAAAAGAATAGGGCGATTATTCCTAAATGCTGGCATTGGCTACGGCGGGAGTTGTTTCAAAAAAGACCTCAACTCTCTCATTCACACTGCAAAAAATAATAATATAGAACCTAAAATACTCAAATCAGTTAATGAAACTAACGATTGTCAGCCGCATAAAATTGTTGAACTAGCAAAAAAGAAACTTGGTTCGTTGGAAGGAAAGAAAATTACAGTTTTAGGTCTTGCGTTTAAGCCTGATAGCGATGACATGCGAGAAGCTCCAAGTATATTGGTAATAAATGTTCTGCTCAGTGAAGGTGCATTGGTAACTGCCTACGATCCCATTGCAATGGAAAACGCAAAAAAAATATTTAATAATAAGATTAATTTTTCATCCACATTGGAAGCAGCACTTTCAGTTAATAAGATCATATTTATTCTTACTGAATGGAAAGAATTCAAAAAAGAATCACTTTATTATGAAAAGATTGTCTTCGATGGTAGGAAGGTTTTAAATGGCAAAAGCCGAGATAATTATGAAGGAGTATGCTGGTAATTGTTACAAGTCGCTTCAGTTTGCTCTAACGAGCAAATCTCTCGACATAATTGTTGCTCAGAGCAACAATATGCCCACGCAATTGTCGAGCGCGACAATACGCACATTGTCCGGTACGCCGGACAATCGTGTTGTTCGACGTTTCGAATAATTGGGAGTTCTTACGAACTTCTCGGTCGCGACAGCAGACGCAATGACAGGTGAGTAATTATATGAAAATCCTAATAACTGGTGGCGCAGGTTTCATAGGATCAAATCTCTGCCGTTCTCTCTGTGACCAGCATGATGTAATATGTATGGATAATCTGATAACTGGCAAGAAAAGCAATGTTGATGGCCTCAATGTTCAGTTCCTAAAACAGGATATACGAACTCCATTCGATATAAAATGTGATATTATTTTTAATATGGCATCTCCAGCATCTCCTGCGGATTTTCCAAAAATTCCACTGGATATATTAGAAACCAATTCATTTGGTGTGAAAAACGTTCTTGAAAATGCAAAAAAACACAATGCACGTGTAATTCACGCATCAACTTCTGAAACTTATGGCGATCCGCTCGAACATCCACAAAAAGAGAGTTATTTTGGTAATGTAAATACTCTTGGTCCTAGGGCATGTTATGACGAATCAAAAAGATTTGCAGAAACAATCTGTTATAATTACCATCATAAATTTGGTACTGAAATCATACTTGCACGGATATTCAATACCTATGGAGAGAGAATGCGTAAAAATGACGGTCGTGTTATACCTAATTTCATAACTCAAGTTTTGAAAAATCAGGATATAACTATTCATGGTGATGGTAGTCAGACAAGAAGCTTCTGTTACGTAAGTGATATGGTGGATGCATTTACTAAACTTGCATTTTCAGATATTAAATTCGATGTATTCAATGTTGGTAATCCAGAAGAACTTACTGTGAAAAAACTTGCCACCATAATCTCTACAATATGCAAAACTGACACAAAACTAGTTTCAAAACCATTTCCTCAAGATGATCCTAAGAAAAGGAAACCGGACATATCCAAGATAAAAAAAATTCTTGACTGGGAACCAAAGATTAAGTTAAATGATGGTCTAAAGAAAACTATTGAATGGTTTAAAAGTGATTTAGCATGATCGGGATAATACTTGCAGCTGGAAAAGGAACGCGTCTTCGTCCTCTTACCTATGCAATTCCAAAACCATTACTTCCTGTAGGTGGAAAACCAGTAGTAGAATACGTAATAGATAATCTTTGTGCCTGCAAAGATATTAAAAAAATTTATGTTGGCGTAAAATACCAAAGCAAGATTATAGAGGAGTATTTCTCCCATGTTGATTATGGAGTTAAACTAGAGACTGTGGAAACTCTAGGTTGGGAAACTGGTGGAGATCTTAAAACTATATTGGAAGACAAATCTATAGACGAATCAGTAGTCGTAGCCTACGGTGATATTGTATCAAAAATAGATGTTAATGAAATGCTTGCATTTCATAGAAAAATGAAAAAATCTGCAACTGTTGCATTATTTTCTGTTCCAAACGAAGATGTTGAACGTTTTGGCATAGCTAAAGTTGAGAATAATTTAGTTAGTAGTTTTATAGAAAAACCCAAAAGAGAGGATGCGCCATCAAATCTTGCCAATGCAGGTTACTATGTCTTAGAAAAGTCTGCATATTCGAAACTTCGTGTAAAACGTGAAAGAGTGGAAGAACGTTTATTCCCATCACTTGCAGTTGAAGGTGATCTTGCAGCTTATTTTTGTAAACCTGCGTACTGGCTTGACATAGGTAATCTAGATTCTTATAAAAAAGCGAATAAACTTGTTGAAGGTATACTTGCTCCAGGTCAATAAAATTTTTTAATCCTCGATGAATTTCCTATACCACATTTCAAAGCAAAGCATCATCCAGAGAGTGTTGCCTTTCTTCTTTTTATCAGTACCTATCCCCTTCAAATCAGTTAATTGTTTCCAGAACTGATTATCATAGTATGGTAGTTTTACATGGGGATCGTCAAGATATGATACTGCGAAATCCATGAACTCTTTTTTCTCAAACCATTTATGTGGTGATGCTCCGAATCCTTGTTTTGCTCTTTTCACAGTTATTTTTGGTAGTAGGTCTTTCACTGCAAGACGGAGTATATATTTTCCTTCAAGTCCTTTAAGTTTCATATTATCTGGTGTAGCCATTGCAAAATCCAACATCCTATTGTCGAGTAGTGGCACTCTTCCTTCCAGTGAGGCTGCCATAGTGGCTCTATCTGCCTTCACTAATAATTGATTAGGTAAAGTCTGCTCAACTTCGAATTCAAGAACGTTTTTAAGCGAAATTCCATTGGAAAAGTAACTGTTCACTATATGCTCTCCGTAGTGTGATGGTTTTTTTATTGAATTGTTTCTCCAGGATTTTTTAGACATCTTGAGGAAGTGTTCATAAAATTTCATTCTAATACTGTTCGGAATCATTGAAAAATAATTGGAGAAGAATTTGTATCTATTATAGCCACCGAAAAGTTCATCTCCCCCTTCACCTGCCAGAACTACGGTAACATATTTTTTAGCATATTTAGAAAGTCTGTATAATGGCAGAGCGGCAGCATCCCAGTTTAAATCATCATAATAATAAATAAATTCTTCTAGTAATTTTGGTACTTCACTGTCGTTCAAAATAACTTCGTGGTGATCTGTACCTATGTGTTCTGCAACTGCTTTTGCATACCGGGATTCATCGTCTTCTCTTCCGAAACCTATGTTAAATGTTTTTAAGTTATCATTGGATCTTTTCATGAGCGCTGTAACTGCGCTGGAATCTAGTCCTCCAGAGAGAAATGCACCAACTGGAACATCTGCTACCATCTGGGATTTTACCGATTCTTCCAGGATTTTTCTTAGTGATGCAGGATTTATTTCAGGTATTTTACCTGGTTTTGCAAATTTCCTTATTTCCACTCCATCAGCATCATAAGTTAGCATATGTCCAGGTAATAATCTTTTTACTCCTCTTACTAAAGTTCTGTCTCCAAAAGAAGTACCAAAAAGCATGTAAGATGAAAATCCATCAAAGTCTACCTCAGCTTTCATCATATTTGCTGCGAGTACTGCTTTTATTTCAGAACCAAAAACAAGGTCTTTGCCCACTAAGGCATAATATAATGGTTTGATACCAACCCTATCTCTTGCAAGTATTAATTTTTTCTTGTTAGAATCGTATATTGCAAAGGCAAACATTCCATTGAGCATATTAGCAAATTCTTTTTCTCCGAATTCTTCATATGCATGTACAATTGTTTCCGTATCAGTGTTTGTTGTGAATCTATGTCCCCTAGCCTCTAGCTTCAACCTTAATTCCTTGTAATTGTATATTTCTCCATTGAATACTATTGCAACGGTTTCGTCTTCATTGTATATCGGCTGATTTCCAGTTTTTAGATCTATTATGCTCAATCTTCTAAAACCCAGTGCGATATTTTTATCATAAAAGTAACCGTCACTGTCAGGGCCCCTGTGGACTAGGGAATCAGTCATTTTTACTATCTGACCCTTGGAATAATCACCGAAAATACCACATATACCGCACATATCAATTCACTTTGTTTAAAATTAGTTTATATATCTTGATGAAAGAGTTTATCCTTCTTTCTACAGTTAGATTTTCCATGGCAAACATTTTTGCATTTCTAACCAGTCGTTTTGCAAATTCATTGTCATCTATTACCTTGGTTATTGCCACAGCAAGTTTCTCACTGTTTCTTACAGGAACAAGTATTCCACGATCATTTGAAAGCAATTCAACATTGCCTCCAACTTCAGTTGCTACACAGGGGACAGAACAAATCATAGCTTCCATGAGTGAACGGCTAAGTCCCTCGGCTACCGAAGGTAATACAAAAACATCTGCAGCTCTATAAGCTGGATTCATCATCTCATGTTTTAGGAATGGTATCACTAATATATTTTTGGAATACTCTGGGTTTTTCTCAAGCCAATTACTCACGATTGATTCGTTGAAACCACCGCCTATGAGTAGGAATTTCACATTTTTTTCTTTGCTTAATACTATTGCGGCCGCATCCAGTAAAGTATCCAATCCTTTCTCTACTACAAATCTGCCAGTAAAAAGTATCAACTGTCCATCGAAATTAATATTGATTTTTTTTCTTGCTATTTTTTTAGTCATCGGAGTGAATAGTTCACTATCAACTGCATTTTGTATTCCAATTGTTTTTACACCATGTAGTCGTTTCATCTCTTCTACAAGTGCATTAGAATCACAAGTTGTTACTGTGGAATTTTTGAGTACAAATGATTCTATTTTCCTTGCAATTATTCTGGTTAGATTTTGAAGTCGTACACTGCTCCACGGTCCATGCATTGTTAGTACATGTGGTTTGTTGAACACCTTTGCACATGCTATGCCTACCAATGCTGCTGCAGGGTTATGGGAATGGATTATATCTGGATTTTCTTTTTTTACAATATTCATTGCGCTTGGCAATGCAAAAATAGAATGAGTTATCTTGCTTTCCCTGAATCCAAGATAGATGAATTTTGTTCGATGTATCGGAATATCCAGAAGTTCTTTCTTCAGGTTTTTTTCTTCCCTAGTTACTACTGATACTTTGATTCCTTTTCTGTCAAGTCCTCTGACCAGCTGAGCGACACAACTTCCGCCTCCCCCCTGGGTTATTGTTCCATCTTCGCTTTTATAGGGGAAGTCAGTTGTTATTGTGAGGATTTTCATATAAATAGTTTCCCCAATTATAATATATAAGAATATATGTTTGTAAGTATTCTAGTATAATATATATCTAGATAAGTAAATTGAGGTGCTTTAGTTAATGAAGTTACGAGTTGCAGTCTTTGGACCAGTAAAAAAATATGGTGGCGTTTACAATCATTCCCACAATCTGGTTAAATGGCTGAGAAAAAACGGAGTTAATGCAGATTATTTTACCGATCCTGCACTGATGCCGGATTCAAAAGAACTTCATCACATAGATGATCGTGACCATATTTTTTTAAAAATTAAGAAAATTCTGAAGAACATTGGTTATGTTAATAAGCACTATGACCTAGTCCATTTGCAGGGAACATATTGTGCATTTTCATCTCTTTTTAAAATTCCGGTTGTCGTCACCATACATAGTTTAGCTGATATAAAATATGAAGATAAAAGTGTATTGCTAAAGAATCTTTTGATTGATAGTTTGGTTCTTTTGAATCTAAAAAGGAATGTCAAGACAATTACAATTAGTAAATATCTGCAGGAATTGCTAAAACATCACGGTATTTCTTCAGAGGTCATTCCAAATGGTATAGATGATGACCTGGCAAAACTCCCAAAGAAAAGAACTCGGGAACCAATAATATTGTACGTCGGGGAATTTAATAAATATAAAAATATATTTGGTTTGCTGAATGCTTATGTTCCATTGCGAGAAAAATACAAATTAGTTTTAATTGGCTGGGGTGTCTTAGAAAAACAAATGCGTGAATTTATCTTTAAGCATAGATTAGATAATGTAAAAATTATTATTCGTCCTACAAGAGAGATAATAACTGAATATTATGAAAAAAGTACCTGTTTTGTGTTACCTAGTGAAAGAGAAACATTTGGTATAGTTGTGCTAGAAGCCATGAGTAAAAATCTTCCAGTTATTGTACATAAATATACTGGGCCATCAGAAATAGTAAAAAATAATTATAATGGGTTAGTAGTAAATACTTCTGAATCACAGCAAATTACTGAAGCTATAATTAAACTGATGGAAAACAAATCTCTTAGATCAAAACTCGCTAAAAACGGGTTAAGAACAGTTAAAAATTATCTCTGGAGTAACATTTCCAAAAGAATATTGAATCTTTATCAAAACATTCTTTCAAGGTAAATCTACTATGTCCAAATATTTCGGTACAAATGGTGTTCGAGGTAAATTCGAAGAGTTAAACCCGTTGCTTACAATGAAGTTAGCCCAGGCAATTGGTATCTATCTTAATCGTGGCACTGTCGCAGGTCAGCTTGTCCCATTGACAAGTTCCTTGGACACTGTCCTCGGTCGCTTCGCGACAACCGTTCTGGTAGGTCGAGATGGTCGCCTTACTGGAGATTGTCTTAAGTACGCTGTTTTTTCAGGTTTACAGAGCGTAGGTTGCAAAGTTATTGATTTGGGGATGGTCAGTTCGCCCACAGCAGAATTCATGGTAAAAAAACTTTCAGCAGATGGACTAATTGTAATAACTGCATCTCATAACCCACCGGAATGGAACGCTCTAAAAGTTGTTGATGGGAATGGCATTGCAATATCTAGAGAAGAAGGAGAGAAGATAGAAATAATGCTTGACAAAATAAAGACAGTAAGTTGGGATAAAGTTTCTTCTGTTGAGTCCTATTTCAGTGCAACTGTTGATCATACTGCTGCGATTCTTGCTTCAGTTGATGTTGCAAAAACTCGTAAACGTGCACCAAAAGTTATCATAGACTGCGGAAATGCCATGGCTTCGCTTATTGCTCCAAAGCTTTTGCAAGAATTGGGATGTTCAGTTATTTCTCTTAACTCAACCATTGATGGTCATTTCCCTGGTAGAGGAAGTGAGCCTACCAAAGATTCTCTAGTGCAGCTTATCGATTCTGTCAAATTGAACAATGCTGACTTAGGTATGGCATGGGATGGAGATGGAGATAGAATTGTTCTTATAGATGACAAGGGAGAATTCATTGTTGGAGATAAAGTTTTCGCTCTTTCTGTGCTATTTGCGTTAAAAACAAAAAAAGGTTCAGTAGTTACAACGGTTGCAACGAGCAAGGCAGCGGAGGACATAGCAACTAAATTCGGTATGAAAACTTATTATACTAAAATTGGCGCACCTTATCTTTGCCAGGAACTGCTTGAACGAAATGCAGTTATTGCAGGTGAAGAAGTCGGAGGGGTAATATGGCCAGAAGTTAGTCTTGCTAAGGACGGTTTCCTTACTGCTGCAAAAATGATCGAACTACTGGCAGAAAGCGGAAAAAAGCTGAGCGTTATTTTGAAAGAGATACCTCAATATTTCAATGAGAAAACGAAGATTGCGGCGAACGATGAGCAAAAGATGAAAATTGTTCGATCGATTCTAGATTACGCGAAAAAAAATAAATTTAATTTTATTGACATCGATGGAGTTAGAATTAATTTTGATGATTCCTGGGTAATTGTAAGAGCAAGTGGTACTGAGAATTATGTAAGAGTGTTTGCCGAGGCTAAAACTCAGGATAAGGCAAAGAAATTAATGGAAGAATACGTAAAACTGGCGGAGACTTTTCGTTGATTAAAATTCTATCGTTTCTATTTCTTTTATATTAAAAAACTTCTTCGTGAATACTAAAGCTTTCTTAGGTTCAAACTTCTTGCAAGTGTAAATCAGTACAGAAAGGAATTTTGCATTTGTCCAGATGTAAACTGAAATTCCGGAATCAATTAGTGGAGCGAATGCGTCATATCCTTGGTTGATATATTTGCCAGTTCCATCGGTAGAATGCACTGTTGGTTCACCATAAATCTTGGTGTCTAGCTCTTTCGCGATTCCGTTAAAGTAATCCAGAATTTTTTGTTTGTCCACTTCGCAATCGTATTTCGCCTCTATAAGTAGTCTTTGTCTATAAATTTCAGGAGCCAAATCCTTCATATAAACCAGTCATCCATTCACTTCTTCAACTTCATTGCTTCCTTCACAACGTCCTTAATCCCATCAGCATCAAGCTTATACTTGTGCAGAAGTTCCTTCGACCCACCAGTCTCACCAAACGTATTGTAAATTCCATGTCTCTTTACCAAACAAGGTGAATCCTCTCCAATAACTTCGCAAACAGCAGAACCCATGCCACCATCTATCTGGTGTTCTTCTACTGTAACAATCAAACCAGTTTTCTTTGCCCATTCTGCAATAGTTTTCCTATCAATGGGTTTGATTGTATGGCAATCAATTACTGCACAGCTTATCCCTTCTTTAGCTAATTCTTCCGCAGCTTTTAGTGATTCATAAACCATAAGCCCGCAGGCAATAATTGCAACATCTTTTCCTTCTCTGTAAACATTAGCCTTGCCTATTTCAAATGGTGTTTCGGGAGTGGTAAATACTGCGCCCTTATCTCTGGTAGTTCTCAGATAACCTGCACTATCCTTAATTTTTGCCAATGCATGGACTGCCTTCTTTGCCTGTTCTGCATCACAGGGTACCTCAACAATCATATTAGGCAATACTCTCATCATGGCAATGTCTTCAAGTGCCTGGTGAGTTGCTCCATCTTCACCTACATTAAGTCCAGCATGTGATCCATGTATGACTACATCTAATCCATTATAGCAAATAGAAACTCTTATCTGGTCAAAATTTCTTCCAGGAGAAAAAACTGCATAGGCTGAAAGAAATACTTTTTTCCCGCAGGCAGCTATGCCTGCCGCAACCCCTGCCATGTTTTGTTCCGAAACTCCCATTTCTACAAATCTATCTTTGAATTTTTCTGCGAACCAGTGTGTTCTGGTACTTTCAGAAACATCTGCAGTAAGCACCCAAATATTTTTGTCGGTTTCAGCAAGTTCAACTACGCCCTTTCCAAATCCGTCT
>JAUSHJ010000003.1 GCA_030648615.1 Microcaldota archaeon | reverse complement strand
AGTATTCTCATGTGTCAATTCGGCACGGAAACTCATGGTTTTAACCTTGGGAGGAAGTGCCGAATTTACACAACTTTGCCCTTCGGCCTTAATGAAACCACAACCTTTAGGCTGTGGTGGCCGAATGGGCAAATCATATTAATATCACTAACTCATATTACATATTACTACTCTCGATATGACAATTTAAATGTTTGTGTATAGAATAGGTGTGTTTAAGTTCTCATAATAAGCCGCACACGATAAAATTGGGAGGTGTCTAGATGAGCAGCCTAACAGTAAGAACAGAAATGGCAAAGGCAATTATTGCAAGAAAATTTCCAACTGCATTAGTTGAAATTGATAGACGATTAGGTACCGGTTTACTTAACTCCCCCTATAATGACATACGAGTTAGACAAAATGGTGCAACAGTTATGGTTGTGAGATTGAATGGCAGAGTGTTCCCAAAAACAAAAGTCATGCCACGAACTGAAGCACAACGACCATTAGCTACGCAATTAGCAGTAGATTTAAAAAAAGCTGGATTAGCTAATCCTAAAATAGAAGAAATGTCAAGAGAACATATAGATTAATGGTGATTGTGTGAGTTTGAAATCATTTTATCTGGCTACTAGAGTAGAAACTGCAGCAAAAATAGTAAAAACTAAAACTCCTAGTGGAATGCAATTAAAACAGGAGATATATTGGCCAAAAGGAACCCCATCTGCTCTCGCATTTACAACCGGAATGACAGAGCCATCATTACAAGAAGCAGTAGCATTAACTCAACCAGATGCATATGGAGAAATAAAACTAACTGACAGTAGTGGAGCTACTGCGTTAACAGTTACTGTAAAAGCTTTCGGTCTTGGAAAACCTGAAATTACTTATATCGGTGAGAAAAACAGGGAACTTGCTCTGAGTATAGCAAGAAAAATAAAAAGAAAAGGGGAATACTGGTTCATGCCATTGGTAGAAGAGATAGGATAAAAAATAAATTTTTTAACATCAATAAAATTTACATTAGAATTAAAAACTACTAGCGATAACTAGAAGTCAATGAATTGTCCTTACGGACAAATATCCGTGTGCTTTTCAAGCACATCTGTTGAACGAGGTTCAACATCTCAAAGTGATGTCTCAATGAAAAAACAACCCAGAACTACTATTGCACTAAAACATATTGGTAAACTTCCATCACTAAAAGATTTAGTTTGCTGGATAATCCTAGCTATGGGCGTATTTGTAATCATACTTGCACTTACTGGACAAATGCATCTGCTTAATAGTCTACTTAGTAGCTAAATGTTCCAATTCTATTTCAACTTTCCCAGTCCTTACAGCACCAATTAGACTTCCGGAAGGCACTTCAAGAAGAGTCGATTCGTTGTCTCCTTTTGAAATCAGATATGCTTTTGTAAACGCAGTAAAAACTGAATCGAATGAAGAAGATAGTTCTGCAAAATTCCACGTCTCTCCGTCGAAATACCCAACCAGGTTTTCGTGAATTGCCCATATAGTTCTGCATGTGTTGTCATGATGAATCGAAAAATCTAGATGTGAAATTGCACTTAGTTCTGATGGAAGAGAAAATTGTTCAAACACCACTGAATCTGGAGAGACTGTTTCACCATTGAACTGCATTCTTAGTACACCTAAGCTCGTATGGATTAAGAATTTCTTATCTCCTTTTGGAATTATTTTATACACGTTTGGAATTACTGGAAATGGAAGAATATTAAAACGTTCTCCAGTTTCCATATTAACTATCCATAAACCTGTAGATATTGGATTGTCTCCTGCCTGCACAAAATCAGATCTTGTGCCAACCAGAACATATTTATCGTCAATAATTGCAAAACTACTAAAATGAGTAGACACGTCCGCAAGCATTTTTGGATCAGGATCAAACCTGTAAAGTCTCCTCCCTTCCCAGAAATCCCCGGTAGCCCATAGTTTACCTGCAGGGTCAAATCCAAGAAGAGGATTGATGATCCAACGATTGTCAATTACTGGATCGTAGATACTTGCAACCCCTGCAAATAATGCATACTGCCAGAGAATCTGTGCATTCCTAAAATCATTTGGATTAGCTAAAAAATGTTTAAATGCATTATCTATTAATTTAACTTCACGTTCTTCTTGGTCAGTCTGTTTTTCATCAAAAATTACTTTTGGCATACCTGATGCATCAACAGAATAAGATCGGGCATAAAAAGTAAATAAATTCTTGGCTCTTGTTTTTTCTTCTTCTGGTGCTTCTACCCCTAAATAGGCATCTAATAACCTTTCTCTTTCCTCATTACTTAATGCATGATATTCTTCTTTCCGCCTAAAAGTAGAAACAAAAATGTCGTGCTGTCTGCGAATTACTGTGCCTATGGTTTCTCCAGGAAATAATCTTTTGCATTTTAAACTAGCCATATACAAAACCAACTTAATTTCCCAATCGACCATCCGAAGTTTTACCTCTGATGGTTTTGTATAGTTGTGCCATCCTGAAACGCGCAACGTTTTGGGATACAGAGAATGAAATTCTCTGGAAATTACTTATTTGGCACAACATATAGCAACTAAGTATAATAGAAAAGAAATAAAAATGAGATTAAAATAAAGAAAAAATTAAAAAATAGAAAACTAAAACAAAATAAAAGAAGAAAAAATATAAAGAAAAAAATTAAAAAAAAGATAAATGATGAAATGGTTAATCGTCATACTCAAGACTAGTACTTACTTCGTCCTTGCCCTTCTGCAGGTTAGCAGTTAACATTGCCAATCTCCTTAGCATTATTCTCTTCTCTGCACTGTTAACTATTTTTCTAGTCCTTTCCACAGCATCGGGATTAACAGACATGCTTGTTATTCCGAAATCAACAAGTTTTTCTGCAAATTCCGGATAGACAGATGGTGCCTGACCACAGAGAGAGCTTGTTACCCCGTATTCATTACAAACAGTAATCACACGTTTCAATGCACGCAAAATAGCTTCGTTTCTTTCATCGAAACCTTTGGCTAAAGTAGCATTGTCACGATCAATACCAAGCATTAATTGTGTCAAATCGTTCGTACCAACGCTCACACCATCTATACCTACTTCACAGAATTGATCGATAAGCATGACAGTGCTTGGAACTTCTACCATTATCCAGAGCTTGAAATCTCTTGTTCTATAAAGACCTGCAGAATGCATTATCTCTTTTATCGCCTTGAGCTCACCGACTCTTCTAACGAATGGAATCATCACCCAGATATTTCTAAGCCCAAAAACTTCTCTTACTTTCTTTATAGCTTCAAGTTCCATCTTGAATAATTCTGGCTCTTGAATATATCTTGCAGCGCCTCGGTAGCCCATCATCGGATTAGCTTCCTGTGGCTCATATTTTTCTCCGCCTTCTAAGTTTCTGTATTCGTTAGTTTTGAAATCAGTTGCACGATAGACAACTGGTCTCGGATAGAATGCAGCTGCAAATCTCCTCAGGTTTTCAGCAAGTTTATCAATAAACTCTTGGCCTTTGCCATTCTCAAGCATCCATCTTGGGTGGTGACCAATATCTGCAATCATAAATTCTGCTCTGAGCAATCCCACTCCGTCAACAGGAAGTTTAGAAACTTTTTCTGCAAGCTCCACTTCTGCAAGATTAACGTAGATCTTAGTGCCAGTTATTGGTGCAGATTCACCAGCAAACATAGATGAATCTTTCTTTTCTCCTTGCTCTTTCTGAGCACTTGCTACGATACCTTCGTAAATTACACCGTGCGTACCGTCTACTGTGACATCGACACCAGTTTTGAGAACTTGAGTTGCATTTCCAGTACCAACTACACACGGAATCCCTAATTCACGAGAAACGATTGCAGCATGAGAAGTCATTCCTCCAGTATTAGTTACTATTGCTGCAGATTTTTTCATTGCTGGAACAAAATCTGGAGTAGTCATATCTGTAACCAATATATCTCCGCGTTCCATAATTTTCATTTCCTTTGAAGAATTAAGTATTCTTACTTTTCCAATACCAATTCCGGGTGAAGAACCAAGTCCCTTAGCTAAAATTTTAGCTTCGGAGAAATTAGCTACAGTACTAGTTGTACTAGTTTTCTGCTCCGGAATCGCTGAGGTCGTAACTGAACCAACTGGCTTAAATTCGATCTTTTCCTTATCTTTATTTAGAGTAGTTATTGGCCTTGACTGCACGATGTAAATATTACCTTTTTCTATGGCATATTCAATATCTTGAGGGAATTGATAGTGGTGTTCAATTTTCGAGGCAATTCTTGCTAAATCAATTACTTCGCTATCTTGTATTTTTTGCTTACCCTGCATTTCATCTTTTATTTCTACTCTCTGATTTTTGTCTCCGATTTTTGTCAACATCCAGGTTTGCTTGGAAATTGATTTGTCGACAATGGTCATTAACGACTTATCTATACGATAGGTATCTGGAGTAATCTGACCGCTTACAACAGTTTCACCTAAACCATACCCAGTCTCTATACTCATGAGATTAGGGTCTTGATAAAGTGGATCTACCGTGAATATGACACCTGACTTTTCACTCTGAACCATCATCTGGACTACTGCTGCCAAGCCAACTTTCATGTGTTCGAAATTGTTTTGCACTCTGTAATAGATTGCACGTGGTTCGAATAGTGATGCCCAGCACATTTTTACTGATTCCACTACGTTGTCTGAACCTTTTATATTGAGATACGTAGATTGCTGTCCTGCGAAGCTAGCGCCGGGCAAATCTTCTGCCGTTGCACTTGATCTTACTGCTACGTAAACTTCTCTCTGCGCGCGTTCACAAACTTTTTTGTAATAATTAACAAGATCGTTTCTAATTTCTTCTGGCATTCTGCCATCCATAATTAACTTTTGGATCTTTTCGCTCGCTTCATTTAATTTATCATTATCATTAACGTCTAAACCATTGAGAACTGCACCTATAGGACCACGAAGATTATTTGCATCAAGATGTTTGAAGTATGCTCCGCTGGTTGCAACGAAACCTGGTGGTACTGGGAAACCGGCACTTGTCATTTCACCTAGATTTGCGCCTTTTCCTCCTGCTTCTGCCAAACTTTTCTTACTAATTTCTTCGAACCATAGAACGTTTTTCATAAATCCCACTCTCCAAAAAGTTAGTTTCTTAGCTAGAAATTTTAATTAAAAAACTAAATCTGTTTCTGAGTTAGATATTATAAACTTGATGGCGGATTTCGCATTACAACGATGTTTAAAATGTTGCGATTTGTAGTATATAGTAGAAGAATATTCAAAATTATAACAATGGTACATGGGAGTTAGCAATGACTGAACTAAATCCAAAACAAGCAAGATTACTGCGTATGCGAGAGATACTTAGGGAAAGAAGTATGCAAGAGAAGAAAGGCAATGGAAAAAAACTCAGGGAAATAGAATTTACAGCTAACGAAAGACCTCCGCTTGCAGAACCACTTGCGGAAGTCCCCAGAAACAAGAAAGATAGTGAAAAACCAACTAACCCGTCAGAAGCGCATAGAAGAAGATTTGATGCTATGCAAGATGATGAACTGGAAATGGCAGTTCGTAATGCCTTCGCCGAGCTCGGAAGCAACGCTTCCAGAAATGCACTACGAAAAAAGAATTCTTGGATGTGTACTATCGCGAATGAACGTGGTATTTTAAATAAAATTTGTCCGCCAGAACTGCCACCATGGATAAAAAAACTCGGTGAAGCCATCAAAGCTAGAGAAATTGAAGGCAGATTAGAAGAGGTATTACTACTTCTGAATGCTTCTGAAATAGAACTGGTAAATGCTATTCGTACTGGAAGATATAATGAGGAAAAGGATAAAATAAAGACTAAATATGCCCTTGAGGGAGGTAACTCTGCCTTGCACCGGTTAATGATAAAGACATTGAGAGATGTGAACGAAGAGAGGAGATTCAAACAGCACAGAGAACTGCGTGCGATTGTAAGAAAACTAGACGAGGAGCAGATGGCCAAAATAAGAAAAGAACTCGATGAAAAAGAGATTGCTATTCTAAATGAAATTGCACTGGGTAACGAAAAAGATTTTGGCGCAGATGTAGCTCGAGCATTTCACGTAACCAGGGAAAGAATAAGACAGGTAGAAAGGGATCTGTTGAAAAAACTAAAAGTATATGTCCAGGAAACCAGTGAATGATATGAGATCGAGGAAACAGTTGTTTCCGAGACCAACAAATCGATTCGATTTGTGGACCATTGACACGACACTTCGTGTCACAAGCTTGTTGATCTAATCAACAAGATGCCCATTTTTCCTACTGGAAAAATTGGGATATTTGACGCGGCGTCACGCGTCAATTCATTTTTCGATAACGAAAAATTGGAGAATAAATTTATGTGAAAATTTATGAGATCGATACGAATAAAAAAAACTGAAGTTACTTCCAATAGAACAGCGAGCTTGAGATTTAGAGAAGAGGTTGAACCTATAGCAAGAGTAGAAAGAACTGAAATTAAGATGTCAAAAAGGCAGAAGATACGAGAAATAATAGATGCAAGAATAGAAAGGGGAGAGACGCTTGAAGAGATCAAGACAACTGCTAAGTTAAACGAAACCGAAATAAAAATTGTAGATACTTACATCATGCAAGACGAGCCGATGAAGCTGTCGGAAGTTGCAGAAAGAATTAGAAGGAAATATGTAACAGTAAATCTTTGTTTAGTGAGAATAGAGAATAAATTATTGGGGAGAGATCCACTCTATCATCTAAAAAGAAAATACTATAATATGAGTAAAGAACAACTTAGGAGCGCAGTAAGAGAAACTGGTGCAAAAAACAGAAACGAACTGGGAAACTGCAATACTATATTGTGCAGAGTTGCATTGGAAAGAGGCGTTCTGGATAGCGTTTTGCCAAGCAGATTACCAGACAGACAAGCTGAGCTTAGAGAATCAATTGCTAAGACGAGTGATATAAAAAGAAAAAAGATATTGGAAATTTTGGAACCTTTGGAATGTGAAGTGCTGCATGCAGTAAAAGCTAATGATGAAGAAAAAATAAAAAGCACGAAAGAAAAACATGGTATCGGGGATAGTGAATTCAAAAGAATAGTACAAAAACTGATTAAGATCATAAATGACAATCATAGAATTAGCCAAACAAGGAAGTTACGAGCAACGATAAGAAAACTTGGAATAAAAAAAATAAGTGAAATAGGAAGAGAATTAACAAATGATGAATTACTGGTTCTTGATAAACTCGGCTTGACAGATAAACCTGAAAGAATGGTAATTGTTGCAGGTATATTAGGAAAAACTAGGGAAGGTGCAAGACAGGTAGAATCTAGACTATTAAAAAAACTCGAAGAAGTTGCTAAACATGCTTAAACCAATTAAAACTAGAGGCAGACAAATCCCAGTAGTTACTGCTGGAAATCAATGTGACCGAAGATCGGTCACAACTTCACAAATTGGAGTCGCTGCAAACAGCAAAATATCCGACCCACAATTTGTGAATAGACCAATGCGTATAAAACCTCTGGTAGAACCAGCAGAAAGAATACGACCCAAAAGCAAAACCGTCCTAGACATACAAAGCACAATAAAAAAAGCAAGGGAAGAAGGAAAATATGAACGTTTACTTATGCAATTATCATTACGTGATAAAAAAATAATTGAATTAATAGAAACTAACCCTATCTTGTCTTTAATGGAAGTTGTCAGAGCACTTGAACTAAAACATGAAAATTCTATTTATCAACTCCTGAAAAAACTAAAAAGATGGGAAACGACTGGGGAAATTCGGAAAGGATTAGGAAGAATAGTTAAAGGAAAATGCATAGCAAGAGTACGAGAAATAGTTAATGGCAGATTATCACAAGGAGAAACACTTGAAGAAATAGAAGCTAAAGCAAAACTTAATTCTACTGAAAGAAAAGTACTTGAGCAATATATTCTGCCAGAAGAAAGAAAAGGAATATCTAAAGTTGCTGAAGAAACCGGCATAAAACGCGTAACTATAAGTCTTACGGTCAGAAAAATAGAAAACAAACTTCTAGGAAGAAAATCATCATATCATCTTGAACTAAAATATAGAAAAATGAGCGATGATGAACTTTTAAAAGCTATAAAAAATATTGAGGCAATTTCACTATCTGAATTGCACGTGAAAAACCAAGCGTTAAAAGTGGTAGCTAGAGAACGCGGAATAATTAACTCTATTTATCCAAACAAAGGCAAAATGCAGAAAAAAATAGAAAATGTTATTTTTGCAAGAATTGCAGATGGAGTTCTAGAAGAATATTTATTACTCATGACTAATCCTGAGAAAGAAGTTACAGAGGCAATACGTGATGGTACTTACAAGAGTAAAACTAAGAGCATACGAGATAAATACGAACTTAATAAATCATATGGAGTTGCATTGATAGCAAGTAGTGTGAATGTAATATTAGAAGAGAGTCTAGGAAAACACGAGATACTTAGAAGAATTAGAGCAATCGTAAGAAAATTAGGAGAAGAAAAGATGATTGCCATAGCAGACAAAATTAACAATAGAGAAAAGATATTATTGAAAGAGAGAGTATTAACTGATAAAGTAAAGACTCTAGAGGAAGTATCAGAAATGGAAGATTTTTCAATAGGTGGACATAAAGTGACTCGTGAAAGAGTAAGACAAAAAGAAGTAGAATTATTCGGAAAACTAGAGTTTTATCTTGAAAGCGGGTTTTGGAATCTCAAAGGATTAATAGTTGAATTACAAGAAACGGGAAAACTTGGAAATATAATGACAAGATTGGAACTTAGTCCCCTTGAATTGGCAGTGATTGAAAGAATTGAAGGAAAAAATACTCTGACAGACAGAACACTCTCAGTAAGATACAGGACACATGATCCAGAGATGATACTAACTGAAAGAAAGTTAATTCGAGAGATATTATTAATTCTGGGACAGAAATAAAATAGACAAACAATTAGAGCAACGGCATCCTTGCAAAATCCAACGGCACTGGATGTTCTAGTTTTCTTCCATTTGCTGCTACAACGTAGGTAATTCCCTTAGCCAATCCGAGTTTTCTGCCACTTACGCACGTTAGATTATGTGTTCCAAAAATATCTTCTGCATCTCTTCTGATAGAGTGATCATGGGAGAAACGCCTATCTGGAGAAAATGAAAGATGCTGATTTCCTCGATGTAAAGAACTTGGATGAAGAGCACGCAGTAGTCGATTCATTAATAACACCTTAAAGCTTACGCTAGTTGTCACAAACTAATTGTGCCAACTGACAATTTAAAATAAAAAAAAATTTCAGATCATGCGTGTTCGTTGCAGGTCTCTTTATGCGACCGCCGACAAAACATTAATTACGTAATACTGGGCGCTCTTTCGAACAACCCAAATATCACATCTCTCTTTGATATTGTGAAGAAATAATGACAAGAGATATCAAAAACCGTAAACGGACTAGAAGTGTATCAATATCAAGATCCCGTGTCTTTTGGACACGATCCCTTGAAATGAAATTTAAAAATTTCAAGATACGCTTGAAAATTAATTCAAGATATTCCTTTAGTAATCACAGGCTGAACAGCTCGCGTGAGCTTACTGCTTACACCCTGATTCTATCAAACCTATCTACTATAGGCGGACTTTGATCCCTAGTTTTAAGAGTTGCTTCGATCTTAGATGCTTTCAGATCTTATCAACATGGAGCGTAGCTGCCCGGCAGTGCAATTACAACCGGTATACCAGTGGCTCCGATTCCCCGTTCCTCTCGTACTCAGGGAATCTTGCTCTCAAGGATCAACACTTCCAGGAGATACTACCGTACTGTCTCGCGACGTACTGAACCCAGCTCATGTGGGATTTTAATGGATGAACAACCCAACCCTTGGTCGCTCCTACACGACCAGGATATCCCAAGCCGACAGCGATGTACCAAACCGCGGGGTCGATTTATATAAACGTCAGGGTCATGCAAAGCATGAGTCCCTTAATTCCGGTAGCCCGAAGGCTACCAATCTGTGACCTAATATCTATCCTTTTCATCCGAACAGCGAACTGTTCAAATTTTAAAACATTAATTAGACGAACCGCAGTGATGCGATCCGCAATTTAGAGAGTTTTATTGAAAAGGTCGATCACAGAGTGAGAATTTTCCAGAAATCTTGCGATTTCTAGATCCTAACGCAATTGTCGTTTTCACGACAATGCGCCCATTGTTCGAAAACATTCGAACAATTGGGAATGCCGAAGCACCTTAAGATACACGTTTAGTGTACTCTCACCCGCGACGAGCCTGTTACCTCCAGGGTAGCTTGTCTGACAGCTTGAACCCTCATCAAAAAGGTTTCAAGGTTCGTTACACCCGACTTTCGTCTCTGCGTCCCACGCTTTTAGCGACACAGTCAGCCCTGCATTTGTTGTTAACCCTCTACTTCCGATTTCTGACCGGAATGAGCAGAGCATTGGGCGCCCTTGTTTCTTTTTCGAGGGCGTACCGCCCCAGCCAAACTATCCACCAAACGCTGTCCTCTTTCGAGTAAGCGATAACAAATCTACTAAGTGGTGTAACACTTTCGCGTATTTGCAACCCAGGAGTTGCAACATAACCGCTCCCACTTACTCTTGGTAGTAGACTCGCTATCACAACATCAGGCTATAGTAAAGCTCCATGGAGTCTTCGTTTAGGGCTGACGCTAATTAGTAAAAAAATCAATTAGGTCAAATTCCCTCTGGAAGTCCCCGGCGTCTTCACCGGGCGGTGATTTCACTAGGTCCTAAGTAGGGACAGTGGGAAAGTCGTTACGCCATTCATGCAAGCCGCCAATTAAGCGGCGAGGTA
>JAUSHJ010000061.1 GCA_030648615.1 Microcaldota archaeon | reverse complement strand
TGCAGATAAAGGAATAATCAAGGTTAGTGATTTATTTAGAGGCTCAAATAGGGACATTGGTTTATACATTCAACTTCAAAGAAGAAAACTTCTAGATTCAGTTTCCTCAGATATTAGAGTAAATCAAGAAACTGAAGCACTTGCAGGACTTGTCGATGCATTAGAATCATTCGGAGGTTCTAACAAATGAGATACACTAGAACTTCCAGAACTACCTCTGTTCTACCAAGAAATTCTGTTGCTCCTTTAACTGAAGGAATATCTGAACGCAGATTCAAGATCGAAGTTTTAGATGGTAAGGAGTTTAGGATTTCATTAAATGGATATGGAGATAGGAACTGGTCTAAAATGAGTGATGCTGAAATCATAGAATTTGCCAAAGCTTATTGTAGGGAAAAAAGAATAAAAAAATCCAGTGAATTAGTCAGAGGTCCAGATAGGGATAGCGGATTATACTCTCAACTTCAAAAAAGAAAACTTGTGAACAAGTTATTCCAAAGAAAAGATTATGATGACGTAACTGTGGGTGACAGATCATTCAAAATTCCTTTAGATAAATACGGAAGAAGAAACTGGCAAGTTATGTCAAATGAAGAAATTTTAGAATTTGCAAAAGCATATTGTGCAGAAAAAGGAATAACAAAAATATCTGAATTAGGAATAGGTTCAAATAAAAATAGCGGATTGAATCATGTTCTTCGAAGAAGACATCTCGTGGATAAAGTATTTGAAAGGAAACAATTTGATGAAGTAGTATTAGATAACAAACCATTCAAGCTTCCATTGAATGCTGGAGGAAGAAGAAACTGGAAAGTGATGACTGATGCTCAAATAGTCGAATATGCTAGAGCTTATTGTGCAGAAAAAGGAATAACTAAAATATCTCAATTGGGAAAAGGTAAAGATAGCGATCAAGGACTACGGTTCCAACTTCATACAAGAAAATTGATAAGTCAAATATTCGAAAGAAAAGACTTTGAAGAAGTAGTCTTACAAGGTAGGACGTTTAAAATTCCTCTTGATAATAAACAAAAAAGAAATTGGAAAGCAATGTCTAATGATAAAATAGTTGATTATGCCAAAGCATATTGTGCAGAAAAAGGAATAACTAAATCTGGAGAATTACAAAATGGTTCGAATGAGGATTCTGGACTAGCCGCGATACTTCAAAGAAGAAACCTCACGGATCGCGTATTCTCAGACATCAGAGCAGACCAGGAAGCATCCGCCCTAGTAGACCTAGGAAATGCACTCTTGAATTTCGGAGGTCGTAACTCATGAGACGACGAATCTACGTTGCTCCTAGTCATACGTTAACAGTAGCTGGCCCAAAAATTCCGTTAGCTGAAGGAATAAGTAAACCTAATATTCAGGTCGTCACTTTAGCTGGGCAAACTTTTGAGATTCCAATGAAAGGTAAACTTAGAAACTTGCAGGCAATGTCTGATGATGAATTAGTAGCGTTTACCAAAGCATATTGTAACGAACATAAAATCGTCAAGAGAAGTCAACTTGAAAAGTCAGATAATTCATTATATCTTACATTAACAAAACGAGATTTGGTAAATCAGGTATTTGGTCAATTTAAAAAGCGGGAAGTGCTCCTAGTTGGAGGTAAAACATTTTCCATTCCTATTGATTTAAAAGGAAATAAGAACTGGTTAGCAATGAGTGATGCTATCTTAGAAGATCTAGTAAGAGCACATAAAGAAAGCGGTGGAAGTATTACTGACCTAAGAAAAAAATATGGTGGTTTAGAAGTAGTTGTAAGGGGTAAAGGAATTGTAAAGAAAGTATATCGTGTTCAAATTCATAGAGAAGTAGTTTTAGGTGATAACTCATTCTTTATTCCACTTGATATAACTGGAAAAAGAAATTGGGATGCGATGTCCGATGACAAATTAGTAGAATTTGTTAATTCTTATTGCGAAGTAAATAGAATTAGTAAAAAGAGTATATTAGAAAGAAAGCTGAGTGGAGCACATCATGTACTAAGAAAACGTAAATTGATTGCACAAGTTTTTCCATATGCAGAACATGAGGATATTGAAATAAGAGGAAGAGTTTTTAGGATTCCACATGATGGTAAAAGATCAAGATCATGGAAAAATATGGATTTAAATGAACTGAGAGATTTTGCTAAACTATATTGTGAAGTAAAGGGATACACTTCAGGAGATCTAGCTAATAAAGAACCAGGTTTATGGGTTAGTTTGAAAAATCGTGGATTGTTAGATCAAGTATTTCCTAGAAAATATACGGAGCAAGTTCTAGACAAGGAAAAATTTACTATTCCACTCCATAAAGATGGTAAACGAATAGCTTGGGACATGGTAGATGATGATTTATTGATTAGATTTGCTAAAAGTTATTGTATACATAACGGAATAACTAAAAAATCAGAGTTAAAGAGAAGGAACGTAGCAGTATATTTAGAACTTAGAAGAAGAAATCTTGTGAATGTAGTTTTTGGCTATTCAAAATCTATTCGAATTGAACTAGCCGGAGAAACATTCGTAATACCTCTTGATTCAAAACGATCGAGGAACTGGAAGGGAATGGAAAACGATCAGGTAGAAAAATTCGCAAAAGCGTTTTGTAAACATTATAACATAACTAAGCCGAGTGCGTTGGAGCGCAAAGATGGAACACTTTATTACGAATTGACCAGAAGAGATCTTTTAGATCGAATTTTTTCAGAGATACGATCAGCTCAAAAGACATCTGCATTATCGGATATTGCAGATGCACTAACAAAATTCTAACGTTAACATTATAAAAACCCTTAAAAATCCTTTCAGTTAACAAAGTTATACCGAATTTTCGGATTAGTCTAATTAATAGAGAATTAATTTTCTATTTAAACTCAGGTGAATTAAAAATGGCAAGAAAAGAATTTGTAGTTGACGAAGTACAGAAATTGATGGATAATGTAGTTAACATTAGAAACGTAGCAATTATTGCTCACGTAGATCATGGTAAAACTACCTTAACTGATTCTCTAGTAGCAAGAGCAGGTTTAATTAGCAAAGAGCTTGCAGGTCAGCAACGTGTCATGGACTTTGATGAACAAGAGCAGGCAAGAGGAATAACAATTAAGTCAGCAAATATTTCTTTAGGTTTTTTGTTTGAAGGAAAAGATTATCTCATCAATTTGATTGACACTCCTGGTCACGTAGATTTCGGTTTCCACGTAACAAGAGCAATGCGTGCCGTAGACGGAGTATGCCTGGTAATAGATAGCGTAGAAGGTGTAATGCCACAGACAGAAACAAACCTAAGACAGGCATTGAAAGAGAGAGCAAAACCAATTCTTTTCATCAATAAGATTGATCGTTTAATCAACGAATTAAAATTATCTTCAGAGCAGATGCAACAAAGATTTCTCAAAATCATTGGTCAAGTTAACAAGATTATTGAAAATAATGCACCTGCAGACAAGAAGGAAGAATGGATTATAGATGTAACAAAAGGTAACGTTGCATTCGGTACTGCTTATAACAAATGGGCATTGTCCATAAAATCGATGAGGAAGTTCAATATCACCTTCAAAGATATCTATGATAAATGTGTTTCAGAAGACCATAAGTTTCTCGTAGATAAGAGTCCATTGGATGAAGTTCTTTTGGAAATGATAGTTACTCATCTTCCAAATCCTCAGTTTGCACAGAAATACAGAATTCCGACTCTTTGGAAAAACGGTGATTTGACCAGTGAAGAAGGAAAGATGATGCTCCAATGCGATTCTAAGGCAAAAGTTGTTGGAGTTATTTTTGGTATAGTGTATGATGAACATGCTGGAGAAGTCGGAGTAGTAAGATTATTTTCAGGTACTGCTGAAAAAGGAACTCAACTGTATTTAGCATCCAAGAAGATTTATGGCAAAGTTCAGCAAGTTGGCGTATTCATGGGTCAGGATAGAGTTTCGGCAGAAAGAGTTATTGCAGGAAATATTGGCGCGTTAGTTGGTTTAAAAGATCTTTACGTAGGTGAAACTGTTAGTACTGATATAATAGAACCATTTGAGCAGATTAAGCACTACAGTGAACCTGTTATTACCAAGAGTATCGAGGCAAAGGATCACAAAGATCTTCCAAAATTAATCGAAGCATTGAGAAGTCTCTCAAAGGAAGATCCATCTATCAAGGTCGAACTTAACCAGGAAACTGGTGAACATTTGTTGAGTGGTAATGGTGAATTACATCTTGAAATTATAGAATATAAAATTAAGAATGAAAAAAGAGTAAATATTGTAACTTCACCACCTCTAGTTGTTTACAGAGAAACTCTCTATGGCAAAGCAGGACCAATAGAAGGTAAATCTCCAAACAAGCACAATAAGGTGAAGGTAGTTGTAGAACCTCTTCCAGAAAATATTTTGGCAGCAATAGATGCTGGTGAAATAATCACAGCAAAGCCAAAAGCAAGGGAAGTTTGGGAAAAGTTAGTTGAGCTTGGGATGGATCGAGCTGAAGCAAGAAGTATCTTCGATATTTATGGAAGAAATATTCTTATAAATGGTACAAAAGGTATTCAGTACCTGAACGAAGTTGAAGAACTTTTGATTCAAGGTTTCCGAGAGGCAATGGATAAAGGACCATTAGCTAAGCAAAAGGTAACTGGCATTAAGGTAACTATAACTGATATCGGGTTGCACGAAGACAATATACATAGAGGTCCAGCACAGATGATTCCTACTGTCAAGAGACCGATCTATGCAGCAATGCTTATTGCAGGTACAACATTGAAAGAACCAAAACAGAAAGTTCTTATCAATACTTTGCAGGATTATGCAGGTGCAGTAATTAACATGACTAACGGTAGACGTGGTCAGTTGCTTGATATGCAACAGGAAGGAGAGAATACTTCCATTACTACGTTACTGCCAGTTGCAGACATGTTTGGGTTCTCTAACGAGCTTAGAGGTGCAACTCAAGGAAGAGCAATATGGTATCAGGAATATGCTGGTTACTATTCGATGCCTAGAGAATTGCTTTCAAAGACCGTAAGGCTGGTTAGGGAAAGACAAGGCGATAAGCCAGATCCACCAACACCTCAGGAATTCCTGGACATGTAATAGTTGTCCTTAGGGGCAATTTTTTTCTTTTTTCTATTTTTTCGATTTTTTTTCAGGCGTACGTATATAAACGTTTTCGGTGAAACAAACCTATGGATTATACTTTTTTTTTAATTTTTGTTACAGTAGTCTCTATGATATACTCTTTTGTAGTTCGAGTTGTTCAAATGAAAGTAGGTAATCAGAAAGAAATGCAAGTTCTACAAGCAGAATCTAAACGTCTAGGTGACGAGTATAAACGAGCTTCAGAAAATAAAGATCAGAAGAAAATGGACGAATCAATGAAGCAGCAGATGGAGTTATTTCCAAAAATGAATGGCATGATGATGGGTCAGTTCAAAAGTTTCATACCTATATTATTGGTATTCTTTGCATTTACCTTTGTAATTAATACATTAGATCCTACTACGAAAGATGATTTTATTTTACAGCTAAGCGACAACGGATTAGGTTGTGATAAATTCGCAAATGATCTAATCTACAGTGGTTGTATTACTTTAAATGGTTCAAATTATGGTATATGGAACGTTGATGGAAAGATTACTACTGGAGATAATTCGTTAATACAAAATTCTAGCTATTTCTCATTTAGTAATAGCGATAGCAATCGTGTCTATCATAGAGAAACAGGAATAGGTTTTCTTGACGGTTTTCTAGGTAAGAAAGCACCATCGTTTTCTATTTCTACAGATAAAACCAACTACGAGCTAGGAGATGAAGCGAAAGTTTATGCAACATCTTCAGTTAAAGGAAATGTTACTGCCGTTTTAGATTCAGGAACCATGTTTGCAGTTCCAATTCCTGTGGGTGATGTAGTAATATACGAGGCTTATTGGTGGTTTATCATATTCTCATTCCTGTTTGGTTTTGTCGTATCCTGGGTCATGGGCAAATTAGATAAATCTAAAAAAACTGAACCTAAAAAAGGTAGTTAAATGATTATCACTGTTTCAGGTTTAACCGGAAGCGGGAAAAATACTATCGGTGAATTATTAGCCAAGAAACTTGGTTATTCTGTAGTTTCTCCTACTTTTAAGGATCTGGCAAAGAAAGAAGGAATTTCACTAATGCAATTTCAGAAAAAGGCAGAGAACGATCATAGCATCGATAGAAAGTTTGACGAACTTCTCAAGGAACAAGCAGCAAAAGGCAATTGCATTGTGACTACCTGGCTAGCACCTTGGATTCTTGATGCTGATTTTAGAGTTTATCTGGACGTATCTTTAGCTACTCGTGCAAAGAGAATTGCCAAACGGGACAGTATGTCTGAAAAAGAAGCACTAAAACATGTAACAGAAAGAGACAACGGAAACAGGAAACGTTACCTGGATGTTTATAATATAGACATTTTCGACAGGAAGAAATTTGATCTCATCGTTAAGAATGAAAATTCAACACCGGAAGAAATAGTTGAAGAGATAATCAAGAAGCTAAAAATAAGTCGTATGTTGTCATAACTATCTATTTTAAAAATATCAAAGGAGCTATAACTATTAGGTGAAATTAATGGAATATGTTCAAATATCTAAAGAAGAATATGAACGATTATTGAAATGCCGCGACATAGTCAGCCATATCGAAGAGGAAATTCATGAGGAATTAAACGTAAAACCTCTAACAGATAAACGAGCGATAGAAAAGCTCAGAAAGTTGGATCAGGAAGTACGAGAAGGCAAAAGAAAAACTTTTTCTAAAGAAGAGTTTTTAGCCGAATTTGGCAGATGAGTCGGTCAAATGTACGTACTGGAATTCGAAAATGACTGGAAAAAATATTTTCGGAGTGTTCCTCCAGATATTCAATTACGATTCAAAAAGAGACTAGAGAAATACGAGAATTTTCCAACGGTAAGTTTTAGGCACGAAAAACACGGTTTGGATTATTTCGTAGATGAAATCGGTCAGTACCGAGTTTTATTTACTTCTGAAGAAACTTCCAAAATAAGGCGTTTTTATTTTATCGGAGATCATAAAGAATATGAAAAATTCTTGGGAACTAGGAATTAATTCTTTTTGAGGTGTGTTATAAATTAGGAACTCCAAAATGAGATTAGAGAGTTTAGAATACTATCAATTATTTATTATAAATTATGGGTGGATGGAAATGGAAAAAATAATTTCAACAGAAAAACTATCTGCTAAAGAATTTGAAGAACACAAAAAAGACTTAGAAGATGCTTTAAACAATAGAGTCGAACTAAAATCAGAAACTACTTACAAATAGGTTTATCAAATGTCCATTGAAACTATTTTATCCAATTCAGTAATAATTCTAAATAAACCGCCTAAAATAATTAATCACGAAATTACTACCTGGGTAAAAAAACTTTCCGGTTCGAACAGAGCAGGCCATGCTGGCACACTGGATCCTGATGTTTCAGGTGTCGTGCCTGTTGCTTTAGGTAGAGCCACAAAATTACTTCAGCATATTGCAAAGAAAGACAAGACCTATGTTGGCATAATAAAATTCAGGAATATTCAAGGCGAAGCAGATGTTAAAAAACTTTTCGAGAAATTTACCGGAGAGATAACTCAAACTCCCCCTAAGATAAGTGCGGTAAAAAAAGTTAAAAGAAAGAGAACTATTTATTATTTGAAATTTCTTGAGCAGAGCAAGGAAAATCCTAGACTTGTTTTATTTGAGACTAAAGTTGATGCTGGAACTTACATCAGAACTCTCTGTGAAGATATTGGTAAGCAATGCGGCGGAGCAAGAATGGAAGAGCTAAGAAGAATTGCTGTTGGCACTATCACAGAAGATCAGGCAGTAACAATTCATGATTTCATAGATGCACTCTGGCTTTACAAAGAAAAGAATGATGATTCTCTGATTAAGAAAATGTTGCATACGCCAGAGGAGTTCATAGATTATCCTAAATTAATTGTAAGGGAGAGTGCAGTAAAATCTCTTTTAACTGGGGCTCAGCTCATGGCCGTGGGCATAGAAAAGTTTCCAGAAACTAAGAAAGGTGACTACGTTTCTCTGTTTACTAAAAGTGGAATGTTTATCGGTATAGGTATAGTACAGCTTAATTTTGAGGATTTAACGAAGGATAAAGGAGTTGCTGTGAAGATTGATAGGATTCACATCCAGAGGATTCCGTTAGTTTGTGACTAGTAGCTCATAAGTAATATCTAATCTAGAACTGCGGAATCCACTGTTTGTCAAAAATAAGCTTAAGTCATTGATTTTTGATATGGAGAAGGATTAGATCTCCAATTTTTGATCTATTTATTCTTAATTATTATTAAGTTCATCGAGAACTATGTTCGAGATATTTGTCTCGTAGGACAATTCATAATACTTAAAGACTGATCTGACCTTTAAAACCTAAGAATCAAAACATTTAAATATATCACTATTCATAGATAATATCACTAAAAAGTGATATATATGAAGATAACCAGCAAAAAAACCTACAGAATAATCAAGATGGTTCTTGATATGAAAAAGTTTACGCAATACGAGATAAGCAAGAAAGGGGACCTTACGTTCAGTTTAGTCAATAAAGTAGTCAATTGGCTCGTTTCCAGAGGCTACGTGGCAAAAAGAACAGGACACTACGAACTGATTTCTCCTGCTGCAATATTCAATTTGTTTCCAGTATATAGGAAAATGAAACCCTACGAAACATTTGATGTGGATCTAAGTCATGAGGAAGCTCTTGAAATGCTGAAAGGAAAGGGTACGCTCTGCCTCACTACTGCATTATCTTATTATGATGCTTATTTCCGAGATCCTGCCATTCGAGTTTATTCGGAGGATAAGAATTTGATTAAAGAAATAAAAAACCTGCCTAAAGGATATACGCGTATAGAATTTTACAAAGAAGACTTAAGTAGTAAGGATTCTGTAAAGAAGGACGGAAAGCTATTAACAGATAAAACAAGAACGATAATTGATTTGTTCTGCTCTAATAAGGCTTATGCTGCAGAAAGATTAGTCAAAAAGGAGTGGGTCTGAATGAAAGAACTTTATTCTGAAATAATAACTGACCCTAGTCTGAAAGAATTAGAAGAGTTTGCACTCTGGTATAATGAAAAGATTGGTAACTACTCAATAATCGTTGGTGGTTGGGCAGTCTATTTCTATACCAAGGGTTTAGGCTCAAAGGATATCGACGTAGTATTCATGGGAGATAAAACTAAGCACGTAACTCTTTTCGATTATTTTCGTTCTCATGGCTATGTTGAACGATCAAGAAGTTTCTTTGATAAGGAATTTGTAAAACCAGTAAAAACTAAGTTGGGAGATGTTGAGATAATAGTTGATGCAGTATCTTCCAACAGAACAATTATTTTTGATGGTAAGAAAGCTCGTCTGCCATGGAGCTGGGCAGTTAAGCACAGCAATAAACATAAAGTCGGTAAGACGATGATTTACATACCAACCATAGAACTTCTTATAGTTTACAAATTAGGTGCTGTTCTTGGAAGAAACATTAATCTTAAGACTGGTCTTGATTTTGATTATTACAAATCCAAGCTCTGGAAAGATGTCTACGACATTGTTTCATTATCGCAACTTAAAGTTGATTCTGAAAAAGTGAATAGTTTCCTCAAGGATTCCGGTCTTGATCTTTACAAAGATGAGATTCTTCAGATAATGGAGGATAACTTTGATGATGAGAGCAGATCATTATTGAAAAATAATTCTCTGGATAAAATTAAGGGGCTTCTTGGATGATTTTACTCTCATTAGATATTTTCTGAAGTTTTGTGTCAAAAGATGGGTTTTTAAATAGTTTACTTTATAAATATAATTACTAAGAAAAATCTCAATTTGAGGTGTATTTATGGGTTCTGTTCAAGTTGACTGTAGAAAAGTTGAGGTAGTTAATAAGCAAACTTATCTCGAAGCAATTCATCGAAGTAACATGTTAGGCAAACGAATAATATCAAATTCATCTTTTAATGAATTATTCTTTGGGAGAAATAGTCAAGGTAGATTAAAACCTATTTCAGATAGAATTTATGATGTTCGTCCATGGTACACCGGTACTGTTGGTGTGGTTGGAGCTAAAGGTAAGCCACTTGGAACTACTGTAGAATCCCAATCTCAATATGCAGGAACCGTGAAAACTGTTATTGTAAGACCAGGTAAGAGGGATGCTGATCTTGTTGATACCATGGTATTGTCGGATCATGGATTTACTCCAGATGGTACGCCTTTGTTATCGTTATCTAATGCAAAAACAGGAAAATCAATCCGTAATGACGAAGAAATGGGAGAAGCTGATGAAGTGCTATTAAGGTTGAATGGTCAAAAACGTAGGTTCAAGATTAACGACAGGACTGACGGTTTGTTTGAAGCCGTTGGAGATGTGAATACATTTAGTTGGATTTCTGATTCTGCGGCCATTGGCCTTCTGGAGCGTAATACCTTCGGCGGTAGTCTTCAGTTAGTTTCCTTAGGTACAGCATTCTGGTGTTGTCTGGGAGTGGTAAGAGAAACTGCCAGTGTGAATGTCCCAATAGCTACATCGCATTCGTTGCCAAAAAGACAATTGAGAAGCAATGCACCGCTTGAAACGGCTAGTCAATAATTGATATTTCTAAGGAGAAGAGATGGAGAAATAATAATCTGTGTTAAAAGATGGGTTTTTAAAGACATTGGTGGTTATTAGTATGTGACTCACTATGGCACTCATTCAAGTTCAAAAAAGAATTATTGATTTAGGAAATGCTCCATATTTAAGAGCCAGAGAAATTGCAGCAGAAAAAGGTACACGATTAGCAAGCAATGTTCTTCATGATGATTATCTTGTTAGGTCAGATAGATATCAAGAAGTAAGGCGAGTTTATGCTGCCTGGGCAAGGGAAGTTCTAGTTTACCCTGCAAAAGATGGTCAATTTGCTAAAGGAAAAGATGTAGTTGATTCTGTCAAAGATACTTCTGGAAGGGAATGGGTGTTTCCTGCTTCATGTATACCCGAAGTGGCAGTAGGGAGAGATAACGTAGGTCTATTTATTGATCCTCAAAAGGTTGAGGTTGATAGCAAAAGAGTAGTTATTTTAGCAGA
>JAUSHJ010000046.1 GCA_030648615.1 Microcaldota archaeon | reverse complement strand
TGGGGCAGCACATGGGAATCCTGAGTCAAAAAAAGCGATAATGCGTACGGAATTTACAAAATCAGAACATGCTGCCATAAAAGATGCACTTGCTCCATTTCGTGGTCTGGATGTTGCAGTAAGGTCAGACGAATGTACTGCTGCTGGTGTAGGGCTCTGGCACAGTGATTTCGCATTGGTATATGATAGGAAAAAAGGAGAGGCTGCAGTTAAAATAGTTAAGCTTATTCTAGCTTCGGAATTTTCAAAAGATGTAACTGCATTTAAGAGAAGAGTTGGTCTGCCAATGGAAGAGTATCCAGGGGTTCTGGTGATGCCAGTTATTCAATATGCTGTGATGCCTCATTATTCTACAATTTTTCATACGAATGCTATTGTGGGTTTTACCGGTGCTGATACTTTTGTTGCCATAGGTGCTGGCATTGGAGGTGCCAATAATCAAGATGCTCCAACCTCTTTGCTGAGTAATCTTTCAGAAGAACATCTTTCTGAGCGTAATCTCATGTTTAATCTTCTTAATGCACGTGGTATTAGTTCAAATACCTCAAATTTTATTTCCAGTATTTCAATAAGTGATTCCATAGGTTCCTGGGTAAATTCCCGTCGTGCCATACAATTCATAGCCGAACTAAAATCTGACATAGCTTTTTTTCAGTCTAAACTTCCACCAGGATCCCCGGAAATTTACCTGGAGCTTGCATATCAGATGCCAGACTTAGCAGTACTGCAGTGTGCAGAAATAGCACCAAAACAAGTTAAGTTGCCTGAAGTGTCAAAGACCTCAAAAGTATTTTGGGCTGGTAGTAATTTGGATCGTTCAATTAATTTTGGTACCAGTGTCTCTGGAAGAGGTATCGTTCAAGCAGATAAATTCGTAGTAATAAATGGACGTAGTAATATCGCATCAATTGTTCCAGTAAACAAGGAAGGATCGCCATTCGTTATTTTCATGACTGCTCTTGAGCCAGAAGATATAGTTCATTCTCTTGGTTTTTCAGATTACTCAAATGCAGTTGCAATCGTTAGTTCTGCCCATCATGTTTACAGCGTTGGATCGCATTTAAACGGAGCATTGAGAGAAGCAGGCATCCTAGTCGTTAACGGACAGTACGAAATGGGGTTCTTGAAAAGCCTTAGACTAGGAACACCTAATCATAATAAATTTTTAATTTGCGGTGATGATCGGACACAGAAAGGTTTCGTCATGTCTCTAGATTAGTTATATTTTCAGTCCCTCCAAAAAATCGATAAATTCATTGACATGTCCTTCAATATCCTGAGTAGTATGAAAAACTCCATCGAATACTCTACTTAATATCCCTAAGTGTTCTTCGATCCCCGTTCTATGTACGACTTCATTTTCAAATAATCTGAGCATTGGTTTTTCTAGAGCCGACAGCCAACCTTCTTCTATTCTTACTCCCCAGGAATCCTCTGGAATTAGGATTGCACCATCACATTTTTTTGCCCATCCGAAATCTCTCGGAACGTATACTGTTGGTGTCTCTTCTCCTTTCCATCCTTCTTCTCGGAATGCACACCACGTTACAGCATTTCGTTGCTGAGCTGTGCGATCAATCGTTTCTACTAAACCTTGTAATTTTGCTATTTCATCTGGTTTGCCTAGCTTGTGTGTAATAGAAGTGCAAATGAAAAGTTTTAGTTTAAGGTTACTCATGTATAATTGATGTTTTAGTGTATATTTAAAATATTCTTATATTTTTTTAGCAAAACTACAATAATTATAAGCTTTATTATATAAATGCTAATTATGAAATTTGACTCAACAGATAGGAAATTACTTTTTCTTCTGGATCAGAATGCTCGTGCAACACTTACCGAGCTTGCTAGCCAATTAAATTGTTCAAGAGAAACTATAAATTACAGAATTAATAAGATGGTTAAAGAAGGGGTTATCCATTCATTTCTAACGAAGATAAATTTTGAGAAGCTGGGTTTAGTCAATTACATCGTTTACATAAAACTGAGCAATCTTCACCCCAAAGAACATTCTAAGCTGATAGACGAACTAAGTAAAGAACCAGTTATTACTTGGGTAGCTTCTCTGGGTGGCAGATTTGATTTAGCCATAGAAATAACTGCGCCTAGTATCTCCGAGTTTAATGAGTACTTTTCCGAGTTGCTCGATAGACATAAGAATCACATTGTAAACTATCAAATTTCTACAAGAGTATTCCAATACACTTTTGGTAAAAAATACCTGTGGCTAGATAAAATTGAAAAAATAAAAAAAGTATCAGTAATTCAGACTCCTGAAGCAATTGATATATTGGATAAAACTATCTTATCAGCCATTGCCTATGATGCGCGTGCTTCGGTAGTTGAAATTGGTAATAAAATAAACGAACCTGCAACTACGGTAGCATTTAGGCTCAGGAAACTGGAAACAAAAAACGTAATTGAGGGGTACACTACATTTTCGACAATAAAAGAGTTTGGATATAGTCGTTTCAAGGCATTGATAACCGTAAGATATTTTTCTAAATCTCAGGAAGAGGAGTTTTCTGTATTTTGTCAGTCCCATCCTAATATTTATTATTATACCAAAACTCTCGGTAACTGGAATTTCGAAATTGAGGTGGACGTAGAATCGCCTCAAAAATATCAGCAATTTTTGATTGATTTTAGGAGTCATTTTAGCGATATAATTCAAGATATAGAATCGCTTTCAATATTCGAGGAACACAAATTCGGTTTTTGGCCTGGTTAACGAAAAGGTTTTTTAATCTGAACCCAGTAGCAGTAGTATGTCATCTAAGAAAATTATCTTTTTGTTGATGTTGCTTTTGGGTTTTGTCTACGCCACAAGCGTAAGCGTTTCAAGTATAGAATCCCCAAAAACAGTCAAACAAAACACAACTAACATTCTCATTAATATAACTACAAATTATAATTTTGATGACTCCGGATGTTTCCGTACAAAAGTTTATCTAAAAGATACTACTACTCAAATTAACGCACCCAATGTGGAATGCCCCATAGGGTCCGTAGTAGGTTCTAAGAAGTGGACGACAAAACTTCCGGATAATTTATTTGTTGATGCAGGTACGGTATCATTTACTTATATTGTTGAATACCTTACTGCAGATACTGGGGATTACATAAGATGTTCTACAGTAAATAAATGTACTGGACAAATAGATATAACTGTTGCCAGTAATGCTCCACCTGCTCCTCCGCCTCCAGTTGTAAATAATTCTAATAATAATAGTAATTCGAATAACGGTAATTCCAATACACAAAATAATTCGAGTGGTTCTACAAATCCTCCAATACAAAATAATTCTGCACTATTGACTGCTGATGAAATCAGAGCCCTTCTCAATGCTCAACAGAATTCCAGTAGCTCTCAAACTGTAAACGTAAATGCTACAAACTCATCTGGATTTGATATTTCTTCCGTAACCAGCAATAGTCTATTTGTTCCTGTTGCTGGTTCGTGTTGTTGCATAACCTTGCTTATTATATTAGTCGTAGGTGGCGTAGTTGGTTATAAACGTTTCAAAAAACCAAAGATGCCTAAGAACAGAAAAAAGATCATTGATGTAGAAATTGATGAGGAAGAGCAGCAATAGTAGCTGCTAGAGGCCAGTTGCCTTCGGCGCTAGATGCTAGAACTACGGATAGATGCTAGAAGCCAGAACAGCTAGAAATTCAAAGCGATTCTACCATCTAACCTCCACCCTTTAGCAACTTTTACTCTTGTGACATAGTTTAAAATACGTTTGCTACTTAGTATAATTTGTGGGAATTAGCATGAAAACCGATTACCTAGAACTTCACATAGCCGAAGAGGCTGAAAAAAAAATCTCGGAAGAGCTAGTTAAAACTGAGGATGCTAGTCTGCCAGAATTTGTCAAAGACATACCAACTTCAGTTAAAAAATCAGTGAATCGTGAAAGTGTTTCGATTGATTACATATGGGAAAAAGTTTCCAGTGACAGTATACAATTAAGACATATCGAATTTAGTTCAAAAGAAACCCTGGACAGTCTTTACAGAATCAATGAAAAAGACGGTACTGATCAGTTCGTAGTACGGCATAATGCAGTTACTTACATACTGAGAAAAACTACTAAAGAGGTAGCAGTTGCATTATGCACGGCATTTAGAAAGATAAAATGCTCGGTAGAATCAATTGTAGGATATGCAAAAACACTAATCGGAAATTTTTACGTAATTTCAAAAATAGATCAAACTAGCTGGACATTCGACAAATCTCTTTCAAAAGGCAATTATCTTCATAACATTGATTTAGTCCATTTGGATGATCAGCATCGAAAGAGTCTCATAGATCTTTTAGTTGAAAAAACCATAGAGTTACATTCCAAGAATTTGCTAATAAAGAATTTCTCACTTAACAATATATTATTTACTAACAATACTCTTCTTTTTACTGATTTGAGGAATCTTAGGCTTTCAAGGAAGAAATCACTGTTAGTTGAAGAGTTTAAGAAAATGCTTCATTATCTTTTTAATCTTGGTATAGTCTCTTCTGTAGATGTTTATCATGCAACCGCAGTTTACTGTTCAGCTCTGGAGAAGCCTTCCGAGGAATGGTACAGGGAAAAAACAGGTAAGAATGGAGATAGCTATAAAATAATAACTGCCATGGAAAAAGCAGTGTTAGGTTGATATTTATGGGTTTAATGAACTATCAGAATCTCGGGGTAGGCTTAGCTGCTGTTGGTGGCATGTTAATTGCCACAAGTTTTGTACCAGATCAATTGGCTGCAGTTGCAATGTCTAAATCACTGGCACTTCCAGCAGGGGTAGCTGTGGGTGCAATTGGTGCAGGATTAGCGTGTTTACCAGGTAAATTATAAATTGATTTGTTATTCTAAACTTTCTCCACAACCGTAGCCCCAAAATTTTCTTTATCTCTTTTTAATCTGTAGCTGCTTGCGAATTCACTACCCATCAGCCCTTCTTCGTGTGTAATCACAAATGTTTGTTCAACTACCTCTGGGACTTTGAACTGCAACGTCTGCGAAAGTAGCTCCACAGCTTCCTTGTCTAAATTATGCGTTGGTTCATCAAGTATTAGCCAGCTAAGATTAGGGGTAAGAACCATAGCCAATGCAACTCTCATGGTAAGCGCAGCGCATGCACGTTCACCACCGGAACAAACACTTTCTATTGCTTTCCATTCTCCGTCGAAAACTTCAAACTCATAGTCTTTATCAGTAACGTTGAGTCGCAGTGCTTTGAAATCCTTATACGGATAGAATATGTGCCATATTTCGTTCATAGCACCATTAATCGCTTCGATAAGGTTTGTTCTTAATGTCGTTTGGGTTTCAGCAAGAATGTTTTTGTATATTATGAACTCCTCTTCTAGCTCAGCGAGACGTTTCATCTCTATTTCCATAGAAGTTAGATGTAATATCTCTTTTTGCAGTGCTATCAGTAATTCTCCAATGGATTTGAACTCGGTTTCCATGGTGGTTAATCTGCCGTTCATTTTTTCTACAGTTACTTTTAGTAGTTCATTCTTTTTCCTAGTTTCTTCGTAACTCTTTTCGTCATAAACTATGGTAGTAAGCTTGGTAATTACATCTAGCAAAGATTTTTCAGTTATTTCTAGTTGCTTCTTCTTTGAAATCAATGCAACATATTCACTCAGGGAAACGGCAAGTTGTTGGACAGATGTATTGAGAGTAGCAAGTTCCTTACTCTTTTCATTTTTCACTTCAATTATTTTCTGTAATTCTATTATTGATACTTCTAGTTTTGGTTTTACCACTTCTTTATCTTCTGTCTGTGAACGAACCGCTATTAGTTTTGCAGTAATCATTTCAACGTTTTTAAGTTTTTTTACTAAATTATCAGAATTTATTATTTCTGTGCTAAGCAAAGTGCTCAGTTCTGCAATCCGTTTTTTACATTCTTCAACTTTCATTATTCTTTCTTTTGTTGCATGTGCTATTTTTTCTTCGCTCAAAGCTCCGCCGCAAAATGGACAAACTTCACCAGTACTTTTCTTTCCATCAAATTCATTTAATTCTTTAATTCTGTTTTGTAGTGTTAGACTCTCCGAGCGTTGATTAACTATGGTAGCTTCACATTTTTTTTGTGCAGCGTATATTATCTCCACGCTATTACTATCTAGCAATAATGCAAGTTGTTTCTCAGCAGCAGAAATTTCAAGCAGATTCTTTTCTGCTGTTTTCATTTTAGTTTCTAAAATTGTTACTTCTTTTGTTTTATTCCTATAATTATTTTCTAGGGTTTGTAGTTGTGTTGTAATAGCAGTTATCTTCTCATCACAATCCTTTTTTTTATTTTTTAGTTCTTCAAGTTTCTTTTCATGTGTCAATTCAGCACCCGAATTTACACAACTTTGCCCTTCGGATTTTGACCGAATGGGCAAATCATCTACTTCTTTTCCATCCAACTGTTTTCTTAGAAGTACAACGTTTCCTTCAAGTTCTATCTTTTGTTTGTTTAGGATATCAAATTCCTGTTTTTTATTTCGTAAAAGGATTAACGATTGTTCCGACTTTTCCACGGTTTCTTTTTCTAAAATGAGTACTTTCTTTAGTTCAGAAATATCCTTTTCTAATATAGTGCTTCTTGCTTCCTTTTCACTTTTAGATTTCATATACTCATTCAATCTTTCTCTACTAAACTTAGTTTCAAGTATTTTTCTGTTTGACTTTAATCTGTTTGCAAGTGATACTGCATTGGAACGTGCATCCTCGAATTTATTTAAACCCAGAAGAATGTCTACTTCTTCCTTTCTTCTTCTGGGGTCAATAGTAAGGAAATAGTCTATGTTATTTTGTTCACTATATATTGCTCTTGTGAAAAGATCGTAATCTACTTTTAGTAGGTGTTCTATGTAGTTAGTAACTGCGCTAGGTCCTTTGTCCATTAGTGCATTATTTTTGTAAACTTCAGCATCGCTTACAACTCCTTTCTTAGTTTTACTACATTTTCTTTCTATTTTGTAAATATCGTTGGCAAATGCTATCTCCAGCACTACTTTACATTCATTTTCATTTAGTCTTATCAAATCCTCTAGTTTCATCTTTCTATGTTCTACTGCAGGAAATGTGCCGAACAATGCATAGCATATTCCGTCAAGCACACTTGACTTTCCAGCACCCATTAGTCCCATAAGAAGATTAGTGCCTTTTCTGAATTCAAGAGTAGAATCGGCATGGGAACGCCAATTGATGAGGCGAAGTAAGCGTAACATAAAATCAGTAAATTTACTTTTGTATGGAAAAAGATAAATGGTCTTTGGTTTCGAATAGTTTTTTAATATTAGTAGATTAATCGTGTGTATGAGAATTAAAAACATCACAGTCTTTCTAGCGTTTTTGATACTAGCAAGTATGGTATTTGCAGGTTCCATAAGAGCAGATTTACAAAAAGATCTAAATAAGGCAAAAGATAATGAACAAATAAATGCAATAATAATCTACAAGTCCCAGCAGCCTACAGATGTAGAAACACTCATGAAATCAGAAGGTGCAAACATAAAACGCAGTTTCAAATTAATTAATGGTGCGGCTGTAAAAGGAAATAAAAAAACACTGGAAAAGATTGCACAGAAAGACTTTGTAAAAGAGATTCAGTCTGATTATGTTACAAATGCTACTCTTGATATTAGCGCTCAAAAGGTAGGGGCAATAAAAGTATGGAAGGAAAATGTAACTGGAAAAGGAATAATTATAGCTGTGGTTGACACGGGTATTCATCATCATCCTGCGTTCGAAAATAGAATCATTAAAGAAGTTGATTTTACTACCGATGGCTCCACTGAGGATTACTATGGCCATGGGACACACGTTGCAGGTATTATCGCAAGTGATGATTCAACCTATCATGGTATGGCGCCTGGAGCCAGTTTGATGAATGTTAAAGTTCTCAATAGGTACGGATGGGGTTACACAAGCGATGTCATTTCAGGGATAGAATGGGCCACTGCCAACGGTGCAAATTTAATCAGTATGAGCCTGGGTGCAGATATTGTGCCCTGTGATGGAACCGATGCAATGTCTCAAGCAGTAGATAACGCAGTTTCCAAAGGAACTGTAGTAGTTGTAGCTGCAGGAAACGAAGGTCCGAGTAGTGGTACTATCGATTCTCCAGGATGTTCAAGAAAAGCAATAACTGTTGGTGCAGTAGATGATAACGATGCCATCACATGGTTCAGTTCTAGAGGTCCTACTGGGGACGGAAGAACAAAACCAGATATTGTAGCGCAAGGACTTTACATAATTTCCACTTCCAATGGTAACGGATTCGTTACTTTTTCAGGTACTAGTATGGCAACTCCCCACGTAACCGGCGTGATAGCACTTATGCTCGAAGCAAACAGTTCCCTCAAATATTCTGATATATTTTCTGTGCTCCAACAAAATGCAACCAAACTTAGTTATGATGCTAATACTGCTGGTGCAGGAAGAGTAGATGCATATGATTCATATTTCACTGTTAAAATAAAATCATCATTTGTAAACGAAACCAACATGACAAACAGGACGAAGCAGTTCAAGAACGTTACTAATAGGACCAAAGTTATAACTATCCCGCCGGGATTTCTTAAAAACTGGCCAAAACTACGTGGACTATTGCCAGATTCAGCACAATACAAATTAAAATTATTGAAAGAGGCTTTAGACACTTATCTAGATACTAATGGAGACACAGCATGCCAGACGGCACTAGATTATGCCGAATTGCGACTTGCAGAAATGGAAGAGATGGAGAGACGCGATAAACCAGAATATCTTCGTGGACTTTTAGATAGTTACCAGGCAGAAATGGCAAAATGCGATCTATTCCTTAAAACACGTTACTTTACGAACAAGACAGGCATAAAAAAAGAACTACTGATTTCTTCTTCGATGCATAAAGATGTTCTGAAATCCATTTTGGAAAAATCCCCTGGTTTAAAACCTGCCATAGAAAAAGTTCTTGGAACTTCAGCCATACGTGACAAATCTCTATTGAACGATGTCGAATCTACAGATCCAAACTTCGTTTTGGAGTACCAATTACACGAAGCAGATAAAAAAATAAATTCAGGTGACTTCAATGGTTACAAAGAAGAAATGCAAAAAGTAAATGCAAGAATTGAATGGTTTAAATATAATTTAATTGATGCAAACGAAGCAGAACGTACTGTTGTAGAGAACATGGACAAACATTTAGAAATCCTTCTTACTTTTTATGAATCAACGGATCATCAATCAGGACAATCAGTTGATAGTTTAATCTTAAATACGCTAACCACTAGAGTTTCTACGGTAAATTATTTGAAGAATAATGGGGGGCTTGGAAAAGTAGCTGAAATTTCTTCAATAGAACAAGAACTAGAATCAAAAGTTCCATCAGTTGCCGCCAAGAGTTCTGAAAATTCAAAGAGCAATGATAGTAGTTCTGGCAACGGTCAAAGTGAAGGAAACAATAATGCGGGTGAAAACGGAAATGGCAACGGAGGTTCATCCGGTGGAAATGGCTCTTCATCAGGAAATTCCGGCAATACACCTGGGCATAACAAGTAAAACTATTTTATCTTCTTTATAATCAGCGGTAACTTCTCGAGATTATTAACATCAAATAATGCCGTGCTCTTTCCTTTCGCATGTTTGCCTCTTCTTACCCTAATGGTTATTATTCCAACTCTCTTTGCAGGAACAATGTCACTTGCTTCCCTGTCTCCAATCATTATGCATTCTTCTGGTTTAGCTTTAATTTGTTTCAAAACTTTCCTAAAGAAGCTTGGGCTTTTTTCCTCACCCATTTCTTCAGATACAAAAACATCTTCGAAATAGTGTTCTATTCCCAAACGAATAAGTTTATCCCATTGCTTTATAGCATCGCCGTTTGTTGCTACATATATTCCATATCCATCTTCCTTGAGTTTGAGTAGCATGCGAGGTATTTCTGGGTAGGGTAAAATAGATGTTTTTGTATTATGATAAGCCGCAATTGCAGCAGCAACATATCTGGATGATTTTTTTAATTTTAATGCTGCACAAAGATCGTTGAAATGATTGTGATAATTTGAGCCCTTCTTTGCAATTATTTTTATGAGCATACTGTGCAGTTTTTCTTGTGTCTCCCCTAAACCCATTTCTATCATCGCACGCACTGCATTTCTCCTGGCTAACTCTGCAAATTCACTGCTGGGGAAAAGTGTATCATCTATGTCAAAAAATATATCTTTTATAGGCATTTCAATCAAATTTTTAAAGAATCAATACTGCAGCAGCAACAACACTCGTCCATTTCCCGTCTTTGTCTGCTATTGCTGATTGAGTAACATTGGTCGTCCTTACTATCTTCCCGCTCATTTTGAAGTACTTCTCACGTTCATCCCATGCTGTTTCAGCATCGAACTGCATGCCTAAAGTAGAAGCTAGCATGCTTGCTGCAAGATCTTCGGAATAATCAGCTGCCTTATCATCAGTCTGTCCGTAGGTGTGGTGCTCACTAAGATAGCCATACATTTTTTTGTCTGCAGGTATTGCAGAGCCTATGGAAGAAACCATCAATCGGTTAGGTTCGTTGGAAGACATTCTTGCGAGAACGACAAATACGACTTGACCTGGACTAAGAAATTTGAGACCTTCTTTTCTCGAAACAATTTTTACTCCAGGCGGCAATATGCTCGAAACTGTAACTAGATTGAATGGAGCTATCCCAGCATCTCTTAGTGCAAGTTCAAAAGATGTAAGCTGATCCTTGCTTTTCCCAACTCCCTTTGTGAAAAATATCTTTTTTGCTACAAAATTCATTGTTTACTTTTGGAAATAAGCTTTTTAATCTTACTCCTATAATATAACAAATCCGTAAACATACTATTAGTGGTCGAGAAATTCAATTTCGAGATCTATAAATTTAGACGAATGGATAGTTGTTCAATAGGGCAATTTATACTAATTTAATATGGTGATTCGAATGGCTAATAAAAAAACAGACGAAATGTTAAATGAAAAAGAAGAGAATAAACCAAATATGAAACTTATTGCAATTGCTGCCGTATTAATTATGGTTGTAGCTGCATTTTTATTTTTAAATTCACAAAATCCTCTTCCAAACAAAGAAGATCCAAGACTAGTCATTATTAAGGCAGATTTTCTAAAAAGTTTGGTTTCTACCAATGGTGTAAAAAAATATAATTATGAATATACGGAATCAATAAATGGTTACAAAACAACTACTACTCTCGTTAATAATGGTTCAGAAATGTACTTTAAATTAGCTACTCCGTTGTTTTTGAAAGAAACCTATTTCCAAGACAATCAAACCATCGTGTGTTCGCAAGCTTTGTTTAGAGCAAAAGGTTGTGTTGTTGCAGAGAACGATAGTACAGTTACTGCACATCTGGGGCAGTTGAAAGGATTATTTTTCAACGATGCTATCGCACTTAGTTCAAAAGCTTCATATGATTCATTAATTCAAAAAGGACTAGTTATCTTTGAACCAGAAACAACCGTAAAAATTGTAAATAATGTTTCATGTAATGATATAACGTTTATCATAGATTATTCTAATCTTACTCTGTCTGATGCTGCGCAGTACGGTATAAGCTCAAGTTCTCCTAAAATATTCCATGGAAGTACCTGTACCTCTGATGAAGGGGTAGTTCAGGAACGCACATTTAGATATACTTTTGGAGGCACAGGTCAGACAAATGTTTGGACACTCGTAAATGCAGAATTTAACAAAGATCAAAAAATTAATGTACCAAGTAATATGTCAGAAGGTATAACTGCATTTTCACTTTTGAGTTTTGAGAGTGAATTAAATGGTATGATGGATAACTGTTATGCAAATCAAGATGCGGATACGAGGAATAAATGTATTTCTAACAATGCTATAGATTTAGTTTATCCGCCACTATGTGGTTTAGCTGGTAGTCGCTCAGATCAATGTTACCTTAATTTGGTAAGCCTAGGTAAAGACACATCTTTATGTAATTCCATAGGCAATTTAGGTACCAAGGATGATTGTTATATAGAGATTGCTGGGTCTACTAAGACGTCTGCATACTGTAGTAGTGTGGCTAACGAGACAAAAAAGACATATTGTTTGAACGTTTCTACTTCTAAGGATGAAACACCAAATGTCGAAACAAACAATACTGCAATTAATTCTTCCAGTTCTGATGCTGCTGACAATACTACAAATGTAACTGCTAAAAAGAGACCTGATTATGTAAATGATTTGTTGGAAGAATAGTTCTTTTCCCTTTATTCTTTTTCTATTTTCCTATTCTTTGTCTTCTTTTCTATTTTTTCTGTTTATTCTGTGCAATTAGAGTTTCGTATATTCCAAGTAATTTATCTGTAGCTGTTTCTATGTCAAATTTTTTCACAGCCGCTTTTGCATTTTCACTTAGTTTATTTTTATTTTTTATCGCATTGACAATTTTTTCATGAAAGTCAAAGTGGTCCGAGAAATGATACCCATTTTTGTCATCTTCAATAAACTCTGCAGTCGCAGCATCTTTTTTGACTATTGCCGGGACTCCAGAGGCCATTGCTTCTATTACTGATAGTCCCTGCGTGTCAAAAAGCGAAGGAAAAACAAACGCGTCTGCCGCAGCATAGGCACTTAGAAGGATATCATTTTCTATGTAACCTGTAAATAAGATATGTTTTTCCAGTCCCATCTTTTTGACAATGTCTTTATAGTGATTTTCTGCAGGTCCTTTTCCAACTATTACGAATTTAGTTTCTGGAATTAGATTTATTACGCTCTGGGCGCTTTCTATTATCATTTCTATTTTTTTCTCAAGTGCAATTCTTCCAACAAAAAGAACTATTTTTGTCTTTTTAGATATTTCGAATTTTTTTCTGAATTTTTCTCCACCATCGTTTTTAGAGAATTGATTTAAATTTATACCAGAAGGTTGAAGTATGGTGTTAGTTATCGAATGTGCATTCAGGTACTTCATAATATACTCGCTTGGCACTAGTACTTTTTTGAAATGAGAGTAATACCAATGTAAATACTTCCATGCCGCTGCCTGAAGAAATTGTTGTATCTGGGGCTGCGTTGTTACGTAGTGCATTGCTTCTGGAACTAAAGTATGAAAACTTGCAATACTTGGGACATTTAATTTTTGAGAGCAGTGTATTGCGGCAAGACCGGTAGTGGCTATGCCATGGGAATGTATTATGTCTAAATTTAGCTCTCGTAGTACTTTTACAATTGAGAAAAAGTTTGGTATTGCTATTCTATAATCTGGATATGGTTTGAATGATGCAGATGTAAAATAATTGACATATTTATCTTTATTCTCTTCCTTTTGTTTTTTTGTTCCAGGTGAGAATATATATACTTCGTGACCTCGGAGTTCTAGTTCTGCTCGGGAATTCTGGATTGCTGTGACTACTCCGTCTGTATTGGGTAGATAGGTATCAGTAAAAAACGCAATTCTCATTGTTCTAAATTACTTATTTACTATTATATATTTATTGTTCTGAATTATAAAATTCTAAAACCGAAAAGCTTATATATTACAATTGCGTAATTATTGTGGTTTTGGGTGGTATTAATGGTGTCAAAGAAAAAATCAAAGGTTATTGTTAAAAAATTTAAGGCAAATTCCGTAAAGGTAGCTCCTAGTAAGAAGAAAATAGTTGCTAAGAGTAACGTTAGTGTGAATAAAATAGTTGCTAAATCAAAGCTTAGTACGAAGAAGGCAATCTCTAATAAAATTGCAGCCGTTGTAGTTCCTAAGCTAAGTAAGGCAGAAATTAAGGAAGCAAAGCTTAAGATTAAACTAGATGAGAAGACTGCAGCAGATAAAATCACGAAGAAACTTTACGAAGAGAGAGAAAAACTCGAGATGGAAAATTTAAAGCAAGTTTTGTCAGATTCTTATGCAAGACAGATGCTTATCGAATTGGCAGGGGAGAACGCACTGGAGATTGTAAGGAACTTTTATGGTAATCTCAGTGATGAAGAACTTTCTAAGACGTTGAAGCTCAAGATAAGTGATGTTCGTGCTACTTTGAATAGGTTGCATTGTGAAGGCCTTGTAACTTATTTAAGAGAAAAAGACAGTGAGACCGGTTGGTATTCATATAGCTGGCAGTTGAATAAACCTAGGATTGAAGAATGGGTAGGCGAGAAAGTAAAAGCACGTTATCCTGCATTTGATGATGCCAGTGGTGACCATTACTTTTGTCCTTCTTGTGGTGCTCAGAATACTATGCTTGCATTATCAGAAGCTCAAGATTCAAGTTTTAAATGTCCAAAATGTAGTTCTGCATTGGAATACTTTGATCGAGAGAAAACCGAAGAGATCATGGGTATGAAGTCCAAGGTAAGGTAATTGCAGTTGCTAGAAGCTAGAGGTTGTAAGCTAGAGGGTAGAAGTGCTTACAGGTCGCTTCGCGACAGCCGATTAAGGCTAGACTTTTGCTAGAGGGTAGAATTTAATGTTAAAACCTGAACTGAACGTTTATCTAGTGCTGTTGAATAACAGCGAAATTCTTCTTTTAAAACGTCATAACGACATCTGGGAGTTTCCAGGTGGTGGCGTAGAATATGGGGAGCACCCGGAAGTATCTACGAAACGTGAGTGCGTTGAGGAATGTGGAATTAAAGTTGATTCAGTTGAATTGATTGGAGTTACATCTGCTACCTACAAAAAAGAAGGAAAAGAGAAACAGTCTATTTATATCGTTTATAAATCAAATGTAACTGGCAAAGAGTTCAAGATATCTGGAGAGCATGCAGATGCGAAATGGGTTGCATTTTCCGAGCTTAAAAACATGAGTTTAGGGTTGAATGCTCGTCCGATTGTTGAGATGCTTAACTTTAAATAAGCTTCGTTGGTAAATACAATTTCTACTATTTAGTGGTATTAATCTATGGTATGTTGATTTTTATGACAAAAGCAAGAATTACACTTAGCGGAGTAAATCCAACTGACTTGGATGGCGTAGTTGGGCAGATAAGGGAATTAGCCACTGCACTTAACATGAAATTTCATGGTCCAGTAAGACTTCCAAGGAAGAAACTTGAAATTACAACTCGAAGGACTCCATGTGGAGATGGTAGCGATACCTATGAGCACTGGGAGAAGAGAGTAAGTAAGAGATTAGTCGACATCGATGGTGATGAGAAATATATCAAGCAGATTCTAAGAGTAAAAGTTCCACCGGATGTTTTTGTTAAGATTAATCTAAGTTAGGTTTTGGAATGTCTGCACAAATTCGAGTAGTTCAATGTAATTCTGCTCGTGTTGGTACAGTAACTAATTTTTTTAATGGCTTAGGATTTAGAACTACAGTCAAAGATACTGGGGAAATTTCTGCATCTGGTCAAGGTACGCTTGTGCATGTTACGTTGGACCGGTCTTTCGATCCTTTTAAGTTAGCACCGGAATCTCTTGCTCGTGTCGAATGGAGTAAATTGCCTTTGAGTGTAATAGAATAATTATAAATCTGCCAGATCATTTTGGTTAGGTATTAGTAGCTAACAATAGAATAAGTTTTGATTTTATGTTTTCTTCTATTAAGGTTCATTCACCTTCAGATTTTATTTCATTGCCGAGAAGTCAGAAATCAGAATTTTTGCGCTTTGCACTTAAACCTGCTAGAAGAGCAATATCAAAATCTGTTGCTGGAACAGTTGCCACGGAAGAGGAGCAGGGTGGCGGACTTCTGCTTAGAAATGGAAAACTTGTTCCGGAATTTTTAACAAATCGTCATAAGGAAAATCTGGAAGTATGTGCTACGGCTCTCCAAAATCTTATTGATCTTGCAAAGCCAGGTATGTCGTTTCAAGAATTTATAGAAGTAGCATCATTTGATGTTCTACCTATTTCTTTTATTTATGATTATCTTGCAGATGGGCAAACGTTTTGTGATTTGCCTAGTGGTAGAAGTAGACAAAAAGCTATATTTGATCTCATCTATTTTCTCTCAGCTGATCATGAAAAAAAACATGGAGCATTCCAGAAGCTTGCTGACTTGAAAAAAGGGCTTGTTTACGACCCTCAAGATATTGGAGAAAAACTCTTAGCTATAGCTGCAAAATCTTATGCTAGTGGTTCTTTCGTTCCTCAGTTGCATTATCTTACAAAGTTAGACTATAGTTTTTTTCTCATATTTCATACTCACGTGTTTCCGGGTGGTCCAAGTCCCAATGATTTAGGACATGCAGGGTGGACTGGTTCGATAAGTTTAGTATTCGCACCATCATCAGATTTCAGGAATGTAGATGTTTACCTAATAGAACCGGGCGACAAATGTGGAATTGATTTTGGAAAGATTCATTCGTTTCCTTTCGATGTTCAACTTAAAGTTTAACAAAATTAATAGTAATCTGCCAGGGCGTACTCTTTTAAATCACATCTTGGGGAATGGGGGTTAAGTATTACGATGTGCTTTCCTTTTATTGCAATTCCATCTATCAATTCCCCGCGTTTTTTTCTTTCCAAATGTGATAGTATAAATTCCCATCCACCATGTAACCCTTGCATATCCGTCACGTTTATTGCCTGTATCAGTATTTCTTCTCCTTTTTCAAGACCATGTTTTTCTAAAATTGCTATGCATTCTCTGTAAAATAATAAATTTGCAGCATCATCAAAAGCAAATGCGATATTTTTGTTTGGTCTTTCTGCATTTTTGCACAATTCCTCTACAACTGATTCTAATTCTCTGCCACCTATGTCATGGTGAACGTGTTGCATGAATCTCATAGTTAGAAATCCTTTCCTCTGTAGTTTTTCAATACGTTCAGTTGGTTGTACAATTCCATTTACTCTACAGTAAAAATCAGCTACTGCATAAGCTACTGATTCTTCAAGCGGTATAACTCTAAAGAATTTTACATTGGGCATTTCCTTGTGGACTTTTGTATGTACTGCTTCATGCCTTATAGTATTCTCTTTATCCCTTTCTTTTCTTTGACTATAAGTTACCTTTTCATCTTCAGTAATTCCGAACAGCGGATAAAATATGGCATTCCATCCAATGTGTCTTTTCAACTCGTCCTTTACTAGTTGTCTGGCTGTTCGTTTTGCTCTTTCCGTGCGTAATCCTTTACCATCAAAATCAGAAATTAATCGTATCGCCTTTCCATCAGTGAACGTTGCAGTGGCAAGATATCTCCCGTTAGGTTTTACTTTTTGTTTCATAAAACTCACAGTGCCGGATTAGGCTCATTAATTTGCACAACTTTGGCAGTTTCCAATTCCTTAGTTAATATGTCTTTTAATTTTTCCACCGCCATTATCTTGATGCGTACAACTATGTAGAGCAGACCAAAAGATAAACCTGTTATTTTGCCTAGTATGCCATAGTACTCAGAACCAAAAGCAAGTGTACCCAGGAAACCTAGAAAAGATAACGCATTAATCATAAAAAGTCTAAATTCAGATTTTACGAACCCTTTATGGACGTTTTCAAAACTAGGCACTATTTGGCGAAATGTCATATTTCCAGCTATCTCAATCATCGCATGTTCAGCATAATTTATCCATGCTCTATCAAATTTCCATGCTCTAAAATTTCCTAAAATATTAGCAAGTTGAAGTGTTGCATCTGTCTTTGCTTTATCGGAAGTAGTTGCACAGTGTATTAATGCATCTGTTATATCATTTCGTGTTGCTGGATCCCTTTCTCTAATTAGTGCTGCCACTAAAGGCGAAATCGCATTTTCATCTTTGACTATTCTTAATACATTTGCAGCTTCATCCCTGGATATTTTAGAACCTAGTGCTCTTCTTATTTTGCTTAAATCTGCCCGTTTCACAAGTCCTTCTTCTATTGTTTCAATCGCTGCATCAGTGAGCAATTCTCTTGAAAATCTTTCTCTTAATGCTATTCTTCTGTTTCTGTCCAGACTATCAACAAAGCTTACGGCATGGACTAACCTTTCTCTTCGTTTTTCAAATAGGGTGGCCCTCGGGCCTGTGGTCAATAGCATATTTGTCACGTATGATTCTAATAGTTCGTTTCGCGAAAGTAATTATGGGAATTTGCTTTGCGAAATTATTTTTTGTAATTTGTTTTGTGAAAGCAGTACATTAATGTTGTAGAGAAAGATATAAAAAGGTTGATAAAAACAAAAAGAAACTTTATATAATATTAATATGAAATAAAATAATGAAATTTTTATTAATATTATTATTGTTCGGCATTCTATTTTTTGGTTGTACTCAGACCAATACCTCTGATCTTGCAAAAACTTCTAAAGACATAATAAACAATCCGGATAAAATAAAAGAATCCGTGGATAATTCCAAGAGTGAAACTGAATCTACAATAAACAAAACCATTGAAGAAGCAAATAAAACAATTGAGGAAGTAAAAATCAATGTAGAAAAATTTAACGATTCTGCAACTGAAATAAAACAAAATGTTGAAGAGGGTGCAATTAAAATTATTGATACGGCAACAAAATCACAGCAAAGAAAAGGTGAGGTAAGCAAGGAATTTTCAGGAGTATATATTAATGATTATTATTTCGTACAAAATTTACCCGATGCACAATATCCATATTCTTATAAAGAAAAAATTTCTGCATTTGCAGTAGGGCATTTAGCAGAATGGATTACTCCATTAAATTTTCCAGAAGAAAAATCATATTATTTTGATGACGGAGCTTTCGGCTGGACATATTACTCAGAAAATAATGATAGCTGTGGTTCATACATAGTTAATAGTTCTGGAGAAATTCATTATGTTCCTGGAGCAGGTATAACTGATTTTCAGGCGATATATTTAGATTCTAACGGAACTTATAATTTTGTGGTATCGCAAGAGATCGAAGTTAAACCAGAATATAGCTCTGCAAATGACCCTTCCTGCCAGGTGACATTTGAAGATACAAATAAAAGATATGTGCAGATGACCATTCCAATTAGTTATGCTAACGTTACTTTGTTCAATGGTTCTACGATTCGAGGTTCTACAACTGATCCTTCAGAACCATATCAGACGAATAACCGAATAAATCAAGGTTTATCCTCTCCCATACAGAACTATAATCTTACGTGGGATTTTTCATTTCCAAAATGAAAGCTATAAAAACCCAATGTACTAAAATGGATTAATCAAATTATATTACTAGGTGTATTAATGGGAGACAAACCACGTAAATGGAAAAAGAAAAATCGTATGCGATGGAAATGGGTAAAGAAAAAGCGCAAGCGATTAAAAAAGAGAATTAAGCGAAGAGTTGGCGAGTTGTAGTGTATAATAGCGTTTTTTAAACGTTTTTATACATTATAATAATTTCCTGACGCGATCGAGGAAACATTGTTTCCGAGAGATTTGCTCCGTAGAGCAAATTGAGTGCGTCTGGTATAGCTACCGTTTGTACTACAGGGCTGTTGACACTTAGTGTCCTGCAACCCGTAAGTAGGAGGCCGTTTTTATGTTAGACAAAAATAAACTATTAGAAGCATTAGGAAAAATGCTCGAAGACAAAGGAAAAAGGAAATTTAAACAGAGTGTCGAACTCATAATTAATATGAGGGGGATCGATTTCACTAAGAGTGAAAATAGACTTAATCTTGATATTCTACTTCCTAAAGGTAAGGGTGGCAAGGAGCTCAAAGTAGGTGTAATTGCCGAAGAGAACATTGCTAACCAGGCAAAGAAAGGCGGTGCTGATCTAATTATTTCACCAAGTGAAATAGCTTCTTACGCAGCAAAAGCCAAACTGACTGATCTTGCTAAGAATTATGTTTTACTTACTCAGCCAAACATAATGGCTCAGGTAGCTAAAAGTCTTGGTCAGTATTTAGGTCCAAGAGGTAAACTACCAAAGCCTATCATAGGCAACGTAGTTGAGATGATAGAACGTTCTAGAAAGTCTATCAGAATTGCTTCAAAAGGTAAATATTTACCAGTTGCTCATGCATTTGTTGGTACTGAGATCATGGGTACAGAAGATCTGGCCGAAAATATTGATACTGTTTACGAAGCAGTGAAAAACAAGGTTACCGAAGGCAACATAAAAAATGTTTATATTAAGTTGACGATGGGTAAACCAGTTAAAGTAATGTAGGTGTTCATATGGTCGATTATAAAGCAGATGTTAACAGAAAAACAATAAAAGAAAAAGTTTCCGAAGTGGAACACATAAAGGCAGAGATTGGAAAATACAAAACCGTTGCATTGATTAATCTTAACAAGTTGCCAGATGCACTTTTCCAGGCTTCAAGAAAGAAAATTAGGGAAAACGGCGGAAAGGTTTTTGTATTGAGGAAACCAATTATAACTCGAGTACTTGCTTCAGTTGCTAAACTTGCTCCATACGTAAAAGAATGTGAAAAGCCAGTTGCACTAATTGTAACGAACCAATCTCCTTACGAATTGAACAAATTCTTTAAACAAAACAAAAAGAGACGAGCAGCAAAAACCGGTGAAATAGCTCCATTCGAAATTATTGTTCCAGAAGGAGATACTGATTTGCCTCCAGGACCAGCATTAAGCGAATTGAAGAGTGCCGGTTTAAATGTTCAAATAAAAGCAGGAAAGATCGTAATTTCCAAAGACAGTGTCGTAGCAAAAGTTGGTGAAGCAATAACTGATCCAAAGGCTAAGGCATTACAGAAACTGAACATTATGCCTTTCGAAACCCAGGTAAATTTACTATTCGGTTACGATGGTCACTATGTTTACTCAGTTGATTTGCTTAACATTGATGATACATTAAATACAGATTTGATGCAAAGCATGCGTGATGCGCTTAACTTGTCCATCAATGCTTGTTATCCTACACAGCAGAACATTGCTTTGTTGTTGCAGGAAGCATACAGGCAGTCATTGAACGTTTCGATAAACGGAAACATTTATTCTTCTAGCTCAATGGAGCAGCTTCTCTCCTCTGCAGTAAGGCAGGGGTTGGCTCTTGATAGCTTGAATAAATAAAATATATATTTACAAAAAATGAGGGATTGTCAAAAACATTTGACAAATCTTAACGCCATAGGCGTAAAGGGTGATTTAGAATGACAAAAGTAGATCCATATTTGCACGCAGTGCTTTTATTGCACGGCGCAGGAAAGGAAGTCTCTGCTAGCGCAGTAGTAAGCGTACTTAAGGCAGCAGGTGCAGAACATGACGAAGCAAAAGCTAAAGTATTAGCAGATGCAGTCAAGGGCGCAAACTTTGAGGAATTACTCAAGAATGCAACCGCAGTTGCAGCAGCTCCTGTAGCAGCAGTACACGCAGAAACAAAGAAAGAAGAGAAAAAAGATGAAGGTAAGACAGAAGCTCAGGCAGCTGAAGGTCTTGCATCATTGTTCGGATAAATTTTCTTCTTTTTATTTTTCTTTTTAATTTTATTTTTTAATCTCAGTTTTCTAATTTTATATTTTTAGTTTAGTGACTTCCATTTTTATACTTTTCTACACAGAATAGATTATATGGGTCCATTACAATCAGTTACTCTAAGTTTCAAACCAGCAGAAAAACCCAAATCCGGAAGTCGATTCTTTTTATTACATGGAGAACGAGGGGCAAAATTTGCCAACGGGGTACTGGAATCATTGAAACCAGAAGAAACATCTCTTGAAAACGGATTATATCAATCAGATACATCCGGAATTATGGGTAAATTAGGTTCGTTAGTTGTTAGAAGGAAAAGCAAAGTATTTGGAGTAGATGCAGAAACAACTTTGTTAAATTCTAGCTTATTAACAAGTCAGCTTCAAACTGATCAAGATGTTTCTGAAATTGTATTTGGTTTAAGGTTTAGCTTGAATAGAACTCATGTACACACATCTGATACTCCTATGACTCCAGCTAATCTTTTATTGCATTCAGTAGACGAAACAGGAAAAACAAAAGTTGTTACTGCTGCTCCTGAAGAACTGGCGATTCTCATTGCTGCTTTATTTCGTATGAATGAAGTTTCAGCATATGTTTCAGAAACTAGATTCTTGACAGGCGAATCTGATAATCCACAAGTTGGTACATGTGCAGGTGTTTGTATGTTTGGTTTAAGTGAAGCACCATTTATTAATCTTGCAATGGGCGTAGAAGAACATCCGCCTATAGCTTCATTTACTATATATAGTGATAGTGCAACTTCAGATTTACTTACTGTTATGAAATTGCTTAACCTCCTTAGAAAATCAGGTGGTAGTCTTTCAAATCCATCGGAGATAATAACTTTTCTGGGACTTACGGGTACTCTTGATCATTCTCTTGTTAATAGGTTACTTGAAAAATTGAGCATTAAAACTTCTCTTGATGCTAGTGCATAACCTATATATTTCTATTCTTTGTTCTCTAGTTATGGCACAATCAAAAAGCGTTGAAAAAATAATTCGTGATATTAAAACAATAAAAATCCAAGGTGCAAGGAATATTGCTAAAGCCGCACTCATTGCCATTGGTCTTCAAGCAGTGTCTTCTAAAGCTAAAAATATTAATCAGTTATATGCTGAGCTTAAAGACGTAAGTGAAAGGTTGGTAGCAACAAGATCAACAGAGCCCATGGTAAGGAATTCTATAGAAGATTTATCTAATTTTACGCTTGCACAAATTAGGCTAAACAAAATTTCTACTGTTGCAGGTGTAAAAAAACTTATAATTGAACATGAGGAAGAACTAATCAAAAAAATGGATTCTGATTACAAGAAACTTGTGGAATATGGAGCAAAGTTACTTCCGGAAAATGCAGTGGTAATGACACACTGTCACTCTTCCACTGTTACTGGCATTCTCAAGCGAGCACATGCGATGAAAAAGAATATTAGCGTAATTTCCTGTGAAACAAGACCGTTATTCCAGGGAAGAACAACTTCTAAAGAGCTTGTTGAAGCTGGTTTAGATGTTACCATGATTGTAGATGGTGCCATGAATTTATTTATGAAAAAATCCGACATATGCTTAGTAGGTGCAGATGCTATTACCTCAAGAGGAGATCTTATTAACAAAGTTGGCACTTCTACTTTAGCGCACATTGCCAGGATGCATGATGTTTCATTCTATGCTGCAGCAGAACTATTCAAATACTCTCCCATGACTGCATTGGGTCAGAGGGAAAAAATAGAAGAGCGTAATCCAAAAGAAGTTTGGGACAAATTACCAAAAGGTTTGAAGATTGCTAATCCTGCGTTTGACGCTACTGCTGCGAGATATATAAGCGGGTATATAACTGAAATAGGCATTATTCCACCTCAGTCATTATATCCCATAGCTACTGAGAAATTAGGAATTAAGATTTACGAATAGCATTTGCCGAGAGTTAACAAATCTTTATAAACATTCTAACTGTTAGTAAAGCGGTGAAGTTATGAAAATATTTGTTATTGTTGTTATGCTATTTTTAGTTATGGGGATAATGTTTGCTGAATCAGAAGCAACTTCAAGAGAAAACTCTGTACTTACTGTAGAAAAACGTATGCAGAATGTAGAGCGAAACAGAATGCAAAATAACACTGGTAGTAATAGAGTAGATTCTAGTAACACCAGGAAGGAAATGATGCAGAATGCAAGAGAACGAATGATGAATCGTTCTGAAATTATGGCTAATGTCAAAGAACTTGCAAAAGATAGATGCGAAACTACTGATAATGAAGGCGTAAAAGCTAAATGCAGACAAGCAGTGGAAAACGTGCGGGAATGTAAATCAGATGATGATGTAAATGCTACTCTATGTAAAAGAAATTTGGTTGCTGAAGCAGCAAGAGATATGGTTAGGAAAAGACAAGATCTAAATGAAGAATGCCGTAGCATGATGGCAGAAAATAGAAGTTTTTGCGAGAGAAGAATAAACGCAATGTTCATGAATGAAACTCATGCTAAATTTCTTCAATATGTCAGAAATAGAACTAACGAAACTTCAGATAAACTCAATGATAGTGAACGCGGAACAATAAAAGAAAAACATGACGAAAAAATGAAGGAAGTCGAAGGAATTAATTCGTCCGCAAAGTATAAACTCCGTGAACGTTTGACCAATGCGATAGAAGAACGAGAGAAAGTTGCAGTTAGGATGGATGCTTTCATAACCAAAGCAAAAGAAAAAGGTCATGAGACTACAGATTTAGAGTTCCTGTTGAAAGAATATAACGATGCTCTGTCAAATGCTAAAACCTATCAGGAAAACGGACAATATAGGGATGCAGTAGGCGCAGTTCAGGAAGCAAATAAAATTTTCAGTGAATTCAAGAGAACTGTAGAACAGATCGTAAAAGAACATAAAGAAAACAGAAGGCACGAAGTAAATACGGAAACCGCGTTTACTGATACTGAATTAAATTCAACAGATGGGTGATTACTATGAAAAAATTTATTTTACTTATTCTATTGGGAGTTATGCTTGTTGCAGGTTGTGCTGGAACTACAAAAACTACTGTTTCTGATGAGACAGTTGTATCAGGTACTACTGTTGCCCAACTAAACGAAAATAATGTTATTGGTAGCGGAGACGATGCAACAAATTCTACCGATATAAGTGATTTGGGAGATGTCAATAGTTCAGAAATAGACGATGCAACTACTCAATTGGGTTAAACTATGTCAAACACCGAAACAAACCATAAAAATGGTCACGTTGAAAAGTTTGCAGAAAAAGAAGTAAAGAAAGTAGACGTCTGGCGCTATAAAAAATACATATGTAAAGTAAAAAATCTAGATATATCTACTGGTTCCAGAGCGATTGTTCTCAATGAAGATGAAGCCAAGGGGCACGATATTTATTGGGGGTACAGAACACAAATCTCAAAATCCAATGGAGATAGTTTAGTTGCCATAGTAGATGTAACCAATGAATTAGTTAAGCCAGGAGAAATTGGAATATTTACTGACGTTTGCAAGGATTTAAAATTGAAGAATGGAGACAAACTGGAAATCCTTCATCTGGATCAACCGGATTCTGTAAAATATATAAAGAAAAAATTAGATGGTGAAAACCTAAAACCTGATGAAGTAAATACAATTGTAAAGGAAATAATGGATGACAAATTAAGTGAGATAGAAACTTCAGCATGGATATCTGCTGCATACGTCAGAGGTTTTAGTGATGAGGAAGTAATTGCACTTACTCACGCAACTGTAGCAAGTGGTCATAAACTAGAATTAGGCAAATCTCCAATAGTAGATAAGCATTGCATTGGCGGTGTAGCTGGAAATAGAACTACTATGATTATTGTTCCAATAATAGCTTGTACTAATTTATACATCCCTAAAACTAGTTCTCGTTCTATAACGTCTCCTTCTGGCACTGCTGACACTTTTGAACTTTTAGCAGATGTTGAATTGCCCATAGAAGAAATGAAAAAAATAGTTTTGAAATCTCACGGTGCAATAGTTTGGGGCGGGGGAATGAACCTTGCACCTGTAGATGATAAACTGATCAGAATACGTCATCCATTAAGTCTTGATCCAGAAGGTATGCTATTGGCCAGTATACTTGGAAAAAAGAAATGTGTGGGTGCACAACACGTTATAATCGATATTCCAGTTGGTCGCGGTGCGAAGATTCCCTATGTGGAAAAGGCACAGCAACTTGGAGATCATTTCATAAAAATTGGAAAAAGTATAGGTATGAATATAGAAGTTTTGATAACTGATGGTGCTGAGCCTGTAGGCAACGGTGTAGGTCCTGCATTAGAGTGTATTGATGTTCTCAATGTTCTAAATGGAAAAGGCCCAGAAGACCTAAGGCATAAAAGTATATTCATGTCTGGTAAACTGCTAGAACTTGCAGGTTTATGTAATCCAGGAAAAGGATACGACATTGCTTTAGACCTGATAAAAAATGGAAAGGCATTGAAAAAAATGATGCAAATAATTGAACTTCAAGGTGGCGATCCAAAAATAAAAATAGATGATCTTCCTGTAGGTCAGTACACTTATGACGTTAAGGCAGAACGTGATGGTCGCATATTTCATATAGATAATAAAGCTATTTCAAAAATTGCAAGAATTGCTGGTGCTCCACGGGATAGTGGTGCGGGTATGTATGTGCATAGGATTCGTGGGGATCACGTTTTGAAAGGAGATAAGCTATTTACTATTTACGCAGAAAGTGAGCAGAAATTAAGTTTTGCAATTAAGGCACTTGAAGGTCTGGAACCAATAGAATTCAGGAAGATGCTGTTGGGAGAAATGAAGTAGTTACCATTTCTTCAAACTGATATACGTTCTGGTATCAGTAACATCTTTCAATTCTCTTAACTTATCTATTTTTTTATCGATTTCATCAATGGTTGCACCGCTTATTACCAGAAAAGCATCAAAATCACCAGATATTTCATAGGCTTCGTCAGCTATGTTACTTTTTGATATTTCGATCATCATTTTTTTTGTATTGTGCTTCGCCTTTGCCATTATTACTGCATGCTGTTGGTTCACTTCTGAGGATTTTATTGTAAATTGTAATATTGCTCCATCATTTAGCATTCGTTCGATTCTTGCCCTTACGGCACCTTCAGTTAATTCTACTTCTTTCGCAATATCCACGTTTCGTATTCTTGCATTTTTCTTAAGCAATTCAAGAATTTTTGCATCTTTTTGGTCATTTCTCATATTTACGATATTCGTAACTAGTTTTATTAAACATTCCTTATTTTACGATATTCGTAATAAAATGATTCTTTTTTAAATATTTCGTAGCATAGAATACTATTATCGAAAACAAGCAAAATGATTCAATTTAAGTCTCAGGTGAAATTATGATACACGAACACATTAATTCAAACATCTTAATAGAAGCAAATATTCGACAATCAGCGAGAATTGGTAGCTCACAAGAAGAAGGTTTAAATATGCCTAGTGGAGACCGTATTAGTAACGGAATATTACAAGAAGCAGGGAGGTAATTTTATGGCCACACAAAAATTATTTCTCGCTAGAAACACCATAATAAGTACGGAACGGGAGTTCGCATTATTCGATCGAAGTGGGTGTGCTCCTTTAAACAGAGAACGAACTGCGGCAGTTATTGGTAGAATGAAGTCTGTATTCGAGGGTCTTTCCATAAAGACCGAAGTAGTAGAAGAGGTTGCCGCAAATGCTATTGAAGTAAAAGTTTGTTTCTCAACAATCGGCAGACTCGCAAGAGATATTGCAAAAGTTTATGAAAAAGTTGCCCAGGTTATAGCAGCAGAATCTAATGTTTTAATTATTGGTATCTCGCAACCTACTAGCTGGAACTTCCCTGATTTTACTCATGCTCTTTCCATGGATTTATTTGATCATGAGGTTAGATTGTTCGGTACTATAAATTCACTTCAGGCACATATAGGGGTCGAAACAGAAGAAGCCGCTGTCTCATTATATAACGCAGCAAGTCGTATGACATCAATACTTCTTGCATTATCTCAATCATCTACTGTGGATGGGCAGGTAAGAGGCAGGGCACAATTTATTTTTGACATTGCAAATGGTCTTCCATCAGAGTTAGTTTTACCTTGGAAAGTAAGAAACTTTGCTGATTTTTCAGAAGGTATGGAACGGGCAAGAATACAAGTTCAACAGCGTGCAGACGAGCTTTCTCATGCTGAAATTACAGTTTTACATGAGCGTTATCCTTCTTTTGTTTCGCCAGATGGGAAAATACTAAGATGGACTCCAGATAAACTTTTCCATGTTGGTGCAAGACTCAGACCGGATAAAGTTGCACCTGAATTTGGGTTATGCGGAAGTGTTGAACTGAGGCCAATCGATGGTCAATCTACAATGCAGGCTGATTTGGCACAGTTGGAATTCGCACTTGGCCTTCTTGCTCATTATGTATCTATAGGAAGAGATGGTATATTGACGGCTCATGATCTTGGAGATCTTCTTCCATCAATAGCTGCTGTAGGAAGTAGAGGTTTAGCTGGAGCTCACTGGAACGGCGTTTCAGATGTTAATACTGCACTGGGAGCTGCTATCGAAGGCCTTGGAATAATAGGTATCGAACCAAATCATATTCTTGAGATGCCTCTTGACGGTGGAGAAGCACAATTTGCAGAAGTGCGAGGCATGACCCCAGAACAGATCATAAGGTTAAATCATGATAGGTTCATGGCAAGCATATTAGGCTAATTCAATTTACAAGGTAATTCCTATGGAAGCAATACAACTTTTAAAAGAACTAATTTCAATAAATTCAGTTTTTCCAAATGAGAAACAGCTTGCAGAATATTTAGAAATGCATTTGATTGAACTAGGTTTTACCATAAAAAGAATTCCAGTTTCTGAAGGAAGATTTAATCTAGTTGCTGAACGAGGTACTCAAGGTAAATCAATTGCATTCTATGGCCACATGGATACAGTTCCTGCATATGGTAAGTGGAAGAAACCACCATTTGAAACCTGGGAAGATGGTGATAAGCTACACGGTCTAGGTTCAATGGACATGAAAGCAGGTTTAGCTGCAATTCTGAAAGCTTGCGATTTTGAATCAGATAGAAAAATAAAAATTGCATTTGGTGTGGATGAGGAAAACATATCAGAAGGTGCACAAGTAATTCTTAAAAGCGGATTTCTAAATGATTGCGAAGGAATTGTAGTTACAGAAGCAGGACAGAGTGACAAACTTGCCCTAGGTACAAAAATGATTACTCTGGGAAGACGAGGTCATCCTGTTTACGAAATAACTATTCCGGGGAAATCTTCCCATGGCGCACACGTTCATTTGGGAATCAATGCAATCAATGAAGCTGCTAGGTTTGTGTTAGCACTTGAAAAACTTCAGTTGCCAAACAATAATTTATTTCCACCCGCAACTCAATTTGTAAGGAGTTTCAACGCATCAAATTCCTCTCTTTCAATTCCAGATGTGGCAATTATAGAGCTTGACCGACATACAATACCTCCAGAAACATCTGAGAGTGTACTCAATGAGCTGAGGGTATTTATTGATAGTTTGTATTCGTCTGGACAGTTCAAAGAAATAGAAGGAAAACGAATTACTGTAAAACTAAAAGAGAGAAAAACGCCTTATTTAGATCCATATGTAACAAATAAAGAACATTCATTTGTCAAACGTTTGGCAACAGCAGTTACTGTGTATCACAAATGTGAGCCAATTTATAATTACGGTTCTTCTGTAGCCGATGAGAATGTATTTGCAAAAATAGGGTTGCCAGTTGTCACTATTGGTTCTCTAGGTGGAAACGAACATTCTGCAGATGAGTGGGTGAGTAAGCAGAGTTATTTTGACCTTATTGAAATACTTCGCAACTTTATTCTATCAAATTAGTCTCCCGCAATCTATAAAAATCCTTATCCGCATAATGAATATTCTAATTTACCGCTAACCCACCTTAGCTCAACGGTAGAGCGCCCCGCTGTAGTTGGATTTTTAGGATTTTAACCTAAATAGCTGACGCGAAGCGTCTTGCAATAGTTACGGGGCGGTTGCTTGTTCAAAGGCCAAGTATCGAGATTTCAAGACTCGAAATTGGAAACATTGAAAATCAGGCAGGTGGGATTTTTATAAGTTTATTAGTGATCGGCTGTCAACGGAACTCCGTTGACTGGAATTCCGTCTCTAAGAATTATCTTAGACTAGGAAGGCTATTTTCCATAAGTTTCTCCTCAGCTAAAATCAGGTGGGATTTTTTCTTTTTTAGCATTTTATTAAGTCTAGAATTTATAACCAATCTATTGGTATCAGTGTTTAAATATGTTTTGTTATAATAACTTGTTATGGCTGTTTCTAATATTCTTAAGTTAAGGTCAACTAGAGGTACTTCAGAAATAGATCTTAAACGTTATTTTCTCAGATGTGCTATTTTAGATAAGGCAACTCCGGAAGAAATCAATGATGCTTTTATTGTAGATTTAAAGCATCGTGTGAAAACCGCCACTGCTTTTCTTTTGCGATACAAGTTTCTTGTTCAAACTTCTGAAGTTAAATTACAATCGTCCCCAAAAATAGTTGCATGCTATTTAGATATCTTAACTGCTGTAACTAGTTATCTTTCAAATTTTGCAGGCATAGCTGTTTCTCATAAATCTATTTCAGACAATGCTGCTAGACACGATTCATTAGTTCATCTAAATGCCGATTGGAGAAACTGGTTCATTGATTCCGTTCTATTTGCGCTTGTCCGATCTGGTAGTTGTAAAATTAGTTCTGTGGAATCTGGACCTGATTTTACCTATACTTATATTCCAACTGCTCAACCATCAGAAGTTTTTCATTTATTTAAATTAAGCAAGGTAAAAGGTGTTCACGGCAGTGATATTCTTTCATTCATGTTACGAATGGTTACTATTGCACAAAGACCTTTGGCATACGAAGAAATCGAGCGTTCTTTTACTTGTCATCTGGAAGATTGTTTTAATGCTGTTAAGGGTTCGTTGCTTTTAGAAAAAATGCTTGTAAAAAGTACTGCTGGTTATGCTCTACTTTCGCCATTTAACGATTGTTTAACTTTAGCTAAAGAGGTTGTTCAGCTTACCATTGCAACTCATTCTTCCATTATGGATTTAACTCAGTTATCGCACCTTACTGAAGTTGGTATTTCTATGAAACTTACTAATGCTCAGAGGCTCGTTATTACTGATGAAGTTATACATACATTATTTTTGCTTGCAGTTAGTCAGTTAGAACAGGAAGGTAAAATTAGGTTGATTCACGAGAGAAATTCATCAGGAGAATTAAAAACAGTTATATTAAATTGTAATATTCCGGATTTTCTACCGCCGCTTTCTCTAATTGCTGGATCTAGTGTCTGAAGTGCCTAATTCCAGTAAATACCATGGCAATATTATGCTCATTTGCTGCAGCAATAACATCTTCATCTTTTATTGATCCACCTGGTTGAATAATCGCAGTTATGCCTAACTTAGCAGCAAAATCTATTCCATCTCTAAATGGGAAGAAAGCATCACTGGCCATCGCACTTCCTTTCAAGCTTTCTGCACCAGAATAGTCCGTGGCAACCATCGCAGCTAGTTTTGCAGCATCAACTCTTTTCATTTGCCCTGCCCCTATACCTACTGCTCTATTTTCTCTTGCAAATACTATTGCATTGGATTTAACATATTTGGCAATTTTCCATGCATAGATCATTGATTTCATTTCTGCATCTGTTGGTTTTCTTTTAGTAACTACTTTTATTTCTCCGTCCAATAGTTTTACATTTGCATCCTGGACTAGTAATCCGCCTGGTACGCTTCTATATTCCAAATATGTTTCTTTCTTAGCATGGAAGTTTGGCATTTCAAGTAATCTCAGATTTTTTCTTGCACTGAAAACTTTTTTTGCTCCTTCGGAGAATTTCGGTGCAATTATTACTTCAACAAAATATTTTGTAATTTCACTCGCCAATTCTTCTGTCACTTCCTCATTCAGTGCAACAACTCCTCCGAATGCAGCTTCAGGATCGACGCTTCTTGCATTTTTGTAAGCTTCCAGTATACTTTTGGATGAAGCTACGCCACTAGGATTATTATGCTTCACAACTACTGCAGTAGATCCTTCGAATTCCTTGCATAATTCAAATGCAGCAGTAGCATCCAATATATTGTTATATGATAATT
>JAUSHJ010000043.1 GCA_030648615.1 Microcaldota archaeon | reverse complement strand
CCTGGATGCATCTGCTCCATTAAATATTCTCCAATATCTTCCAGTTCTTCATTACCAAGATTATCGCAGCTTGCTTTCGATTGCACAAGTATTTTTCCTTCTTCTATGGGGTTTCCACCTTCATGGCTGAAAATCGCTCCGATCAAGGCAATCATCACAAACAAAACCATAATTATTTTCATAATCTCAGCTCCCCAATGTCTTAGCAATCTCGTCCACACTTTTAAAGAAAACATCTAGCTCTTCCATAGTATTATAGAAATAAAGTGATGCTCTCACAGCGCCGTTGCCCGCACCTAAATAATCCATTGCAGGCTGGGCACAGAATACTCCAGAACGAGTACAAATCTTCTTCATTTTGTCAAGCATTATAGTAACCTGGTGAGGTTTTACGCCATTGATGTTGAAAGTGAATATCGCCGATTTTTTATCTTTAAAATTTCCATAAATTGTCAGTTTAGCTATTTCATTTGATCGTTTTTCCATCTCTACTATTAGTCTCTTTTCGTATTCTTCAATTCTACTCATTCCTATTTTTTTTAGGTAATTGACTGCAGAAGAAAAACCAATGGCTCCAGCATAATTCTGTATTCCTGCCTCAAACCTATGAGGACCTTCAAGATATTTTACTTTATCAAGTTTTACTTCCTCAATGGTTCCGCCGCCTACCATGAATGGTTTTAACTTTGTGAGCAACTCTTTTTTTACAACAAGTGCACCAATACCTGTGGGTCCAAGCATCTTATGGCCAGAGAAAGCAAGGAAATCTAAATTATTTTTTTTGAAATCAGTGATCGAATGTGGCACGCTTTGCGCTCCATCTACAAGGACAACTGCTCCGTTATCGTGAGCAAATTTGACTATCTTTCTGAGCGGAGGTTCACTGCCAATAGTATTATTCACTGCATGAACAACTACAATTCCAGTTTTTTTAGTTATTTTTTCCTTCCATTCTTCTATAGCGTCTGTTTCCTTCACAATGTTCAATTTTAATTTTTCTTTTCTGCTTTTTTCAAAGAATGGTACATACGCAGAGTGATGCTCCATTATTGTAGTTACAATTTCATCTCTTCCCTGTGGCATCTCAAAAGAATTTGCAACTAAATTTAGTGCTTCGGTGGTATTTCTAGTGAAAATTAATTCTTCTTCGTTTGCATTCACGAAATTTGCAATATTATGGCGCGCAAGTTCAAATTCTTCATCTGTTTTTTTTGCCACATGATGTGCACTTCTTCCTGCGCATCCAGAATATTTAGAGTAATACTCCATCTCAGCATCTATTACCTGCTGTGGTTTTAGTGTAGTGCAGGCATTATCAAAATAGATTAGTGAAGTTCCACCCAGCATTGGAAAATCTTTTCTTATTTCAGAATTCATTTTAATGCCCCATTTCTTAATTTCTCTTCATTTTTTCAATTCCTCGTCAATTGCATTTTTGAGATTGTCATATTCTACGTTGCCTACAAAAGTGCTATTACCAATGAAGAATGTCGGAGTGCCATATATGCCTATGGAAGTAGCTTCCTGTAGTGACTTATTTACTTTTTCATTGTACTTTCCACTGTCAATGCATTGTTCAAATTGTGACTGATTCTGAACAATTCCTCGTCCAAGCTCTTTTAGTGTAGGAATTCCACCCTGTCTAAATTCCACCTGATTTTCAAATAATGCCCTCTTATAATCCCAGTATCTGTTCTGCTCATCTGCACATTCAGCAGCTCCCGCAGCTTCGAGCGCGAACGGATGTTTTAATACTGGAGAGGGTTTGAATATGAATTTTACTTTATCTTTATACTCGATAAGTAATTTTCCAGTAGTTTCCTCTGCTTTCTTAGTGTATGGGCATGTATAACAGCCATATTCTATTACAGTTACTTCAGCGTTATTATTTCCAATTGTGTGGCCATCTAATGTAGGTGGATATTTTAGTTCTGTTACTCCGCCGGAACGTGTGAAGCCATTCTGACCTGTTGCTGTGGGATCAAATAAACAAACACCAGTCGAATCCTGTCCATTACAGTTTCCAAAAGCAACATAGTTGTAAACACTAAAAGCAGAATATGCAAAACTTGCGAACATGAGGATAGTAAATAACCATGATAATAATTCGAAATGCTTGTTGGTAAATCCAGCTACTGATTTATTTACGTTCATAAGCCGTCCAACTATTTCCGCCTTCATCCTAAGATCAAGATCACTATCGCATTTTCTTAGCGTCATCTTCTTTATTACGCAGTTAAATGCTTCTTTCGAATAGGCGCGATATTTAGCTGAGAATATCCCCATTACTGCGAAAACACCTAGAGCTATGAAACATAGTACCATTAATTTCACCTTGTCTTATTATTTCATGCAACTTTGTTGTAAAGTTCACATTTTCCTTTCTCAAGTTTCTTTATAGTTATAATCGTCTTTTCAAGTATCTTTTCTAGAGCTTCTTCTGTATTATATGCCATGTGCGGCATTATTATTACATTTTCATTTTGAAGTAGTATGTTGCCTACGAACGCTTGTTTTATCTTTGAGCTATCTATATTTTTTGTAAGTACATCGTTTTCTTTGGTCATTATTTCTTCAGCTTCGATAACATCCAGGGCAGCTCCACCAACTTTTCCGGAATTTACTGCGTTCGCAAGAGCTACTATGTCTATGAGTCCGCCCCTGGCAGTGTTAATTATGATCACTCCATTTTTCATTTTAGCCAGTTCTTTTTCACTTATCATATGGTAAGTTTCCTTAGTTAAGGGAAGATGTAATGTTATCACATCTGATGTTTTTATCAATTCCTGGAAATCCACGAATTTAACTCCTAATTTTTTCAGTTCAGGATTTCCAAATTTATCATAGGCAATTATCTTCATTCCAAATGCATTTGCTATCTTTATAACATTTGCCCCAATTCTTCCCGTGCCAACTACTCCCAATATTTTACCAAAAGCTTCTTTGCCTTGTAATTCAGTTGGCTTTATTTCTGCTTTTGATCTTAGGCTATCTTCACAAGCTTTGAATTTTCTTAATGCTGCGAGCATTAGTAGTATGGTGTATTCAGCAACCGTTTCCGTTCCATAGTCAGGTACATTGTAAACTGAAATATTTCTTTTTTTACACTCTTTTAGGTCAATATGGTCATAGCCTGCTGATCTGGTTACTACGTATTTCAAAGAAGGGAATTGCTGAAGCTCTTTCTTGCCAATTGGACAATCTATAAAAACAGATAATAGTTCTATTTTATTCCTGTTGTTTAGTTTAGAAATATCTTTTACAAATTGTGCGGATGGGAACGTTTTTCTCATTCCAGCTACATCTTCAATACCTACAAATGCGATTTTCATTTTTTACCTCAAAAATGAAAAGATTTGAGCTACATGATTGTTGCCTTTAGCAACAACATGCCTTTTGTTCGATGTGTCGAACAAACAGGTGCTCAAATAGATTTTCATTTTTTTTACCTTGCTTATAGAGATACTAATTACAAACTCATAATTTTAAATATAGGTGATTCGCGGTTCACATATACAATTCTTTTAAATGTAAGTGACTAATAGTTCACCTATGAAAAAAGGTTCTGATCGTTACTGTCTCTCTTTCTTCTCTACTTTAGCAAATCCAATACGATTAGCCATTCTCCATTCCATTTTGCGTGATGAAAAAAATGTTACAAAATTAGTGGAAGACATAAACGTGGAAAGGACACTCGTTTCCCATAATCTTTCCTTGCTCATGAAGGCTAAATTGATCTATTTTAGAAAAGTTGGCAAAGAAAGAATTTATTATCCAAATGAGAAAATAGTTGTGCCACTTTTCTTCTTGATAAAAGAGTTTACCTGCCCAGGATGTTCGTTTAGGAAAACTTGCAATGTACTTGAGGCGAAAGGACTAGGTGGAAAAATTAAATTAGTTGCTGTGCCAGATAAACCTTGCAAGGGTTGCGGTTAATCTATCTGATGCATGCTTGGATTGATTCTCTTAACTCTTGAACAGAAGGAAATCTGTTATTTTCTTTTTGGTTTATTCTAGTTAATAATATTCTCATATTTTCTTGATCAACATGATCTAGTGCTTGGTTTACCCAATAAGGATTGTAATTATCAGTACCCGGAATTTTCTTTATATGTTTTGGATCAAAATCAGATCCGTAACATTTTATAGGTGGATTTTGGGTTGCACATTCTACGATCAGATCGATAAATGCATGTCCTTGTAGTGGTTCTACTAAACCTTTCGGTTTTCTAGTTGATGTTGTTCTAGTACTTTTCCCAACCAGTTGATCTAGATAAGATATTATTGCTCCTGTTGGTTTTTGTCTCATAAAATCATCCAGTTTTTTCTATTTCTGCATTTCCCCTTACTCCATCCCAAGTTTTCTTCCACTTCTTGATTTTTATTGCTTTTTTGAAGAAAGGAGCATTTGCTACGAATGTTTCTCCTTCTCCGCCTTCTAGGAATTTGTGCACATTGGCACGTTTGCCTAAAAGTTTCTTGAACGGTTCTCCTAAAAGTTCAGGTCCCAAACCTTCTGCTGCAACTGCAGTTACATATATCTCAAAATAATTTATCATTTCTTGCAATAACTCGTCTCCCTTATGCCAGAGTGGAGAATAGCTGACAATACCTAACTCCTCGCAGATGCGTTCGAATCTCCTTTTTTGATATTCACTTGCGATAGCTCCTCCGACCAACCCACCAATCTCCAGTTTTTTTATTGCTTCCTTCAGATCTTCATGCCAATTATTTTCGTTTGTAGTTACGAATACTTGTTTTAGTCCAAGAGCTTTAGCTTGTAATTTAGTCTTGTCTATATTGGGGTGGTGGAACATTGTAGAATCTTCTTCTGCCTTAACTGTAACTAGTGTTACATCAAATCCATGGGTAAGTGCCCAGAATGTAGCGAAGACGGAATCCTTTCCACCACTAAATAAAACTACGACGTGCATTTATTCCACATCTCCAAGTTTTAAGACTGCATTCAAGTGTTTTTCAAAAACTTTCTCATCTAAATATCCAAAAACACCTTGCAAACTATTTCTGAATTTATCAGAAGTTATTTGGTTTTTTATTCTGGCAAATGTTTCTTTGAGGTTAGTTCTTTGCCCTATTTCTTCTCTTGTGTTTTTCACGTTTTTTACATGTGGGATTAACATGAAAATATCTCGGACATCATTTATCCTACAGCTAACGCATTTCATAGCTACAAGTGCATCAGGATCAACAACTCTAATCTCTATCTTTTCTAATATGGTTTTTCCATTTATCTGTCTTTTAGATGAATTCGAGAAAATCCAATCTGCTGAAAATGATGCTCCAGTACGCCTATCCATTACTTCGCCAATTAGTATATCTAAACTCACGAAGAAGTTTTCTTGTAATTTTTTTTCATAGCGTACAAAATTTGAATGATACGGGAGGTTTAACTTTTCATGGTCTTCCTTAATATAACTAAGATCTTTCATGATTAATTCTATTTTTCCAAGTTCTTCTTTGCCTTTTATTACAATATCACAATCTACTGAAAATCTTGGTAAGGTATATGCATTAACTGCATAGCCACCTATAACTACCGAATCTATTCCTTGCAATTTTCTCAATAATTCAAAAATTTCCTTTTCTCTCAGGGAGAATGGAGGGGTCATCTATGTGCACCATATTTCTTCAACATATATCCGTAAGGATATGCATACATCTGGTTTTCCTTAGCTTCTTTCATTGTTTCACTCAAAGGTTCTACTTTCAAACCATCTCTTTCAATTGTTTCTATTTTTTTAGTAGGAATTAAGATAATAAATTCTCCTATGGTGGACCCATTTTCTAAATAATTAGGAATTTTATGCGTATTAAAAAATCTCTTCCAATATGTTAAATCTTTCTTCAAAATTTTAACAAAATAAGGTGATCTTTCTACTCCTCTTTGTACGTAAACATAATCGCTCCATATTTCAATGGCAGATAAACCCGTAAATGCATACGGTTTTGTCGCTTCTTTAATTGTTTCCGGTACCTTGAATTCTAATAAATTTTTTATTGCTTTATCTGGTGATGTGCAGGTGTATCTGTTTTTCTGATTTTTTGTAATCCATCCTGTACGCAATAATAAAGAAAAAATCTTTTTCTTCATAGATTGAGAGACGATCCAATCTAATTCCGATTGACTGAATTGTTGTTTCGTACCATATTTAGTAAAAAATAATGCATACGCTCTTAATCCATAGTAAGGAATTTCGACTGTCATAGTTACTTATTAGGTAACTAACTATATTTAACCCTTTGTTTTATCTCCTTTAGGTTTCTGATGACAAAGTCCAAATAAAACCTGGTATGCCTTCAGTAGTTCATTCTCCTCCACAAAAATCAAAAGTTCAGGAACACAGCTCATCACTTCGTACATTATCACTCCATTTCTGAACAGTTCTCCAGTGATAGTGTAAATTATCCCAGGAGTTTCCACTGCTTTTGGGTGAAGGTGCATATTTATCTCTGCCAGACCTTTCAGTACTTTTAGGACAAGTCGTTGAGGTATAAGCTCCATTATTTTATTCAGATTCCTCTGGTCTACTAGAACTTTGATTGATTCTTCTCCCTGCACTAACCTTAATGTTTCACCCTTTTCGTAATTTACGCACGAGAAGAGCAACGGTAATACTTTTTGAGTTTCCGCACCTTTTGTTAGTGCTATGCTGACAATATGGCTTTTCGTAGATATTACGGATTGACCAACTATTTCAAGTGCGTTCGAATATTGTTTTGTTGTTCTGGTTTCTTTTGGGTATCTTCTTATTGCAGAAATGATCGCATCTTCCGTTGCATCTATGCCAATTTTTGTGCAATATCTTGCCAATGCCCTTACATTGATCAATCCTCTGCTAAGGTCGAGCATTATCGAAGGATCATTTTCGATTAGTTTCCAGATTTCATTTTTTATATTTACTATATTTGTCATATTTTAACTATTTATGTCAAAAACTATTTAAATCTGCTATTTTTGTCACAACCTTTAAATATAACTGGACACAGAACTTAGTTACTAAACACTTAGGGGGATTACCATGTCAATATCACAAAGAGTAGGGAGAACAGATTCTATTGTAAGGAATTATACAAACGGACGCGTGATGGCTTTTACTACAAATGGAACTGCACGGAGAGCAGGAGATATTGTATGCCTAAGAGCAAGGCAAGCATTTCAGAGCGTAGTAGTTCCAGAAATGGGTCCTGAGATTGCAAGGCGTATTGGTGCAGACTCAGTTATTGTTTCAGCTAACAGGCGTGCAACCAAGACGTTTAAGGTCGTTAAAGGAACTTTGGTAGAATCGTGTATGGCTGAAGACATAATAATTGCATTAATGGTTGCAAAATTATTAAATTAATTAGAATAAATAGAAAAAAGTACAGGAGTATGATTACTATGGTAACACAAATAAAAATAAGGGCAGAAACACCAAGAGTTTCAGAACGAGTAGCTACTGTAAAGATACCTGGTATGGTAGAATCAAGAATTGCAACAGCTAATGTTTTTCGACAGCTTAGTGAAGCTGCAGATCGTTGTGAACATACCAACGGTTCCAGAGATCAAGAAGTTGCTAAATTTGCAGCAGTCTGTAATTCTCCAGATGTAAGAGATGTCTGTGGTGCAGTCGGAATTGCATCGTTTAGGAAAGAGGACGATCCTAAATCCTACATGACAGAAGTTGTTCGAGTATTTGCCATAGTAATTGCTGAACGATACCTTCACGGACTAATATCAAAAAGCGTTGCAGATGTTAGTGCCGCGATTAGAGATTTCAGAGCTATTATAGATTCTTCAGAAAATAGGGAAACTATCAGAAGAATGGGTGTTAAATTTGGCAATACGCCCTATAATGCAGGGGAACTTATGCTGGCTACGGTCATCAATGATATTTTTAATCGCTATGCGGCTGCTTCAATTGCGGGCAACGAGGAAGTGATGACTGCGCAAGTTGGGCGATTTAACGAATTTTCCAGTTCCCAATCATTTGTAAGGGCTGTTTGCGAAGTTACTAAGGTAGATGCCACACACACCGTGTCTATGGGCGATCTAGTTGTTCGTTATCGAACTTTTTCCGATTCGTGATATTATGGAAACAATCCAAACTCAAAGAACGAGAATAGCAAGGGCAAGTATTATTGCTACTGCGTCCAGATATTGTGCTGCTATAAATCGAAGAGACGAGTCATCTATTACCTATGAGATTAGGAACATTAGATGTCTTTGCGAACAGCCAGAAGCAAGGGGTGCGGTGTGCGATACTATTGGTATTGCCGAAATAAGAATGAACGGTGGTTTTACTGTTACAGCAATCGATAAGCAAGGAAAGGAGAAATCAGTAGATATGGGGGATCTGATGAAATCTCTTTTTAGAGTTAATCAGGTTATCCGTGCCATTAATGTTGCGTCAGATACTTCAAAGTCAAAGCAGGAAAGAATACGCGCACTGGAAATTATTGATGTATCATATTCAGATGCAGAGCGATTTATAGTAACTGAAGCAAAGAAACTGACTGCTGAAGGTTCCAGGATATTTGAATTTTGCATAGATAACATGGCGGGTGGGGGAGTTCATCCTTCTACTTCAGATAGTTTATATGCGAAAATTTATTTTTCGGTTAATGGAGTTAATCCTGAAGATATGCCAACTGGGGTTTATTGAAAAGAGTTGATTCAAATGGAAGAACTTCAAATCAAAATCGTAGAAACTTTAGAAGAGCTTAAGCAAGCCATGGAAATCAGAAGAAAAGTATTCATAGAAGAACAACATGTTCCAGAAGCGAGAGAACAAGATGGCAAAGATGCAGAAGCGAAGCATATATTGGTAGTTGCAGATGGAAAGTTAGTTGCCACTGCGAGAGTAAGGATGATTAATAGAACCACTGCTAAGCTAGAACGGATGGCAGTGATTAAAGAATATAGGGGAAAAGGAATTGGAAAGAAAATAACTGAATTCATCGATGTATTTGCTAAAGATAATAAAATCAAGGAAATAGTTACTCATTCCCAATGGCAGGTAATTCCTTTTTACAAAAAATCTGGTTACGAGCAGAGAGGTCATCCTTTCTATGATGCGGGGATAGGTCACATGGAGATGTTTAAGAAAGTTTAGTACTAATCTTATTTATGTTCAAAGCAATTATCCTAGACCTAGATGGAACAGTTTATCGTGGAAACCAGGTAATTTCAGGTGTTCCAGAAGCTATCGAGCAACTAAGAAAAAGAGGAATCAAAATCTTTTTTTTATCAAATGCAAGTATGAAAACCAGAATGCAACAGGCAGAGAAATTG
>JAUSHJ010000040.1 GCA_030648615.1 Microcaldota archaeon | reverse complement strand
AACGATATCTTCAGTATCTTTCCCAGTTCCCAGAAGAGTTACTGGCACCTTTAATTTACTTTCAACATCATGTACAAAGCTCTGTGCTTCCTTAGTTAAATCTGTGAATTTTCTTTTTCCTGCACAACCAGGAAATTTAACATCTAATTTTGTTATTGCTAATTGAGTTGCACTATTTATCTGACAAGCTAATTTCAAATCTTCGTAATGTAAATCTAGAGAAGTTCTTCTTGGTCTTCCTGTAACTGTGCCATATTCTTGCATACCTAATTTTTCTGCTTCCTCTTTTGTAACTTCATTTTTCAAATCTCCGGCACCCACCCTAGTAGTGTATGCCTTAAGAACTCCTATAACTTCATCAATATCCTTTGGACCCATGCCTACGTCAGCAGCAATTGTTGAAGCAGAAACATCTTTTGAAGTAACAAAAGGATAGTTGCCATATAAAACTGAAAGCATGAAACCTTGTGAACCTTCCAACAAAACATCTTTTGCAGCATGAACTTCTTTTACTACGTCAAATAAATATGGTTTGAGTTCTGGGCAATCAGCAACTGTTTTTGCGATTCTGTTTACTCTGTCAGCAACAGCAGGACCACAACCTGTTTTTGTGGAGCCGATTTTCTGAGAATTCTCATTTGCACCATCTCTGACTATGTGATCTTTAGTCAGCCAGGTTGCTCTAAAATCAATACCAGCACGCTTCTGCGTTCCTGTTAGCTCTACTTCCTTAATGAAAACATCTGGATTAACCACTACACCGGCACCGATTCGTATCTTTGCACCTTCATAGACAAAACCACAGGGCAACATTCTTAGAGGATATTTAGTTCCTTTATAATTCACTTCGTGACCTGCATTTGGACCTACTCCGCCACGTGCAACTATTTCTGGCTTATCGTTTATTGCAAGGTAGGAAATGACTTTACCTTTACCCTCGTCACCCCATTGCATTCCCACAAGTATATTTTTTGACATAAAAAATTACCTCGATGTTAAAAAATTCATTTTTTAACAGTTGTAAATAAATAATTTATTTACCGTGAATCAGTTCCTGTTCTAGCTAAACTATCAAATTCCAGCATCGGATCAAATGTAACAAACGCACCGCCGGTTTTAGTTCTAATGTGATTAACTGATACGACAATATGACGTTGAACATCAAGCACTGCAAAAAAACTTAAATGTCTTGATCTCGTTATAAGTTGAAACTTAGCCAAATCAACTTCTGGAATTTCAACTAAAACACCAAACGTATTACGATTGTCTGATATGGAATATATCCTAAGATGATTAGTATCAAGATAAGCTTCACCGTGCTCCTGTACATAAACGTTTTGAAATAATGGGCCAACATATGAGAAATCTGGAAGTTTGTCTCTTCCTGCTTCTCCTTCTTTTGGTTTCATTCTTATCGGAACTGCGACTAAACGTTTTTCTGGTACATCGACAACTAGGTCGTTTCCATCTTTCTTAATATCAGCTGACCGTAAACCTATTACGTGCAATAATGCAGTTCTTCCTCTGTGCTGTTTAGTTGGCAAAATTACTCTTGGTAAGTGTTCTCCTTCTGTAGAAACAATTTCTGACTTTAATCGTATTCCGCGTTTATCATGCCCTGCAAATGTCCTAAGGGGATATGAACAACATGCAAGTAATGCATCAATATTAGAATGTACAGCTAGAAGAGCTTGAGAAACTGGATTGGAGATGAGAGCGAGATGAGTTCCGTGACTTCCATTAAATCGTTCTACTGCAACGAGTCCTTCTACAAAAGGAAGTGCCTCTCCAGTAAATTTCCTGAATATACCTACATATGCTGCTTTGCCATTGGGCATCGTTACATCTAAAACTCGCATTCTTGGTTTATGAATAGTTGTCATATTATCTAATCCTCCCAATGAACTCTTCTACGCATCTCTTTAAAACTATTCCAGGGTCACCTTTTGGAACTGATAAACCAGCAGCTTTTGCATGCCCGCCACCGTTGCCACCTAGAGAAACTGCGACAGTCTTACAAACTTCGTTCAAAGGCACTGAAATGGTTTTTCTTCCCCGTGCAGACATTCTGCATTCTCCTTCCATCTCCTTGTAGCTTGCAACAAATGCAACATCTACGATATTACTCAGGTGAGCAGCAGTATCGCTTTCATTGCTCCCTGTTTCACTGGTTGCTATTACGTAATTTGCAACTACCGTATAGGTCATACGTTTGAATGCACGCATTACTGCAACTTTAGCATCCACTGTAAGCTCAGGCTCAGAATAATCTAGTATTTCTAAATAAGTAGATTTTGAGGTTTTGATCAATTTTGCTAAGGTTTCAAATGTTTTTTCTCTTCCGTTCTTGAACCTGGCAGTGTCTGCCACAATTCCGCAGGCTAAAGCAAATGCAATTTTCTCATCATTTATTTTAGGAATAATATTTGCAACAATTTCTGCGCATGACGGTGACATTTCATCAAATATTTCCGTAGGTGCAGACATATCTCTGCCATTTGCCTTGTGATGATCAATGATTGTAACAACATTCCAATCCTTTGCTGGTTTTATTAAAGTGTAAGCACTTGTATCTGCAACAATCATTCCATCGAATTTAGATTTGTCTAAATCAGAGAGTAACTCGTATCTGATTCCTAAGTATTTAACAAGAGTTTTTGCAGATTCATTTAAATCGTCAGGTAGAGCAATTACAGAATTCTTGAATGCACTTGCAAGTCCATAGGCAGAACTAATCGCATCTATATCTGCCTTTGAATGAGGACAGATCACAAATTTCTTATTCTTGTTTTTTGCAAGGAATGCGGAGAATTTTTTCTTTAGACTGATTAGTGTGTTTGACATGATTAGAAATTAGGGAAGAATGTTTAAAAAATACCTGCTAATCCAAAGAATATTGCATTTGTAGTTAATGTTGTAATTATTAGTAAAATGTATATTTATAAATGTTACGTGGCATAATAATTTTATGCACAGACTACATGATTCTAAAGGTAAGAATATATTAACAAGGAGAAGTTTGAGTTCTAGACCGTTAAGGACAGTAATTGCTGCAACGACAGCATTATTGTTAGCTGCACCACCGGTGTTTGCAAACGTAAATACTAAACAACCAACTTCGAAAACTGAGATAAAAAAGAATTTAACAGACAGAGAACTGGCAAAAATATTCCAAGTAGTAATAGATGAACTAAAGGCTGGAAGAGAACAGGTACTAGCTAAGGAATTAAACATAAGTCCAAATGCCAATAGTATAGGAAGAGGAATATATTCGATGCAAGGGATCATAGTTAATATGCTACCTTCTTTAGATGGAGTTGCAAAGGCAAAGGTCGTTAAAATTATAGGAGCTACTGCTTCGTTGTTAGCAATCATAGGATCAAAAATAAGCGATGAAGCTATGGCCAAAGGGATTGAGATTACAGGGGGCAGGGTCCTATTGAGTGTTATGAAAAAAGCGTATGGCATTGAAAACCCAGACCCTGAAAAATTAAAAGAAATATTAGAAAGTCATCTGAATCCAAACGAACTAGCTGGAGCATTGCAATGGTATAGCGATAGATTGAGGGTAGTTACGATATTGTTAGTAACAAAACCTCAAGTTATTCTTGAATTACCGTTAGTAGGTGAAACCGAATCGACACTTGCACCATTATACAATGCAGTTCTTACTACGATACAAACGACAATTAGAGAAAATCAGTCTACTCTACAACTATTAGATGCAGCACCAGAAGCACCTCGCAACTCTCAAGAATAATCTGTATCATCTAGAAGCTACCCTACAACTATTAGATGCAGCACCAGAAGCACCTGCAGAACTACCGCAATTGAAATAGATGTTTTATCATTTTTAAGTTTTGTTTAAAAAATAAAAAGAAAATAGAAAAAATAAAAAAAACCAGACTCTAAACGCTAGACTGGAAACCCTTAACTCTACGAACTTCCCGGATAACTTTTCATTTTATCCTGAAGTTTCTTCTGTAATATAGTAAGCGATGCTCTGAGCTTTTCCTCCTGCTTTGCCATGCTACCAACCCGCATAGTCACAAGATCTTTTCTTTCCTTAAGATCCTTATCAGCATCTTCCTTATTGCTCTTTACCATAACTACGCCCATTGATTTGTAGATTTCTCCCTTGGCCTTCTTGAGCTCTTCTTCTGCTAATCCTATTTCATTTAACTGTAGCTGTAATTGATGTTTTTGAAGTACTAAAACTTGTAATTGTTTTTCCAAATTATCGTATTCCATTAAAGATTTTTCCAGTTCTGGATCAGTTTTCTGCATAGGTTTCTCCTCCATTAACTTTCGATTTTATTTACTCCTTCAAACACCTGCAAATCACGCAGGTAAGCATTTAAAGATGCGCGTACTGCTACGACATCATCTCCGCCAACATTTATGATTATTTTGTTTTTATCAATTTTTAAAGATGAAATAGAACGTTTTTTAAAATCTTCTTCGTGCTTCAGTGCAGCAACAATTGCTATTGCAGTTTTTTCATCTTCTGCAATTACAGTAAGCACACTTTCAATTTTCAGATTCATGTTTTACTGGCACCTGGTCTATTTCCCAAGACCATTTTAAATTTGGTTTTATTGTGAGAAATTCAAGATGATCTAGAAGAGATGATTTTTCAATTGCAACACAGATTTTATCATCGCCATTTTTTCGAGCTAATAACACTAGAGAATCAATTGCTTTTTTTCCTCTTGCTACATATTTGCAGGAAATTATTTTCGCAAAATTTTTTGCAAAATTCCTGGTAGCTTGGGAAGAATATCTGCTAGTAGTGACTAACATTTAATCAATATTTAACCAGAATTCAATCAGTCCTAACTTCTTTTGCAATTGGAGGCCTGCACTTAAGAAGCATCTTTGCACCTGTTGTTGGAAACTGAAAATTCTTTTCATCTGCAATAACAACTACGGTTCCAGTTTTTACATCTTTATATTCGCCCATAATAGTTCACCTGTTTTTCTTCAAATTCTTAGTACATACTTGGCAGAACAACCGCCCTTCTATACCGCAACTGATTCGTGATTAACTTCAGCACGTTGCGGAAGCTGATGCTATCACCAATTTTTCTTCAATTACAATTTAGCATAACTTTGTATCAAGCGTTTTGCAAGATTTCCTGCTTCCGTAGAGAACGTATATGCTCCCCCTGTGAAGATTGATTCGCATGACTTGCATGCCCAAATTGAAAATGACTTATGCACCATCTTCAATTTTCCACATTTTGGACATTCGTAACGTGATGTTTTTGCCTTAATAGCAGCATCATGAAGTTTCCTTATTCTTGCACCGTATCTTGGAGTTCTCATAGTATACACCTTTTTATCGGCTGTCGCGTTTAGCGACCTGCCAAATTGAGCAATAATTCTAATGTTTTAACACATTTCTTATGTCATCTCCTCTTTTAAAAGCTATTTCTATTGCATTATCCAGCTCTTTTCTGGTCATTGTGCCTTTTCCCTTCTGAATCGCACACACGTGCTTATCCGTAGTAGCAATGGTTATCTTGCTTTCCTTGACGTATTCTTCCTCTAAAGAAGGATCAACAAGCCAATAATCTGAGCATTTAATAGATGTAACTGCAACTGGTAAAGAGCTTAGAGGCAACTTACCAGTAAATTCACCACGAACAATTTTTCCATTTTCTACCTTTGGCATTTTAGCATCGGTTAATGCAGCAATAGCAGCTATGGAAGCAGCATCTACTAAATTTCCAGCATGATTAAGTGCATAAATATCTATAAATACTGCTAGGACTTTTCCTTCTTCAATAAATAATGATTTGAGATTAATACATTCTGCACTCCTTATTCCGCGATCGACTACTCTTGCCAATTCAATGGAATTTTCATCTGGCGGACCAGTCTCGAAAGTTGGAGATGCCACTGGTGAAAGTTCAGCATTACTCATTATCACACCTTCATCTGGTCGGTCTGCAAATGGAGTTAAAACATCAAATTTTATTCCAACAAGAACCTGAGTCAAACCTAATTTTACCAAAGATGATGCTTCAGCAGTATGTATATTTCCTTTCTGAATCTCTAATGGCCTTAGTTCATCGAATTTTCTTCCGTCAAATCTCTGACCAGTTTTGAATGTTTTTACCATCATGTCTTTTCGCATTTGATGCAGTACAATATCCTTAAATTCTTCACCCATGTGTTACACCTCAATAAATATATTCATCCGACAAATTTTACAACTGGAATTTCTTTGCTCCGTGTGGTTTCTCGTAATATTCTTTCAAAGCATCAGTCTGCAATTTGTAAAGTTTCTTGCTTGACTCCTGTGCTATATCCATAGCTTTTCCAAGCTCTCCGCGTGTCATGAGACCATCCATCTGTAATAATAATATATTACCATCCCTATTAGAAAATGCCACAGGTACATCACTCTGACCAAAGTTATCTTCCTCTCTGCTCAAATCGGCAATTACTTCACCGTCTGCTTTCCCAACTGCTACTGCAGAAACCATATCTTTCATAGGTATTCCGGCATTGGAAAGAGCGACTGCAGCTACAGTAACTGCTGCAACTCGTGTACCACCTTCTGCCTGAAGGACTTCAATGTAAATATCTATTTGAGTTTTAGGAAATGCTTCGGTAATTATTAAACTTTCGAACACTTCACGAATAACTTTCGATAATTCATTACTTCTTCTGTTAGGTCCGCTTCTTCCATGTTCATCATGGGAAGCAAATGGAGCCATCATATATCTGCATTTTACTACTGCTTTGTAAGGATCAGCACCATGTTTAGGGATACATTCTCTTGGACCCTGCACACCACAAATTATTTTGTTGCCGCCCCATTCAATAAAAGCAGAACCGGCTGCATTTGGCAATATACCAACTTCTATTCTAATTTTTCGTATGTCTGTCGAACTTCTACCGTCCAACCTTTTACCATCTTTCATAAGTTTTACATTCGGATTAGCGTTTCCCATAATTTTTCACCCAAAATTATTATCTCGGAAATTTACCTAATTTCCTCGATCCCATAAAAATCATTTATAACATTATTTTTTATTCGCGATTAAAAATTCCTGCATATTATCAGTAAGTCCAGTTAAATGTGCCTTCTCTATTACAAGATTTACTGCCTTATATACTAGAGGAATATCCGCACTCTCGCTGACCCAAACAAAACCATTGTTTCCTACGATTAATTCTCCACCCACATGCTCTTTTATCAAAAGAAGCATGCTACTTTTCCGTCCGATTAATCTTGGAACTTTTGAAGGTGGAAAAGTAATTATTTCTCCCCTTGGCAACTTTCTTATATCTCCAAGTGAAACTTCACCCACTTCATCAACATCAACTACTTTTGCTGCTATGACGTCACCGGCATTAAGAGGAGTCCGCATATCTCTTGCAGAAACAAATGCTGATGATGGAAGATTAATATCTACACTATAGCCAGAATGTCTCACATCAGTCACTATGCCAATCAAAACATCTTCAAATACAGGCTTATAGCAGGATTCCAAAGAAATAAATTTTCCGGTTTCATCTGACATTCCAACTACGGCTGCGTAGGTCATTTCATTTTCAATATAAGTGTTCGGCATACGCAAAACTTTATCTGATATTCTATCTCCTGGTAGGATTATTTTTCTTGATGACAAATAAATCTCCTCCTTAAATATTCATTGAACCTTCAACTTTCTTAGTTTCTACGGTTCCATTAGTTAACTTGTTAAGACGATCGTAAACTTCGCCTTGCATACCTGCAAATATTTCTATGACTGCAATAAGGCTACCGTCATTAGTCCATTGTTCTCTCATTATACCATATGTCTTTACTGCGCCATAGGATTTGTGAGCATATTCCGGACCTATTTTTATTGCAATTTTAATCTTATCAAATTTCAATGGCAGGATAAGTCGCAATTCCTTAATTATATCTGGCAACTGATCTCGTGCATCCTTGAAGGGATCGAACTTTACTCTAGCTTCTTCCAACGCATTTTCTATTCTCATTAGAGTATGCGGTGCATTGGTTCTTGGATCTATGGATTCCCTGAGAAGCAAAGCAATTATCTGCTTACGTTTCTCATCTATTTTCTTTCTTCTTTGCTCGGTGGTTAATTGTACTTCACCATTTTTAAGTATGAATTCGAGAATCGTAAATATATCATGAGTTCCGAAAGTCTTCAAAACCGGTTCTGCTTTTGCTTTTTCCGCTTTCTTTGCATCAGAATATACTTCATCTGATACTAAAATGTTTTTCAGATCGTTTTTACGTCCTTCTACATAGGCGTAGGCTGCATCCGGATCAACGTAAATTTCGAATCTATTGCCATTTCGTTCGTAAAACGCAATTATAGCTTTGTCAAGAGTTGTCATGTGTCCTAACCTAAACAAACAAATAGACGTGTTTAAATCTCAGTCAATAACAATTTTGTTTGATAACATTTAAATAGTTAATGCAAGAGAATGTTTTGCAGTAGGAGATGATGCATTTATGGTGAACCTAAGAAAAAACGCGGTTCACATATGGCAATCCAATAAATGATAACGATTTAGAGATTTGCGTTATGTTCTTGGGTTGCTATAGTTAGGTAATTGCCTAAATTTGGGCGAGAGGTTTAAAACCTTTTACAATATTTTATATATTATATTAGTTTTAAACATTGTAATATTTAAAGAAATTAAATAAAGGTGTTTTTTGGGATCGAGAAATTCAAAGAATTTCGAGACCTACAAATCGATTCGATTTGTGGTCCATTTTTCGCTAACGAAAAATTGGAGAATAAAAATGGGGGATTTTTATGGGAGACGAAAATAATGATAGCGTAACGCTTAGCAAAGGAACAATTTATGGAGTAGTAATAGCTGTTTTAGCTATACTATTAATAGCATCTGTATTTACAGGTGGATTTGGAATTGTTAAACAGACGACACCTCCTGTAGGAACTACAGATACTAATGGCACAACAGTAGGAACTACAGATACGACAACCACTACAACTGGTAGCAGCCCTGTAGAACTTATTAGAATACCAGCACTGCCAGGAGGAGACTTCGTAGCACGAGGTAACAATGATAGTGTCGTATCAATCATAGAATTCAGTGATTTCCAGTGCCCTTACTGTGGCAAGTTTTACAATGAAGCAGGAGCACAGATGAAAACAAATTATGTCGATACTGGAAAAGCAAAACTGTACTTCAGAGACTATCCTTTGCCATTCCATCCGAATGCAGAACCAGCAGCAGGAGCTGCAAGATGTGCAAATGAACAGGGCAAGTTCTGGGAATATCATGACAAATTATTTGTCAGCCAGAATGAGTGGAGTAACTTAGCAGGCACTGCGGTAAGTGATAAATTCAAAGCATATGCTACATCACTTAATTTAAATGCAGATAAATTTGCATCGTGCATTTCAACATCTAAATACAAAGATGCTATAACTGCAGATGCTGCAATTGGCCAACAATATGGTGTTCAGGGAACTCCTGCAGTGTTTATAGTAATGCCAAAGACCAAAGCTCCTGATTTCCAGGCAAAATTTGCAGTAGTTAGAAATGCATTACCACCACAATACCAAACTTCAGTGGTTGGATTTGAGGATGATGCAGGGAATTATGGTGTACTAGTAAGCGGTGCATTCCCCTACGCAACGTTCAAGAGTATTCTTGATATTGCAAACAATTAAATTTTCTTTTTTTTTATTTTTATCTTTTTTTTTAAATTTTCTTCTTCCTCCTTAGCAGTCAGCTTAAAAACCTTTTTATACATTAAAAATAACGTAAATTAAATTCACTTAGAGATTATACTATGAAACTCAAGGACCTGAAAATTAGGAACTATTTGCCATCAAGAGCACAGATAATCACCGGTTTAGTAGTCGCAGGACTTTTAACAGTTGCAAACATGTCCGAGAAAAATGATTTAAGAAGAGAACGAAACAAATTCAAAGATCGTGCAGGATTGCTTGAAGATGATTTGAAAATGATGAAAAGTAGGGTAGCCCTGGGAGCTAGGAACATGGCTGTTGCTGGATTAGTATATTCTAAATTAGAACAAGGATTTGTAAATAATTGTCAAGAAGATGAAACGATAGTTTTGAATATCAGTACTAAAGAATGTAAAGATGGAATTCCAGACATCATAGTACCAACTCCGTTTTGTAGTAATAGTAGTCAAATACCATTAGATGAATTAATGTATTTATATGCAGGCGGACTTGCACAAGTTTCTGGAGATCTGAAAATAATTGAATTTGTTGAGACAGTAAAGCCTAGAAAAACAGATAATGACAAAGTAGAACAATGCGTAGCTCCTGAAAATGATTTAAGAGTAACACCGAGGATAGAAGTTCATGTTCATCCGTTCGGAATACTGGTTCCTGGAAATCCTGGTGAAATTCCAGAAGATTGCGAACCGGAAGCTCAGAGACAACCTGAAGGAAGAACACTCTAGTTTTTTATCAATCCTTCACCATATACCAACCTGAGAAAATTGCCACCACTAAAGAAACTGCTAGAACAGTCAACTCAGGCAGAAAACTTTTTGATTGTTGAATTTCTTTTGTTTCCTGAGTTAGTGATTCGCCAGTAATATTAGCTTCTCTGACTGGTGCTGCTACCATGGAAGTTGCCCCTGAGTATTGTGAGTCTACAGCATTTTTCGCCATTAGAGTTTCCGTACTTACTGAACTTTCAGATGTTGGAGATACCCAGTTAGAGGTAACTGCTGTAGAATTCACTGTAGTTGGTAATCCCTGATAAATCAATAGCAGTGAGCCAAATGCGACCATGAGACTTAAGGCTAAAACGATAATAACGTTCAATTTGCTCTTACCAATCATCTTTTTACCTAGCGAAGTAAGATGATAATATTTCCATTTCCTTCCTTCATCTAACTTCTGTACTAAACCTGCTTTTTCCAGATGTTGCAAATGTTCAAGCACAGTTGGAACTGAAAATTTTAATTCTGCAGCTAATTCACTTTGAGTTTTCTGTCTCTGTCCTAGTGACTTAAGAATATCGATACGCGTATCTGCACCGATGGCTTTTAGCACATCTCGATTTACAGTTATGCTTTCATCATCCATGGAAATCACTTTTAAAAAATTAAAAAATAAAATAAATAAAAGAAAAAAGAATTATTTAATTTACCTCAAACATTGCGTTTACTGAAGCACTTACTTCAATATCGCTTGTTGGATAAATCACAGTTTCTGGTGCTGACTTATCCATTGCTGCACCTACCATGGATTCTGTGAGATAATTCCTACCATAGTAAGATGGATAAACGACACTTTCGCTTGCAGAAAGAACTTTTCCTACTGATGAACCAAAACCTGCTGCGATTTTTTGGGCCTTATCCTTGGCATCCTTGGCTGCATCTGTCAGAAGCTGCTTTTCCACTTCTGCTCTCGTTACGGCTTTTAATACAAAAGATATCGAATCTATAGTTACAGCATTATTTTCAGTTGATGAGATCTTGTCTACATATATACCTGCTTTTTTTGTATCATCAAATGATACTAAATAACTGTGAACTGCCCGGTAACCAATAATTTCACTCTTGTATATTCTATCATAGGAATCGCATGTTTTTGCCTCATCGGGACAAACATACCTGCTACTATAGATAGGCTGGACACTGAATGAAGTTGATTGTATATCGTCATCAGTTAAACCTGCACTTTTCAATGCTGCAACAACCTGAGCAGAACTTTCTGCATTATCATCTTGAGCTGTTTTTGCAGACCTACTATCATTAGTTATTACCTCGAATGAAATCTGACCCTGATTTGGTGCGATTTTGGTTTTTGCTTCACCACTTACACTTATTCCGTGTTCAGTAGGTTGAGAACTTACATAAATTGTGTCGCCCTTCTGATTTGTAAACTGATTACCTAAAACATAAAAACCGCCTAGAGCAATTATAACTAATAGTAGCATGCTAAGAAACATTTTTTTTCCGTGCCCTTCTGGCGGAGAACATTGTTGTTCGTCTTTCATAGGTTATCACCGTTTGACCTAGTATTGTTAGAACTAGCACGAATAGGTAATTTAAATAGCTAACTGATTGTTAGGTAAAAACCTAATCGTTAAATTCTGGATATTCTACCGGTATATCCCTGAAACGGTCAATCTTGTAAATATATGTAGGTTCAATTCTTCTGATACTCTTAGAAAACTTGAATTTTATTTCCTCTATTATTTGCCTTAACTTTTCCATATTCTCCACTTCTATATCAACAACCAGATCCCAGTTCCCTAATACTTTTAAATGGTGCACGATATTCGGGTGAAAATCACAATAAGTAAAAAATCTTTTTTCTTCTTGTTTTGTCAAGCCTGCAAATTTTATGAGAGTACGATAACGTGGGTAGCCAGCCTTAACATGGTCTAATAAAACAGTGTAGCACTGAATGACTCCGCTATTTTCAAGTTTTTTTATCCTCTTAACAACATTCTCGTAAGAAATCCCGACTTTTTTTACAATTTCCAAAATAGGAGTTCTTGCATTGTTATTTAGCATCGAAAGAACCATCCTATCTTTTTCATCACTCTCTTTTTTTACTGAAGCTCCAGTAAATGCTACTTTTTCTGTAGATTCACTAGTACCAACCAAATAGTTCCGATTAAACCTAGAAAAACCAATTGGAATTACCGTATCCCAGTCAAGAAAAATATCGCTAAAACGAGTATTAAGATCTTGCATGATTTCGTTTAGGTGATGAATTCCCTGGCCATCGATACCAATTATAATATCAGCATAGCCTTGCCCACGCATAATAATTGGAATGAATTTATGAGAATTTAAATAACCATAAAATTCTTTTTCTTTTTCTGGAGTTAAGTTCTTGAGCTTGATAAAATGCAAACCAAAAAAGTAGCCTATACCCCTATATTCAACCATGGGCCAGCAATAAAGTAGTATGCCATTTTTATAGAGTTGCTCAACCCTATATTTCACAACTTGGGGGCTTGTTTTCAATTTCTTGGCTATTTTTGAGTAGGAAACTCTTGAATTCCTGTCAAGCTGATGGAGAATCTTTTTATCTAATAGGTCTAAGGTCACATAGCATTGTTGCCAGTAAATCTTTAAAAAGATTGCCATTTTTAATAATTTTACTAATTTTTTAAAAAAGAAAGATAAAAAGTTTTAAATATAGTTTTTGAGCAGTTATGATTGGTGGTAGTATGGGAAATATATTAAAAAAAATAAATGAACATTTTGTAAAAAGAAAAGTGGTAAAAGTTACAGATGTTTTATGCTCAAGAAAATTTAACAGAGAACCAGTGCTGCAAGAAGATCGTAATGGAATAGAAGAGATAGTTAAGACTAGGATAACTAATCATGGTACAGGAGCATCATCACGTATACCAGTTTATCTCTACTGGGGATATCCACATTTACCAAGAGAACCTGATAAAAGAGAGAAGAATGTGATGCTTAGGCTTGAAGAAATAAATTTGAGAGTCAAAGAATTTCATAAAGATGGACTTTTGATTACTGTAATTTTAACCAGTAGCCATGCGGTTTTAAACGGAATGGATTGGGCAGACATAAATAGATACGATCACACGTTACTACACCGATATTATTTCTTTGGCTCAGGCACATATATGCTATATTTAGATAACCCAACTTTAGATAATGCAAAAGAAAAAGTAAAACTAGTAAGAGATAGTGCATATTTATTTAGAGAAGAATTTGAACAGTCACAGCTAAGAGAAAGATTAGTCAGACAAGCTGGTAAATGGTATAAACGCGGTAGCAAAGAAGAAGGTGCTTTACTTTATTACACGATGAGAAAACTTGATGCAAAGGAAATGGATCGGATTACTAGTGGTAAGGCAATATTGTTTACTTATAATGATCGAGAGTACAAAGAGATGTTGCCTAATTTACCTACACTCTATCTCTACTCACATGGGACACATTGCGAAGCGCCATGGACGTTAGAGTAATCTGACCAAAACCTTTTTAGAATCAAATAACAAAAAAATAATATGATTTGCCCATTCGGCCACCACAGCCTAAAGGCTGTGGTTTCATTAGGGCCGAAGGGCAAAGTTGTGTAAATTCGGCACTTCCTCCCAAAGTTAAAACCATGAGTTTCCATGCCGAATTGACACATGAGTTTTAAACAACATTTTATTACCTTAGTTAAGCCTGTCTTTTCATCTTTGCAATTAATTCCTTTTTCTCCTTGCAATCCTCAAGCGCATTCTGCAAAACTTCGACAATATTCTTGACTTTTATAATCTCGATCTTACCTTTCCGATCTTTGCTCATATAAACATCTTCTGCATTACTGAAAGGAATTAATACTCGTTTCAATCCGCTATCCATGGCAGCTTCAATCTTTGAAGTTGCACCGCCTATAGGCAAAACCCCGCCACGAACATCAAGTGAACCAGTCATACCTAAATCCTGTTTTATCGGAGCTCCTGCCATTGCTGAAATGACTGCAACAGCAATGGAAATACTTGCAGAATCTCCTTCAACTCCTTCGTATGTCTGTAAAAATTGAATATGGATATCCTTCTGTGAAATATCTGTGCCGATATATTTCTTGATTATTGCAGAAACGTTATCTACTGCCTCTTTCGCAATAGTTCCAAGTTTCCCTGTAGCAATTACTTTTCCTTCATTCTTGCTTGCAGCAGGAGTTACTTCTGCCACTATAGGTAATACGAGACCAGCCATACTCTCCCCTAAAACAGCAAGACCATTTACTCTGCCTACAGCACTACCGGAAGTCATGATAGTTTGATACTCTCGCTTAACTTCAATCATTTTTCTTCCCAGTTGTGCTTCAATGGAATTGAATATCTTTTTAGCTGCAGTAACATGCTCACGTTCTACGTATTTCGCTTTCTTCTCCTTTGCAATATCTCCTGCAGCTCTTACAAGACCACCGAGTTCTCTTAGATTAAGTGTGAATTTATTCTTTCTACCAGCCATTCTTCTAGCTTCTTCAATCATCATTTCTACTGCATCTCTAGTAAAGTGAGGAATCTTACCATCTTTTTTAACTTCCTGAGCTACGAACTGCACAATCTTTTCTTCGTTTTCAGGACTATCTTCCATATTATCTTCAACATAAATTTCGTAGCCACCACCACGTATTCTAGAACGAAGAGCGGGATGTATCTGCTGCATATCTGGCAAATTCCCAGCAGCAACTAAAACAAAATCTGAAGGAACTGCCTGAGTTTTAACCAATGCACCTGAACTCATTTCACTCTGGCCAGTAATTGGATATTTTTTCTCCTGCATTGCTGTCAATAGCTCCTGTTGCCAGTTCATTTTCAAGGAAGCTATTTCATCTATGAATAATACACCTTTATTGGCACGGTGAACTGCACCTGATTCTACACGAAGATGAGCTGGAGTACCTAATCCTCCGCTCTGGAGTGGATCGTGTTTACAATCTCCGAGAAGAGCACCTGCCTTACTTCCGGTGGCATCAACAAATGGTGCAGTTGACTTCTCAGTATTATCAACAATTAATTTAGGATTCGGTTGCTCAAATGGAGTGAGTCTCCTGCTAAGCCCCGCAGTTGCATTTGAAATAACATAGAGAAAACCTAATCCAAGCACTGCTGCAAGAATAAACCATTTTATATTTTCTGAGATAGGAGCAAAGAAAATTACACCAAGTAAAATAAGACCGAGTATGGAGATTATTGCAAGTGGAGAAATTGACGCAACGTTATCCTCGAGTTTTTTATAATTGGCAATTCTCCTCCCTAAACCAGTTTTGAGAACTTTTGGAAATTCACCTGTCCGCTTCTCATCACCTAATTTTTTTATCAGTGCTATTTCCTGTGGACTATAATACCTTAAAAATTCCTGATTTTTTATTATTTCATTATAACTAGGATATGTTTTTACTATACGTACCATTGGCTGATTTTCATTATGTGGATTCGGATAAGCTAAAACATCTTCCAACTCTTCTATTGGCATCAATTCTGCCATGGCCTGGGCAAGCATACTCTTACCAGTACCAGGAGGACCGATCAACAAAACATTACGCTTTTGTTGTGAAGCTTTCTTCACTATGTCTGCTGCTTTTTCCTGACCTATTATCTGATCTATGAGCTTTTTTGGTACGTCTATTTCTTCTGTTGTCTTAAAGTTTTTTACTATGAAACCACCTTTACATTTTCAAATGCTATTCTAGAACATATTAAATTATCATGAATTTTTTGTTTTTTCTCAATTGCTTTTATGCGTGTGAAAAGATTAAATATGTTTTCACTTATCATGAAACCGCGCATTGAAGTCTGCTTGCCGTTTTTCATGTGAAATGCAACGTTAACTTCTACTCCAAAATCACCAGTAGTCATGTTTGACGTATGCGTCCCATGAAGAGATTTTACAAGAAGAAAATCATCTAATTCTTCTTCAAAGCTAGTATAATCTCCTGGAGAAATTTCTAAATTAGAAGAACCTAATGAAGGGGGAGATGAAAAACCTTCTCTGGTGCAGAAACCACTCTCTTGAACATTATCCAGTGCAGCTATTTCTCGATTGTATATAAATTGTTTGAACACTCCGTTCTCTATAATTGCTCTCTTGCAAGATCTTACTCCTTCGTCATCAAATGGTTGAATCCCTGAAGCAGGCAAAGTAGCATTGTCATATATGCTAAGCTTTTCACTGAGTATTTTTTTGCCAATGGAATTTGTAAGTGTAGATATCTTTTTTCTTTTCCAGTCACCTGAGAAGGAAGGCAGGAAAACTTCTAAAAGACTATGAAGAGCTTCCTGAGTAAATACAACAGTATAGCTACCAGTCTCGGGTTTCTTAGGTTTCTGCATTGCCTTAACCATTTCTGCAGCCTGCTGCCCAACTATGGAAAAATCTTTTGGTAAACTTATTGAAGATAAATAACCAAAACCGTAACCTTTACCTAATGTAGCTTCAGCATAAACACTAACTCCAGTTTTCTGGTAACTACCGGTAAAACCAGTAATATTCTCTAGAGAAATATTTTCAGTTCCTGTTGAAAAGTATATTCTTGGTCTTGCTTTCACCGATTTCACTATGTCTGCAATCTGAGCTACAGCAGACTTCATTTCTTCCTCACTGAGTTCTGCTATTTTTGGATCATAAGAATTTAACTTTTCAAAATGTTGTTTTTCCTGGAATGAAAATGTGGAAATAGGAGAGAATTTTGAAAGCGTTGCTGCTTTTTCTATAGTATCCTTAATGTCTTTTTCTGAACTACAGTAAGAAAACCCAACTTTCTTGTCCTTTAGAGCACGTATGCCATAGCCAGAATTCTCTGAGAACTCCTTGACTTTTATCGTGTTTTCAGCAAACATACAAGAGAGTTCTTTACTTGATGAACTAAATATCTCATAATCAGAAGTTACCATATGCACAACCACCTAAGTTATTCCAATTGCACAACCACTATCTTAAAACTTTGGCTGTGCATAGATTGATCCGACATTATTGGATCACATATAGATTTTTATTTAGTTTTATGATTTAAATCTCTATGCCTAGTGTTGCAATGCAACAATTGAGAGTTATGTAAATTCTGGTGTCAAATTGACACATGATAATTATGAAAATATTGTATTATTTTTGTGGCGAAGGTTTGGGCCATACTAGCCGAACTATAGCAGCAGGGAAAATACTTCTAAAGGAACACGAAGTCATATTTGCATCCTATGGATATGCAAGAGAATTTGCAATCTCAAAAGGACTCGACGTCATTGAAGTCCCATCTGAAATAAAGCTAATAGGAAAAAAGGGAGCGTTAGACATACAAGAATCTATTGTAACGACCATAAAAAAGATGGACGTATCGAGTGCACTGTCACACCAGAAATTAATAAAAAAAGAAAAACCAGACCTAATTATTTCTGATAGTTTCTTCTCTCCGGCAATAATTGCAAAAATGCAAGGAATACCATTCTGGATGATATTAAACCAAACAAATATAGATAGATTTTTTTCCGATCGGAATGAAGCATTACGATGGATAGGCAATGCGGTTAAACAGATAAATTATACCATTCTTGGGTATGTAGATAAGATATTGATTCCTGATTTTCCAGCTCCGTTTACGATCTGTGAAAAAAATATTCTTCTTTCTCCTCAGTTAACTGAAAAGACAGAGTATATTGGACCATTAATACAAAAAAATATTTCAGAGGTAATTGTAAAGAAAAACAATAAAAAACGTGTCTTTGGTTTTGTTCGTGGTTTTGGGCATGATAACCAGGCAATTAAAAAATTAGTAAATGTTGCAAAAGAACTAAGAGACTATGAATTCGATCTTGTAATTGGTGAGGGACAGGATGAAATTGAAAAGCTACCCAATCTCCGTGTTTATGATAAAATGTCTGATCCGTTTCCACTAATGGCAAATGCTTCAGTAATAATATGTGGAGGGGGACATTCCACTTTAATGGAAGCGGTTTCCATGGGAAAACCAATAGTATCCGTTCCGTATAATTTCCATTTTGAACAGGAATCTAATGCGGCCATGATACAGGAACTAGGTTTAGGAACTAAGATAGACTACCGAACTCCTGAAATAATGTTAAAAGAACTCATAGTAGATCATGCAACTAACTCTGAAATGCAAAAGAAAACACAAAGAATGGCTAGATTTGCCATCACATTAGATGGAAGGAAGAAACTTTTAGAAATGGCAAAGGAATTTGAAAACAAATTGTGATCTGATGTTGAGTGAATTATTTCTATTCCAGTTAGTCCTATCTTTCATATTCGGTGGCCTAGTGGTTGCACTTTCATTATATTTAGCTGAACGTTTCGGAGTTAAATTTGGCACAGCATTACTTTCAACACCCACTACATCCTTGGTATCATTTTTATTCATGGGAATTACAAACTCCGTGGAATTTGTATTGCAGACTATACCACCTGCCTTGCTAAGCCTATCTGCAACATTAATTTTTGTTGGGATATTTATTCAATTCTCAGAAAAACTAAAGAAAAACACGCTATGGTTTTCTCTTTTAGTATGGGCATTTCTTGCATTTTTTATAATTCAATATAGAGATAATGATTTGCAAATACCAATTCTAATTTTCTTTTTAGTTTATTTAATAATAAATGTTCTTTTTAAAAAGAAAAATGCCAAGATTGAATTGGACAAAGTAAAACAATCCATGAAACTTTTTATATATAGAGCAATTCTAGCTGGATTTGTAATTTCCATGGCAGTTTTACTAGGAAAACTATTTGGCCCAGTCTGGGGCGGAGTATTTACCATGTTTCCGGCAGCATTTTCTTCATCCTTTTTCATACTCCAGAAAGACCATGGAATTGAAAAAGCTGTGGCATTTGCACGTAGTCTTATTCCACCTTATGTGGTTTTTGTCTTTTATGCGTTGGCAGTTTATTTCTCTTATCCGATATTTGGCCTCTACCTTGGAACGATAATTTCACTATTACCAACATGGGTACTTGCTTATATTATTTACCTGATTAATTCAAGAGTGTGATTATATGCAAAGATTATTCATAGCAATAGATATTCCGGAAGAACTTAAGGCAAAGATTTCTATATTACAAAAAGCGCTGCCTGAAGAAGGCATGAAGTTAGTGGAAGGGAATGCACTCCACATAACTTTGAAATTTTTAGGTAATATAAATGATGATAAGATAGAGGAAATTAAATCAAGGCTAAAATCAATTCAGTTTGATAGATTTGAAATTTCGGTTAAATCCATAGGCGTATTTCCAAATGAAAAGTATGTACGCGTAATTTGGATTGGTTGTGAAGGCGAAAAATTAGCCATATTGAATAAGCAAGTAGAAGATGCATTAGCTGGCATGTTTGAACGAGAGGAATTTGCCTCGCATGTAACACTTGCAAAAGTCAGGGAGAAAATAGAAATTCTCCCGTTTCTTGATAAGCACAAGCACGATGGAATTGGAAAGTTCCAATGTGATAGCTTTTATCTTTACAGAAGCGATGTGAAACCCAAGGGTCCGGTGTATACACCTACCAAGAAGTTCAAGTGTAGGGAATAATTTTCAACAATCTAGTTATAATGTGGTTGAAAGTTCTGATTTAAGTTAACTTTAAAAAATCTACTAATAATTAACTTACTTATGAAGCTTCATGATCACAAACCAACAATAGTAGCAATGAGAGCAGCAGAAAGGCATGTGCCAAAAGAAATGCGTGCAACTCCTACAATGCTGGAAGGCCCGATAGTTCTAGAGGTTAAAAAAGGCATACGGGCAATAATAAATGATCATCCGAAATTACCCGCACCCTTGGCAGATTGTGTAAGTTTTTCTGTGCAAAGAGGGCCACTTCCATTGAAAATATATGGAGCTATTGCTGATGGAAATATAGTTCCACTTACATGGAATGGTTCTGGAACAAATGTATTTGTAAGGGTAGACCCTCAACAGGCAGAAATGTACGAGAAATTGATGTATGACTGGGCAAGAGGTTCAGCTCTTGTTTATTCTTATAAAGGTGGTGTTTTCAGATCGTGTTACATCCCAGATGGAATAAATTTTGTCCGACTTTTGGAAACGCAATAATCTAGATGATTTGCCCATTCGGCCACCACAGCCTACAAGATTGTTGCTATAAGCAACAATATGCCCATTGTTCGAAGCGTCGAACAATTGGGAGGGCAAAGTTGTGTAAATTCGGCACTTCCTCCCAAGGTTAAAACCAGTGTCACGACAATTCGTGACACTATTTGTCAACAAAGTATTGACAATCCATTGACACGACGTATCGTGTCAATATTTGACGCGGCGTTACGCGTCAAACCATGAGTTTCCGTGCCGAATTGACACATGAAAATATGTCAAAAACCACCAGACATAAACTGGTGAAATATATAGATTTAAATATTAATATTATTAAGGTGAATTTATGGCAATAACTACAAAACAAAAAATTGTAATCGGAATAAGCGCCCTATGTACCATTGGAATTGTCTGGGGATCCATAAAATTGAATAGAGAATTCACAAATGCAAAGATAGAAGCCGAGCAATTAAGACCAGCAAGGAAAGCCGCATTGCAAGAATTGTTATCAGAAGATATTTGCAAAGATAATCATAGCAATAGGATTATAATCACTGAAAAAGATGGTAAAAAAGTGACAATGGCTACTAATTCTGATTTTGCAATAAATGGACAAAAAATAGCTTTAGATGGTTTAAAGGAAGATCCATTAAAGAAAAACGTAAAAATTACTTTTAAAGTTGTAGGAGATTTGTCATTATTTGATGAAAAAATTATTCCTTACTGCAAATAATCTCTTTATTTTCCTTCTTCTTTAGGTAAATTTTCTTCTTTATTTTCATTTTCTGTTTCGCTTTTTATATCCTCTATCTTATTGACCCCAGCTTCTACATCATTAATTCCATCCGCTACAGCTACTACCGCTCCTGCATGCACAACTGCAAAATTCGCAACCCTCTCTTTCGCGGTTTCGTCCAAACGAATAATCCTGACACCCTGAGTGTTCCTACCAATAACTGAAATATCTTTTATGAAAGTCCTTATAACTTGACCACCAGTGGTAATGACAATTATTTCATCACTCTCTTCTACCCCAGCTATACCTATGACGCTGCCGTTTCTTCCCTCGGTCTTCATATTTATTACTCCAGAACCGCCTCTTGCTTGTAAACGATATTCTTCTATAGGAGTCCTCTTCCCATAACCATTTTCAGTGATAGTGAATAATGAGGGCTTATTGCATACTGCAATTCCTACGACCGCGTCATTTTCATCTTTCAACCTAATACCTATGACACCCTGTCCTGTTCTGCCAAGTTCTCTTGCATCATTCTCATCAAATCTTACAGCCTGACCGAAACGAGTAGCAAGTATCATTTCCTGCTTACCATTACTTTTTATCACATCGACAAGCTGATCGTTCTCCTTCAGAGTAATTGCAATGACACCGTTCTTTCTAGGATTACTAAAATTCATAAGAGAAGTTCGCTTTAATATTCCGTTCTTGGTAGCCATCACTAAAAACTCATTTTCGTTGAACTGATCAACAGTTATCCAGGAATTTACTTTTTCCTCCTTGAGATCCAGCATGCTAACAATTGTTTTTCCGGTTGCATATCTTCCTGATTCTGGTATCTGGTATGCTTTAAGCCAGAAAACTCTTCCTTTGTCTGTAAAGAATAGCATGTAATTCTTGTTCTTTGTAACTATGAGATCTCGCACAAAGTCTTCTTCCTTTGTTTCTGCACCGATTACTCCTTTGCCCCCTCTGTGCTGAGATTTGTATTCGTTAAGCAGCATTCGTTTAATGTACCCACGCTGGGTGATTACGACAACTACATCATCATTAGGTATAAGATCTTCTGTGACTATGTCGCCATCGATATCAAGAATTTTAGTTCTTCTTTCATCTCCGTATTTTTGTTTTATTTCAAGCAGTTCATCTTTGATGATTTTCATTACTTTGCCAACATCTGCTAATATTTCCTTTAGCCAGTCTATGGTCTTCTTCAGTTCTGCATACTCATCATCAATCTTCTTTCTTTCTAAAGAAATTAACTTCTGCAATTTCATATCTAGAATTGCATTAGCCTGCTTCTCGCTCAATGAATAGTTAGCCATCATGCCAGTTCTGGCAGATTCTACATCCTTAGAAGCACGTAAAAAAGCTACGACTGCATCAATATTGTCAAGAGCAATTCTCAATCCTTCCAATATGTGTGCCCTTTCTGCTGCAATTCTCAATTCAAATTTAGTTCTCTTTGTTATAACCTCTTTTCTAAATCCTATAAATTCATTTATGAGGCTAAATAAAGACAATACTTTAGGCTCCTTTCCTACAATTGCAAGATTAATAATACCGAAAGTAGTTTCAAGCGGACTGTGAACGTATAATTGATTAAGTACGACTTCTGGATTTGCATCTCTGGAAAGTTCTACGATAACTTCGATCCCATCCTTATCGCTTCTATCATGTATGCCACGGATTCCTTCTATGCGTTTTTCCTTGGCTGATTCTGCAATTGATTCTATTATTGAAGTCTTCGTAATCTGGTATGGAATTTCTGTAATACGAATAATGTGTTTTTTCTCATCTATCTCTGCTTTTCCACGCAATCTTATAGTCCCTCTTCCGGTTTTGTAAGCATTGTACACTCCGCCCTTACCAACAATTTCTCCGCCTGTTGGAAAATCAGGTGCTTTAACAATATTCAAGACTACCAATTCATCTGCACCATCAATCACTGCAACAGTAGCATCAACGATTTCATTGAGATTGTGAGGCGGCATATTAGTTGCCATACCTACAGCAATACCAGAAGTACCGTTTATAAGTAAATTTGGTAATTTACTTGGGAGTACTGTAGGCTCTTTCAACGTACCATCAAAATTAGGAAGGAAATCGATTGTTTCTTTATCTATATCTTCAAGCATTTCTTCTGCTGTACGAGCCATTCTCACCTCTGTATAACGCATGTGAGCTGGATTATCCCCGTCTATTGAATTGTGAACGAAAATTCCTGAGGCTAAAGCAAAATTATGCGTAATATCTATAGTTAAATCATAAACATCTTCCAAATAACCTAATTTCTCTACTTTGGTAACCTTATGATTTTTATTTAATTCCTGCAGCACTAGATTAGGATCATTATTAAAATATTTTTTCAAAGCAGTAGTCCAGGTTGTAGCTGATCCGTAAGGATAGAGAATATTTCTTATATTTTCGTAAGTTTTTTCACAAATAATTTCCCTATTAGTACTAATTTCTTTACATATTCTAAGAAATTTTACTTTTCCAGTTTTATTAGTTGTATGATTCTTATTTCCCTTCGTAATATTTGCCTTCATTATTAATTTATAGGATTCTGTCTGCCATAATCTTTTTAGTGTGTTAGTTAATCTAGCACTAAATTCTTGTCTTTTTTCTGGATGATTTTCAATATATAATTTATTTATTTCACTAAGTTTTTGAGACATTTTAGCTCTATATAATGGTTTTTCCCAGTTCTCCTTATTTCTCTTTGAAGTTCTCTTTGATAGGAGTTTCTTATTTTCTTCAACACTCCAAAATTGTTTTCTTCCTTCTGCCAGTTTTCTCCTGTACTCTGGATCATTTATATGTTTTTGAGAAGTCAAGTTGTAATGTAATACCCAATGCTCTTTCCAGTCCATTCTTTTGATATTTTCTGGATTGTTGTTAAGTTTATTAAAATTTATATGATGCCTGATTCTGCCAGCGCTTCTTGCATAGACGCCATTTTCTAGATTAAATTCATCGGATAAATGATGGACGTATACCCATTTTTCCTCAGAAGAGTTATAAATCATTTTATATCCTACGATATTTGGATCGTCATCTTTTGTTGATAACCTAGAATATAATGGCATCAAAGAATTTCCAGATTCCAGATCCTTAGCTTCTTTATATGTACCGTCTTTTAGCATAAATCTATGATTAGGAGTACATTTTATCTCTTCACCATTATCAAGAATAACTTTAACTAATTCTGCTTTTTCTTTTGTCAATCTTGGATTTTTTATCTCTGCTATTTTTATTTTATTATCTCGATCTACTGTAAATGTATAATTCTTTTTTCCTTCTTTGTATTCTTTAATTAACTCTTCAAATGACAAACTTCTTCCATCTGTCAACGCAACTTTAGTATCTTTTGTAAAACATCCGAAATTTCCCTGACCGTCAACTAGCATATATCGTAACGAAAACGATTGTGCCATTCTTACAAGTGAATCATATATAGCTTGATCACCGTGCGGGTGATATTTTCCTAAAGTGTCACCCACTATTCTTGCACTCTTTTTATAGGGTTTATTATGGTGATTCCCTAGATCATGCATCGAAAATAAAATTCTCCTGTGTACTGGTTTTAGGCCATCCCTTACATCAGGAATTGCCCTGCCAATAATAACACTCATTGCGTAAGCTAGATAGCTTTCTTGAAGGTCTTTTTCAATTGGTCTTTCTATGATTATTTCCGACATAATTTTCACACAGTAAGATAATCAATAAATGGTCAAATTATATTCTTAAAATTTGTATAATTATAATGTCAAAATATGCTTTAAATACTATTGTTTTTATATGACTCTGAACTGATCATAGAATGACAATTTTGAATCAATTGTAGGTGACACAACTAAATCAATTTCTCTTCTTTTTACTTCATCAACTGCATAATCAACAACGATTCTTTGGAATGGCTTAAGATGAGTACTTAAATCCTGAACACCATGAAAATCAAAAAATAGTAAGTCCAAAGATTCGCCATAAACAGTACGCAAGCCTCTTGCCACTTCAGTACACTCTATGCCTATCATAACTTCGATTACAAGCATGACTGCTGCGATTGTTTCAGGTTTAGTCCCCATAATTGTAATAATATTTGCCGGATATATAATGGTCTTATTAATTCTAAGATATGCTTCGAATTCTTCTCTTTGAATTCCCAAAGACAATAAAAAATTCCTAAACATTTCCGGGTGTGGCATGGGTTTTAATTCGTCTCTAAGATTCTTTTCAAGCACTCTAGTTAATTTACTATCCTGCTCACCACAGACCGCTATTGCACTTTTTACTAATTCTGGAAATTTAGATGAACTCAAATATCTTGCAAGTGCCCATCTTCTTATGACTTCTGAATCTCTTATTTCTCCATTTGCAAATTTTTTTAGAAATGGATGGCTGATAATACTAGAAGTAGCATTTTGAATTATGCCATCTACAAACATTTTTGCACCATTGCACATTCTCGACATAATTATATTTATATGGCAACAATTTAAAAATAAGTATAGATTAATTGTGAATCATGTATGTGGAACATACCAAACAACGGTGTCCCTAAATTCCGCTTCTTTTTCCCCATGATCTCTGAATAATGAACTAGCAACCAATGTACCTGATTTAATCATTCCAGCTCTGGCACAACAAACTTGCAAACCAGGAATATCTGCTCTTGCTTCTGCATAAATTATTGGATTAACGTAAGTTTTAGTGATATCGATAACTCTGCGAGCCATTAATGGCACTAACAAAAGACCATCTGTTACGCTTACTACATTTACAAAATCAAAAAAATTTAATGAAACGCTTCTATCTAAAAAACATTGTGCTATGTCTGCCATAAATACTGAAACTAATTCTTTGCCACCATAGGCTGCCATTACAATATGATCTTCCGGCATTCGTCTGATTGCAGATGCACTAATATCAACTGGATAACTACTAAACATAGATAAAAATAATTCTGCAATTTGTTCTGAAATTTTAATAGTCATATCAGTTAAACGTACTATGCGATAGTCACTTGTTCTTCTTTCTAATTCTTCCGTAGGAATTTGAGTAATTGTTGTTGTGCTATCGGTTGATTGATACATGTGTGCAACCCGTTCTGGTTTATTAAAACTAAAATAAACAACAAAACAATCCGATAGAACATGATTTATTGGAAATATTGCTTCTATATTTACACCTGCAACAGCCACGAATTCTCTTATTTCTCCTAGAACTGATTTTGGAACTATCGCTCTTATAGAAATACGTGTAGCTTGAGAGTTTGCTTTTTGAAGTTCTATATTATCTAATAAAGGTACTATCCCGTCCCTCAGAACAACCGATGGATAGAAACCTTTTATTCTCCGATTTGCAGCACCATAAACGGGGGGCCATACCAATGCTTGTCGTTGTGCCATTTATTTCAGCTCCATTTTCAACTTTATTATTATATCTAGTATGCGCTCATATTTTGAAAATCCGCTTTCACTATCAATATGTCCGGCATTTTTTTCCACAATGAATTCTGCATTTAATTTGTCTGCAAGCTTTTTACCTTCAGTGATTGGCAGATATGGATCATTGTCGCTCGATATTACGATAAATTTTTTACTTTTTGTCCTTATTTTTTCAAAATCAAAAGGAGTTTTAAAAAAATCTGAAATTGCCTTAACTCCAAAACCTTGAGTAAACCCAGCAACTAGAATTACACCCATTAGTTTTAAATTCGTCTTTTCCAAGAAACGCAATACTGCGATTGTACCCAGACTATGTCCAACTAATATAAAAGAATCTTTGCAATTCATGGTAACCTCGGATAATTTAGCTAACCATTCTTCCTGTTTTGGATTCTTAGAATTAGGCATGTCCGGACATTCTACAGTGAACGGCTGTCGCGAAGCGACCGAGATCTCTGATCGAGCGATTTGTCCTGTAGACGAACAGACTTGCAAAGAACCTCTACCCTCTAGCTGTGCTTTCAACCAAGGAAACCAATTATCTTTGCTATCGCTATCCAAACCATGAACAATTAAAATTTGCATTAATTCACCTGAGGATTATTTCTAAACGTCCAAATTCTTCACAGTCACAGCATGCATCTGAATAAAGGCTCTTCTTGGCTCCACTTCCTCTCCCATAAGTATCGTAAATAATTCATCAGCTTTTATCGCATCTTGTATAGTTACTTTTTTCAGCGTTCTTTTCTCAGGATCCATGGTGGTATCCCAAAGTTGAGTAGGATTCATTTCCCCTAGACCTTTGTATCGCTGTATCTCACAGTTTCCACCAAGCTGCTGATTTATCTGTTCAGACTGTTCATCTGAATATGCATACTGTTCTGTTTTTCCTTTCTTAAGCTTGTAGAGAGGAGGTTGGGTAATGTAAATATATCCAGCTTCAACTACTGGTTTGAAGTACCTATAAAACAGTGTCAATAATAGCGTTCTAATATGCGAGCCATCAACGTCTGCATCGCTCATAATACAAATTTTATGATATCTCAATTTTTTTAAATCAAAATCATCTTTGAATCCTGCACCTAAGGAAAGAACAATGTTCCTTATTTCTTCACTTGCAAGAACCCTATTTATAGTTGCTTTTTCGACATTTAGTATTTTCCCGCGCAACGGCAAAATAGCCTGGAATCTGCGATCGCGTGCTTGTTTTGATGAACCGCCAGCACTATCTCCTTCCACTAAATACAACTCTGATTTTGAAGGATCCTCTTCACTACAATCTGCCAATTTTCCAGGAAGCACGCTTGTTTCAAATATGTTTTTCCGTCTTATCAATTCTTTAGCTTTTTGTGCAGCTTCTCTTGCTTCCATCGCACTAGTTACCTTCATCATGATCTTTTTTGCATCATCAGGATGTTCTTCTAAAAATGTTTTAAGTGCATCAAATGAAATACTGTCTACTATACCCTTCACTTCGTTATTACCTAATTTTGTTTTTGTCTGACCTTCAAATTGTGGTTCTGGAATCTTAATACTTAACACTGCTGTAAGACCTTCCAGTGCATCATCACCAGTAATCTTTTTCTCTTCTTTCGCAGCCTTATCTTTTGCACTCTTATTATTTTTTACATAATCATTTATGCATCGTGTCAATGCGGTCTTAAATCCAACTAAATGAGTTCCGCCTTCGATAGTCTTTATATCATTGACAAATGAGTAAATAGTTTCAGTATAAGCGTCTGTATATTGTACTGCAAATTCTACTTCTACATCTGCAGCTTTTTTCATTATGTAAAACGTTGGATGAAGCTTATTCTTTACTTTGTTTAGATGAGCAACAAATTCTACTATACCACCTTCGAAGAAAAATTCTTCCTTCCTATCAGTACGTTCATCAGCAAGAATTATTCTCAACGCTTTATTGAGAAATGCTAGTTCCATCATCCTTTCGGTGAGATAATCAAAATCAAATTCAGTAATTTGGAATATCTTATTATCTGGCTTAAAAGTAACAATTGTACCCCTATAAGTAGTATCTCCAATAATTTTCGTAGCGTCCTTTGGCTTTCCATAATCGTATCTTAATGCATGAATTTTGCCTTGTCTGTGGACACCTATTTCCATCCACTCGCTTAGGGCATTCACAACACTCATACCAACTCCATGTAGTCCGCCACTAACCTTGTAGGCACTCTTTTCAAATTTTCCGCCTGCATGTAATGTGCCACTTACGGTTTCAAGTGCACTCTTACCAGTTTTAGGGTGAATATCAGTTGGTATTCCCCTGCCATCATCTTTTACAGTGCAGGAACCGTCTGCCTTGAGTGAGATTGTAATATTCTTGCAATGCCCGGCAAGCGCTTCATCAACCGAATTATCAACGATTTCATAAATAAGATGATGAAGACCTCTTTTGCCAATGTCACCTATGTACATTGCCGGTCTCTTTCTTACTCCTTCTAGACCTTCAAGAACTTGAATATCTTTTGCTGTATAATCATCGCCATCTGCCATTGAATCATCATTGAAATTTTAAATCATTTGTCGTCAGTAAATTTCTCTAAAATAAGCTATAAATATATTGCATGGAGGACTTTAAAAATGAACGTTTTTAGACGCTTAATTAACGCTCTTAAATAATGATCGTAGCTTCGTCACTGCTTGCTTTAGAGTTTCCTGTACCTGCTGAAATTCGCCTTCATCATAGGCTTTTCCAACGGTAACTTTACTATCAGCATCTGAAAGCAATGTTCTTATCTCTTGAACTTGTACCGTCAAACCTTTTTCAGTTGCTTTTGATTCGATTGCACCAAGTAAAGCATCTACTCTAGCTATTTGGAATCTTGCCCATATGTGCAAATGTTCTTCACGAATGTTTTTTCTTGCAATTTCTATTTGATTGACATCATCAGTTGCCAACACATCATCCATAGTATCTATTTTTAGTTGAAGATCTGAAATAATTTCTTCCATTTTCGAAGTGTCTACCCCCTTAGCCTTTAAGTTTTCAACTGTAGTTTCAGCACTTTCTTTCCAGTTTTTTACATATTCCAACTGGACTTTACCTAGAACAATACTAGTATCCTTAATACAACTATTTCTAGTATCCATGTTACTATTAAAATCTTGTTTTAATTTTGTCTTTATTTCCTTACCAGCAACACCCCGTGGAATAACATTTTTGAGATTAGCATACGTAATAATGAGTTGCTTTGAATCATCTTGTAATAATTTTAGTGCATCGTTGAATGCTCTGCTATCTTCATTATCTGCCGCAACTTTCAATGCTTCCTTGTGCATATCAATTAATGATTTTAGCTGATCTACGCTTACATTCAATCCAGAGTTCTGAACGGAATCTAATGTTGCAGTATAGAAATCGGCTCTGCAAGCAACTTTTTCATACTGCATTTCGAAGATATTTGCTTTTAGACTATTACTTGGAACAGTTTCAACTGCGAAACACAATGTACCAAAAAGAAGTAATGTAAAAATGATAGATATTAATTTCATGATATCACCTAAAGTATTAGAAACAAGAACAAATCGACAAGAGATTTGTTCTGTTGTAAATTCAATAGAATTTATAGTACAATGAAAATCTTTAAACCTATTCCAGCAAGTATTATTATGGCAAAAATCTCAATAGCAGTACTTGCATCTGGAAGAGGAAGTAACTTTCAAGCAATTATAGATGGAATAAAAAATGGAGAAGTGAATTGCGAAATAAAAATACTCATAACTGACAACCCAGATGCCAAGGCAATAGAACGTGCGAAGAAGTCTGGAATAAAATATGAAGTAGTAGAACGTTCAAAATTCAAAACACGCGAGGAAATGGATTTGAAAATAAAACAAATTCTCGATAGTAACAACGTAGAACTGGTAGTGCTTGCAGGATATATGCGTCTTCTAAAAGCAAAAGAACTGTTCGATGTCTACCGAAACAGGATAATCAATATCCACCCATCCTTATTGCCGAAATACCCAGGTGTTGATGCACAGAAACAGGCATTTGAAGCTGGAGAGAAAATCAGCGGTTTGACAATTCACTTTGTAAACGAAGAACTTGATGCTGGACCAATAATATATCAGGAAAAAGTAGATATTAGTAATTGTAAATCAATAGGAGAAGTTTCTGAAAAGATATTGAAACGCGAGCATGAAGCTTATAGAAAGGTAGTAAATTCTTTTTCTAAGGGAAAATATGTTATTAAAGACAAAAAAGCGACATTTGTGATTTATTGAAAAGACAAATTACAAAATTAATTTGTCCTGTTGTAAATTAAATAAAATTTACAGTAGAAAGAAAGAACATGAAATAAATTATTAATCTTGTGCTGCCGATTTTTCACTTGGAATGCTCGAATCCGTATCTATAACGTCCCATAATATCCCAAGGCGATGAAACCGCATAACATCAAGAACAATATTACGCCTAATATATGGCTCTAAATGATCGCGCTCCAAAAGACCAATAGTTGGACTATCAGAAATCCAACTAGAAGTAAGTTCGTCGTTAAATGATTCAAACCAGTCACCAAGCCTAGTTCTGAGATTGCACGTACGAATTAGGCCGTTTAGACTTAAAAGCACTTCACTAGTTTCCCGCATTTCTTCTTCATCGCGTATTAACCTTCCTGTTTTTGCATTGGATAGCAATATGTATGGAGTACCATCTGGGGCAAATCCATGATTGCGCAACAACATAACATCAACAAAACTAGCTTGCTCTGCATCAAACTTTGTGATAATCGTTTTCATGCCCCCCGCATATTCACACTGGGATTCTACACTGGGTCCAAATGCTCTGCCTTTTGCTCCGATCACGCCTACAGTACCAGTATACCAAGGTCGAACTTTTAAAATCTTACTTGGAAGAGATTTGAGTTTTCCATTATCATCTTTTTCAAGAAATAACTTATTAAAAAATGAATTCGGTGCCATTGTCCTTCTAGCAACATTACTTCTATGGATGGCTTCCAACCAAGACTGATTGTGAACTACTTCAACCTTTTGATTAGCAACTAAAATAGGACCGTGAACACGTTTCAACCAAATCACCTCTTTGCCAGCTCAGCCAGGAAATTATCAATCGCAACCCGCACCTGTTCTGGAGTAGCATTTCTCAGAAGATCTAGAAATGGCGTTTCAGGAGCAAGCAAGTGTTCAAGTTGTTCAAGCCTGCCGCTCTCCACTGCTACTGAAGTAACACAATGTGCAAAACCAACAACGCGAATATCACCACGGATAATTACTACGCTATTAACGCCATCAAAACCCGCGCTATTGTGATAACCAACTTTCGGATCATACACTCCGTGCCTTGCACCACTAGTCCAATTATCAGGACTGGAAACCTGAGACACTAGACTCGCAACCGGAGACTCACTACTGACTAGCGCCACTCCGAAGACAATGGATCCGCCAACGCCAACAACGACATCACGCCCACCGACCCGGACAACCGATCTGCTGAATCCTCTATCTTGAGGACGCACTAGATTAAGAGCATCTGGATCATCAGCGATACTTCTTCGTCCATTCGGAATAGCAAATGGATTGCCATCTGATACATAGTATCCATCTTCAAGAGGTAGAGGTATCTCTATTTTCTTCTCGCCTTCATTCCAGGCCATTGCCTTTCTTGCACCCACATCACATTCAAGAAAAGTTGCTGTTCTGGCAGGTAAGAGGTTTTTAATAGTTCCCCATTCCCAATCACTACGAATGAGTTCACTAAGTGCTGCGTGAGTCAACATCCTCTTAGGATCAGTTGTACTTTTGTACCTTAATCCATTGACCTGTACAGTTACAGCCATGAATACACCTCAATTGCGTTTCCTATTTTCAGTTTTGCTATTTATGTCTATAAAGGATTAATCTTAAAAAACCAGTTAGTTACACTGTGGATACAAAACTCGAAACTTAGACAGAACGCTAGACTCGAAACGGGAGACTGGAGACGGCTAATCCGCCACAACCATAAGTTTTACATAACTCACTGCCTTGCTCTCTTTCAATGATTTAACTAATGCTGATACCGTAACAGCATTCCCATGTACAATAAAAGTCTCCATGCAAGCACTATGCACATTATTGTGTATGTGTGTAGCGATTAAATCACTATATTGATGAGTTATCTTAGAGATGTTTTCCTCGTTGTATTCTGGATGTGTCACCACAACTATGGCATTTACATACCCAGACATTTTATCCAGTTCTTTGGAATCATTGAGCAATAATTGAAGAGCAGAACGAATGAGCTCGGAACGATTTTTAAATGAAGTTACATTCTCGATTTTATCTAGCAATTCCAGACTTTCGCGATCCAGGGAAAAACTTAGTATTTTTGCCATATTGAAACCTTCAGGTTTGAGCATATATCTCCAAATTCTCGATTTAGCTCTGATATTATTAACTTCCACCTATAATCATTACAATAGTTAATAACTTCTATAGTTAAGTTTATTAATAATTTGGTTGATTAACTGGTTATGGTTCTGGAACAGATATTACTCGCAACAATTATCGTAAGCGTCATCTCTCTTGTAGGAGTATTTTTAGCTCCCACAAACAAAAAAGATGACCTTTGGCTAGTATTAATAATAAGTTTTGCAGCAGGAGCAATGCTTGCTGGTGCATTTTTCGATGTACTTCCCGAGGCCCTGGATACTTTACCTGCTGACCAAGTACTTACAACCACACTCCTGAGCATATTAATGTTTTTCATTTTAGAAAAATTTGTTTACTGGCACCACAACCATCATCACATCCATGACCAACATAAGAAAGGTGAGGTCAAAATTAAGGCAGTTGGTTATCTTAATCTCATAGGAGATGGAATGCACAATTTCTTTGATGGTGTAGCCATAGCAGCTAGCTTTATGACCGATTTTCACCTTGGTGTAATAACTACTATAGCAATAGTTGCTCACGAAATCCCCCAGGAGATAGGGGATTTTGGACTCTTGATATATAGTGGTTTTAGTAGAAGTAAGGCTCTTTTTTTCAATCTCCTCAGTGCACTAATATCAATTATCGGAGCAGTAGTATTCTTTTACTTCGCCCAAACAATAAAGGATCTTCAAGCACTAGGTCTAGCATTTACAGCTGGAACTTTCATATATATGTCCTGCACAGATTTAATACCTGAATTATTCCATAATCACGAAAAAAAAGATGCGACATTGAAAAAAGACCTGCTTCAAACTATTGCATTATTTATTGGAGTAATTGTCATTTATATTGTAGTTAAAATACTCAAATAATTTTTTAATTAATAACTTTTTGATACCCTGTTATAAGATCATCTTATAGGTTCATACTTATCATGGCCACGATTTAGCAGATTTATACTGATAAAATTAGTAGTGTGGAATGTTATATAATAAAAATATCCCCATTTTCTTATTCTCCTCATAGAAATGTAAACCATAGCATCTGGCACATAGGCAACTTTACCATGTTTAGATATCCTCTTTATCAGATCCATATCTTCTGCAGTTTTCAGTTTCACATTGAAACCTTTGACTTTGTCAAATACCTGCTTGGTAAATGCAATGGTCTCTCCTGGAGCATAGTGCATACCTAATTTGAATGATATACTTGCAATTGGGTGAAGAATACGCTTGGTAAATATACGTTCTATAGTGTTTCCATCTAATGGAGTAAGGTTACCACAGCTGGCAACTGCTTTTTTATCGAATATTGGCTTTGTGAGTCTCTCGAGCCAATTCCTAGGGTATATAGTATCTGCATTTGCACATACAAAAACGTTGCCTTCAGCAACATCGAAACCTTTTTGCCTTGCCAATGCAATTATACCAGGAGGACAGTGAACTACCTTGCAGCCATACTTCTTTGCAATGAGTAAAGTCTTATCTTTACTATAACTGTCCACAATTATAGTTTCGTAACTTTTTTTAATATTTTGATTTTTTATAGATCGAAGAGTTTTTTCAACATACTTTTCCTCATTCAACGTAGGTATAACTATAGATATCTGAACTATGAAAATCACCCGTATTATTTTACTTTATTTTTTTCCTTATTCCACCAGAACTATCTTCTAATAAAATCCCCATGAAAGCTAACTTATTTCTGATATCATCAGATGCAGAATAATTCTTTGCTTTCCTCAGAGACTCACGAGCATTTGTAATTTCACTAATGAGAATTTCAGCACTCGATTCATTATCTATGGAAATCCCATAATTAAGTTCTATATCTTTAGCGAGCTTCTTAAGCTCATCTATTTTGAATGAAACATCTGATTTTTTCTCAACAAATCCAAATATTTCAACCATAGAATTCATTTTTTCATTTACTTTTTTAAGTTGTTTTATATCCACCATATCTTTTGAAACATGGGAATTGACAAGCTTAACCAAACCAAACGATGCAGCTATGGCATTTGGAGTATCAAAATCACTATCCATTGAATTGTAAAATTGTTCGATTAGTTTATTACTTTCCTGAACAAATTTCTCATCGGTTTTATCGTGTTTTTTATCTTTTTTAGAAAGTGACTCTTCGAGAAGACCGATAGAATTTAATATTCTTTCAACACTTTCCTGTGCTGCAGTTAAAGTATCTTCATTATAATCCATGGAACTACGATAGTGCGTTTGAGTAAAGAACATCCTTATGGCATTTGCATCAAATTTATTTGTTGCTTCTTTCAGAGTTACAAAATTACCAAGACTCTTACTCATTTTTTCTCCGTTAACTGTAAGCGGCCCAGTATGCACCCATATTTTAGCGAATTTATGATCAAATGCAGCTTCACTTTGTGCTATTTCATTTTCATGATGCGGAAAAATCAAATCCCTGCCGCCACCATGTATATCCAGTGTACCTTTGGCGTATTTTTCTGCCATGGCACTGCATTCTATATGCCAACCTGGCCTCCCTCTGCCCCAAGGAGAATCGAATTCGATAATTTCGTTATTAGTCTTTTTCCAGACTGCAAAATCTTCTGCTGCTTTTTTAGTTTCATCTACTTCTACCCTTGCACCTGATTTTACTTCATCTAATTTTTGACCGGAAAGCTTGCCATAATTCTTGAACTTTGAAACTGAATAATAGACACCACTTGCAGTCTCGTAGGCAAATCCGTTTTGAATGAGTTTTTTTATAGCATCGATTATTTCTGGAATATTATCAGTTACCTTTGGATAAACATCTGCACGCATAATATTTAATTTATCAAATAATTCAAGTGCTTCAGTATGAATCGTTTCTGTAAGTTTTTTAGGATCACTTCCAGTTTCCTTGCATCTCTTAATTATCTTATCATCGACATCAGTAATGTTTTGTATATGATAAATTTTATGACCTTTTTTTACTAGATATCTTTTGATAATATCGAATGCTACGTAGGTTCTTGCATGACCTATGTGTGCACTATCATATGGAGTAAGTCCGCAGGTGTACATGATGATGGTCTTGGGTCCAGAATCCCCTGTCTTAAACTCTTCGATTTTTTTCGTTAGTGAATTGTAAATTTCCATGATAACTACCGTCTACCCTATATCATCTAGCAGATTATATAAAATCTGCCAAACCTAATTGTTTTATCTTATCATCCTCAAATATACTTTTTATCTCTTTGTCAAGAAGATCAATCCGCTGTTTCAAATAATCTGGAAGCTGATACCGATCTATTATTCCCCTTGATATCTCTAAATATTTCTGAATTCCGCCTTTATTAATTGTTAAAAGAAGATTTCCACCGCAACGATAACATTTACCTGCAAGGGGCACTCTCCGGAAACTTTCATTGCAATTACCACAGCGGAAAGTTTGTCTTGAAAAAGAACGAAGATTGCCATAGAGATCAGGGATGAAATGACTAAGAATAAGCCGTTCTGCAGCATCCTTCTGGTCAACACCTCTAAGTCGCTCGTGCAATTCAAATTGCACTTTTATTTTATCTGGAATTGAATCCAACAAAACGTAGGCAGTACGTATATTTCCCTTATCTATATAGCCACCTAAATGAGTAAGCGGAATGTCAAACTGTTCATCTTTTCCAAGCACATCTTTTACAGTTTTAATTTTTACTTCGCTTGGCAATGCAAATCTTTCAGTTGCATGATAAAATTCTAATGGGTAACTGGTCACCATTTCTATGCAGTGTGCTTCATCATCTACTTCTTTTGGATCTATGGTTGGACTAAGTACCAATGGAGTGTCCATTGTTCCTCCACGTCTTTCATCCAGGTAATGTCTTGAGAAATTTATTAGTGCATCCAAAAGCATCATAACACAGTCTTCATCACCATCACATCGAATACAAAATATACCATTGTTCAATAGAACATTTTTCTCTACTAATTCATCGCTTTCTGTTTCTATGTCCAAGCAATAAGCATTTTTAACCTCGATGAATTTTTCTATCTTTACAATAGGTTCAAGTATAAATGATTTCTTTGATTTATCTCGTATTGGTATTTTCTGCCCAAGAACTACATTAGAAGCTTCTATAGATTTCATGATGCCGTTTTCTATACAAAGAATATTGTGATCCGGTGTAACTGACATCTCTCTTCCATTTTTGGTCATTATTCTTATCCAGTATTCTGGAGCTTTTGTTTTCATGAAACATTTTATTTTTCTTTTTACTATCTGTTTTGAACTCTTATCTATACTGTGAACAAATAATTCTTCTTCTGATTCTACTCGTATAGTATCATTATCCAGAACTTTTATGCGTGCATTTTTAGCACCTAGTAGATTCTCGGTAATATCCTCTAGTGTAACTTCGAGGATCTTGTATTTTTTATTTTTACTGCTTTCGATTAAAATACGAGTTTGTGGATGGAAACAATTTCTTCTCTTTACAGTATGAAAGTAAGGATGCCCATATCCAACATTAGCTCTGGTAAAACCAATTATTCTGCATAGCACTGCTGCACTAGTGTGAGGAGAAAGCGCAGCACATAAATGCCCAATCAAATCATCTTTCTTTTTCACATTATAAAATGATTGTAACCCATAAAGATTTACCAGCATGTCATCCATGAAATTTGCTACTTTCATGAAATAGTCAGCACCATTATCTGCAAGTATTATATCTTGATGATACATGGTAACCAATTGATCATCTTTGGTAAGCTCATTCCCAAAATAATCCTTGTCATAGCCAAGAGTACGTAGTTTCTCAATGGTTACCCCAATTTCTTTTGGAATAAAGTGTGTGATAGGTATATCCGTAGCATCGAACCTGGAAGTACCATCTCGAAATACATAGACATCGTGTTTTGAACGGAAAAACCCTTTTTCTACACGTTCTGGAAATCTCTCAGGATTTGAAAGACCTTTGATACCTTTAACATCTTCTGGCATAAAACCAAGTTTCTTTTTGGTATTTTCAAGAATGGAAATTATATTTATTGGTCTCCGATCGTAGATAATTGTCTTTTCATCACAGTGAATTTCGCTATCGGTTGCCTTGCTACATTTCACACAGGCACGTTCTAGTCTTGCTGCTCCACCACAGGTTTCACATCTGGCATAAAATGTAAGTGAATTACAATTCATGCAGCGCATCCTTGCAAGCTCCAAATTAATGGTTTTTTCTATATCCTTGCCTTTTATAGTCTTGTAAACCTTAGCAATACTTCTGTTTTTCTGTGAACCGGTTGGAAAAAGAACGTGTGGGGAACCATCCATTTTTCTTTCCTTGGCTTTTTCTGGACGACCCATTCTTGCGCCAATATAACTTGGACATTTATTTTTGATTTCTATTCCACTACACTCTTTTAATATTTCAAAGACCGAATTATATTTTGAAAATGCAGCAGTAAATTTATCCATGCTAATAATAGTCTGATTCAGTAACCCCAATGTGTTAAGAACTGCGTAAGCATTATCCGATTCTAGAATTACTTTTCCATCTGCGAGTTTATGTTCCACCAGTAAGTTTTCAAGATAACTTTTCTCGGGGGCATTATCAATAGTAGCTTCTTGCAACTCTCCGTTTTCATTTAACTGTAAATTCACCTTACAAAGCCAATCTGCAAGTTTTCCAAGCTCCTCTTTTTTCAAATCTCCCCAGTTATAAGTAAATAGAGGTAAAAGAGGGACTTCGTATTTCCTAGAAAATTCGAATGCGTCTTTGGCTGTGCTAAGGTTAATCTGCTGAACTCCTTTTGATTCTAACTCCTTTACGAACCATTCATCACACCAAGCACTTGGAATTAACGGATAGTTAGATTTTAGGAAATCACCATAAGTAATTAACATATCCCCAAGAAAAAGTACTTCTGATACTTGATTTTCCAAATTCTCTGCGTGTTCGATAGTATGGACTTTTGTCACTGTGCCATTTTTCAATCTTACCACTGGAGGTTCAAGCAATTCGTGACCAGCTATAACACAACCTTTACCTGGTCTTTCAATTTTCATGTGCGTACCATAGGCAAGAAAATTACTAAGAAGAATCATTGTTGCAGGGTGAATATTTTTTGCCATTAGACTATTCGTCCTACTTTTTCCATATCTGAGCCTAAAACCACCCATCCTAGATGGGTAGGCAAATACTGGTCTTCCTGCTACCATGCCTTCCAGATAGGTAAAATCGACCTTAATATCAACCTTGTCTTCTTTTTTACTAACTTTAATAATTTTTTCAAGCCAGGTCCAGCCAAGGTTAAGTTTTTTAGTATACTTGAAAACTTTTGCGCATTTCTGAGCTATCCCTTCACAAATAACAAGTGGTACTCCCCCTCTTATTCTATTGGTTTCAACACCAGGAACACTGCGAAAAGTACTCACTTCTATTTCTTCTGTAGGATCACCATCTATACAAACTGGGCAATTCTGTACAACCCATTTAACATCTTCTTCAGGAGGCTTATATTGCAAATGCGCCACACGTGATTCGTAAATATTTACCTCTTCATTATATCTTTCAATTTGAGTATCAGTTGCCCTATAATCTCCTATGCCAACTACCCTACGAGCCACATCTGCCAATAAAACGCTTAAGGCTACAGCAGTTCCCCCAGCACTTCTAATTGGACCAGAATAATAAACTGCAACGTAATCAGTACCATCAGGATTATTTTTTACCCTAACTTTAGCTATGCCTTCGGTTGGAGCTACAAGAACACCTTCTGTAAGTATCCCCAATCCAGTTCTAACTGCTTGTTCTACAAGTTGCTCTTTTGTTCCTTTGATTATTTCTCCGGAAGCTAATTTTTTTGCTATTTCAAATGCGACGTCTTCTCTGGAAATTCCTTGCTTCTCCATACTACGTATAATTTCTGCAATTCCCTTTGGACCCACAATACCTTCTACTCTTGCTGCAACGTCTGGAGCTATTTTAACTTCTACTTCTTTTTCAGGATCAAAACCTTTCGAACGAGCTTCGCTGGAAATTGCATATGCTTTCTGCAGTTCGGCTTTGAGAATTATAAAATAATTTTGCGTATTCATCGAGAAATCACTTCGAGATGTTGAACCTTGTTCAACAGATGTGCTTGAAAAGCACACGGATATTTGTCCCGTGGGACAATTCATTGATATCACATCAAATAATAATCATACCTTGAAATCTAAGGTTCTCAACCTACCATATTTCATTTCATAAACTGGAACCATCGCTGGCGTTGGTACGTGACCTTGCTTCATTTGGTAATCAGTCCTATCCTGAAAAGTGCCTGAATTTATTACCAACGTTCCACGATAAAGCATGTATCCGTTTCTATGAACGTGACCGCAGTGAAGAATATCTGGTGGGTCATCTATTACAAGATAGTCGACTTTTTCCGGAATTATAAGATTACCACCATATATTGGTGAAAGATGCCTTCGTTTCAGATACTCCGTCATAACTTTTTCTGGATGACTATAACTGGCATTGGGCAATGCTGCAATGAGTGAATCCATGGAAGTACCGTGATAAATCAGATGTCTAAGACCTTCTATGATAACAGTGGATGGATTTCCAACTCGGATTACATCGTTTTTAATAAATTCTGTCGGTATGGCTGGCATCGGTTCTCCACGTCTCACAGCATCATGATTTCCAGGAGATATTATAACTTCTACGTAATCAGGAATCTTCTCAAGAAAATCTTCAAACATATCATATTGTTTGTAGATGTCCTTAACTACCAATTCTTTTTCTTGATTAGGATAGATGCCTATGCCGTCTACTAGATCACCGGCGACTACCATATATTTTACTTTTCCAGCGAGCTCTTTTGCCTCACCTTTCCCATGAATCCAATCTACAAAAAGATTCAAATAATGGTCAAGAAAATACTTGGAACCAAAATGTAAGTCAGAAATATAAACGGTTGCAACATCAAGTTCAGAGAATTTCCTTTCCCGAAGTACTGGAATGTCGGGCCATTCTATATCTTCAGCAATCATGAAAGGTTCAAATACCTTCCCGGTAATTGCAATTATATCATCAAGTAAAATATTTTTAGATTTCTCTTCTAGTTTTTCATTTTTAGAATTAGAAGTTATTATAATCTTAAATCTCCCTGTCAAATCTTCTACTTCAAGAAGCAAATTTCCTTTTTGTGTATCTCGTTTTTCCATCACAGTTACGATTACACGCACACGTTCTCCAACATGACGTTTAACTTCCCCAAGATCCATCTGCGGATATCTCCCAGGGGCTCGAAGCATTCTTGATATGCGTTCGTAACGATTCTTAAAATAACTTACAAAATCGTCAACTTCTCCCCTTGTCCTGGATTTCCCAGTGATATCTTTAGCATGTAGAACTTCTATATCTGGAGAATATTCTTTCGCAATAGGATTGAAATCACTGGACCGTAATATATCAACCTTTTCTACTATGGTTTCTTCTTTTCTTAACAAAGTTTCCAGATCTTCTTTTGTAATCATCGGTTTATTTAATTTAATTAGCTTATCAACAATTTCCTGATCTTCGATATTCTTAAGCATCTCTTCTGCATCTGTACTTACGCGAATACCATTTTGAACAAGCACCGATAAACTATTCACCATACCGCCTGTTTTAATTACTGAATAGGATTTATTTTCAAAGATTCTAACATACTCATGACTGCCCATACTTGAGTTCTCGCGTGGGATGGCATATTGATATCTTCACTTATAGATTCAATCAGATATACTGCGGCACTTACTTTGATATTTGCATCATCCGATCCCTTCAATCTATCCCTAGCTTCACTAAGAGCTTTTCTTATGTTTTTTGGAATAGTTGTATCTTCAGTAAGCGTACTGAGCATTTCTGCAATCTGATCAATGTTGTCTTTCATACTACCACCTTTTGATTATCATTTACATGAAAATAAATCGGGCCCGATGGGAAATACACTGTCTCCAGTTCCCGATAAATCGATGTTCCCGAGTGTTCGATTGTTCGAACACTGAGCATCTTATCACTCGAAGCAACAAGCTTGTCGATTTATGGTTGTCCTGTTTCACGTCTCGTAATTATAATTTTACTAGACTCAAAACTTCAAGACTGAAGACTGTTTTGAACCCATGACCTACAGCTTTCCTCTTTCTTTATGAAATTTCTTTAGATTACCGAAAGAAATTTCTTAGAAGGCTGCCGCGCTGTCCATAGCAGAAGTTTTCAGTTTTCTACTTTTGGTTTCGAATGAATAAAATTCGAAACACAGAAATCGAGACTCAAAACTTTAGCTGCGCTACGGGCCCTTTCCTTATTCTAATTAGCTATGTAACTCTTTTATATATTATCGTTGTAGCATATTTGGTGATTTGAATGAAAAGAGTGATGGTTGTGGCATTGCTAGCGTTTCTTTCAATAATATTAGTCAACAACGTGAAAGCAACAGCAAGCGTATTAAAAGTTTATTCTACGCCGGATGGCGGATATGTATCAATCGACGATGTTACGCGTGGTCAAACTCCGCTTAGTATTGGATTAGTACCAGGAAAACATATTATTAGTGTAACTAAAGAAGGTTATCCGGATTATAAATCAAGCGTAATCACAGTTGCAGGAGAAACACAATTTTTGAATATTACGTTAAAGAAGTAAATAGTTTTTTTTTCTTTTTTTCATTTTTTATAGTAAGTATATTTTAAAATTAAAAAAAAGTTAAAAAAAATTAAAAAATAGAATTATAAGGTTAGAATTCTTCTTCTCCTTCTTCATCTCCTTCTTCGTCCCATTCTTCATCATCGAAATCTTCGTCTTCCCAGTCTTCATCGTCATCCATTTTCATTGGTACTATCATATATTTCACCGTTTTAAAATAAACATTAATTGATTGGTATAGGAGCAAAAGTATTAAAATGCTATTGTAAGCATAATGCAACTATCATAGTTCGAGTAATGATGATATGACAATGAAAAATAAAGAAACGTCCAAAGAATTAAATTATTCTCTGACTACTAAAACGGATCCTTTTAATCCGCAGGACTTTTTCTCTATACTCCCTAGCTTTGGGTATATTTATCAAACCGGCAACAAAAAACCTGTAGCGGAACGCAAACCAGATGGCAGTGTTTATTATGAAACCACATTTAAAAAAAAACGATGCTACGGGTTCTTTTTATGTTACTTTCGCAGTAACACAACTTACAGACCAGACGTTTCGGATTAATATTAAGACAAATGATCAGTTTATTCGCACTAAAATGGAAGCTTTTGATATCCTGCATAATAGATTACCTACATTCAAGGTGCAGAGTGAATTTTACAAGCAAGGTTTTACCGCTGATGACATAAAAAAAAGATTAACGGCCTTGGGATATAAACCATTATCTATCGATTATCAAGGTTATACGGACCATACGTATCAGACATATAGAAGAGGAACCGATAAATACGCAGTTATAGATTCCGAATTCTTGAAAAATACTGAAAGAACAAAAATAGTTGACATGCATTTACGAACCAACGACCCATTATTAGGCGGTTTAAAAGAGGAAATGAAAGCACGAAAGAATTTTGGTAAATAGATCATATTCTCCCGACCCATTCCATTGAAGAATACTTGCTAATTAGTTCATTGCATTTCTTCAGCTCTTCATCACTTAATTCACTCCTCTCCACGTTTGCATTAAATCTCTGTGCAAACCCTTTTTCCAATGCAGATTCTACTTCTTCGAATGATTTGTCCAATGCAGTAACTCTTTGTTTGACATCAGAAATTAACTTGCCTTTTAGTTTTTCATTTGGAACTTTGAGCAGTTCGAACATTTTGTCAACATCAACTTTCAAGAGGATCGTACCGTGCTGAAGTAGTACCCCTTTCTTGCGAGTTTGCGCATTACCTGAAAATTTCTTTCCATTAACTAGAAGGTCATTGATTGGAATAAACTGACTATCAATTCCTATTGTTTTCAAACCATCAGTAATTGCACCACAAATCAAATGATATGAATCATGAATTCCGTTTGGATATTCTTTTGTAATAAATGAATAAGTTAACTCCGAATCGTGGAAAACTGCGCCGCCTCCAGTTAAACGTCTTACTATGTCCACTCCGTGTTTCTTGCATGCATCTAAGTCTACTTCTTCGTTCAGACTTTGGAAATAGCCGATGCTGACTGCAGATGGCGTCCATGAGTAGAATCTGAGTGATGGGATCCATTCGTTACTTTCTGCTGCAATTTGCATCATTGCTTCGTCTAAAGCCATATTCCATGCAGCTGAATGTGCTCCGGTTTTTAGCAAACGAATATTATTCATACGATCACTCTTTGCACGCACCTAAAATTGCTTCAGCTAATTGCTCTGAATTAAAACCGAACGGTTCAAGTTTTTCAATTTTTAGAATTTGATTTATTCGATCAGTTAGTTTTTCTTTAGTTAACTCTGCCCCTATAAGCTGTAACTGTAATTGCTCAATTCCTTCTTCAGGATAAAGAAAAAAGTCTCCTGTGATTTTTATTTGTCTAATTACGTTATCGTATTCTAAAGATATTTTGAGGAGTTTACCTGCTTTGTAAATATTTTTTCCAGATTTCATGCCAAAGCACCTTTTTTCTTTTTCTCTAAAATACCTTTCATGAAAAATTCCCCAGCTCTATAACTGCTTCTTACATATGGCCCTGCTGCACAATATAAAAATCCTTTGTCCTCAGCTTTTTTCTGCCAGAATTTAAATTTTTCTGGTGTAACGTAACTTTGAACTGCGATGTGTTTTTTGCTTGGCTGGAGATACTGACCAAATGTAATTATGTCGCAATTGATTGCTCTCAGGTCATCCATTGTTTTCTCAATTTCTTCATCTGTTTCTCCTAGACCAAGCATCAATGCTGTTTTTGTATAAGTATTTGGATTGATTTTTTTTATTGTAGTAAGAACACTGAGAGATTGTTGATAACCTGCACGATTGTCCCTCACGGTTCCCTGCAATCGTTCAACAGTTTCCATGTTGTGTCCAACTACTTCTGCACCTGAGTCTACTACCGTCTTCAAGCATTTTTCATCTGCCCTGAAATCTGGAATTAGAAGTTCAACTAAAACGTGTGGAGTAGTTTCCTTGACTTTTCTTACGCAAGTTGCAAAATGTTCTGACCCTTGATCTGAAAGATCATCACGATCTACGGAAGTGAGCACGATATATTCCAGTTTCATTTCTTTTACTGCATCTGCCAAGTGTTCTGGTTCTTCTTTCAGATCCCGCATTGGAACTCCTTCTCTTGCACTTTTAGTATGACAAAATCTACAGTAACGGGTGCAAATATCCCCCATAAGTAAGAAAGTGGCTGTTCCGCCACTCCAACATTCATTAATATTTGGACATCTTGCTTCTACGCAAATAGTATGAAGCTTTTTTGATTTTGTGAGTTGTTTAACGTGCTCGTATTTCCCTATCTCGTCACCTTCTGGCAGTTTTATCTTTAGCCATGGTGGTTTCTGTGCAGTATCTGGGTTAACAAAAGGATTACAATTAGTCATGTTTCTTCATTTGAATAAAAATGATTAAAAAATAGATAGAAAGAAAAGAAAAGACAAATTGAAAAGGAATTTGTCTTGTTGTAAATTCGAGTAAATTGCTTTGCAAGTTACAACTATTAAAGAAGAATTCTTTAACATCGATAGAATTTACAGTAGAATCAGAAATAGTAAAGACGTGTACCGAAAAGCTTATTCCATCACTGATTTACGCTCTGTACACATATCTTCGAATGCTTCCCAATCTTGTCTTGCAGGATTATGGTTGGAAGAACCTAGATAGTAACCGTCATATGAATTTAACCAAAAATTAAAGTGTCTTTTAGCAACTTCTAAATTTGGATTACGTGAGTTAGTTAGACATGTAAAAAGTTCAGAATGCCTCAGAAAATTATGTATATGTTCTAATCTCCATACCAATGAATCTAATACTTCAGTTTTATGATCTGCACGGTCACTAAATCCTTTTGCTGCTCTTAACATAGCAGCCAAGGTCATATAAATTTCTTGATCATCTGTCAAAACCCTAAGTTCAGTTACCATCCTATGAAGAAATGCATAAATAGAATCTCTGAATTCTCTTGCCTCTTCTGGAGTCAGTTTTTCGTAACGACCTAAAAATGAATTTAATTTCAGTTTTAATTCGTGCCAACTTCTTTCTTTTGTTACTTTTGATTCTACTTCTCTTAGGAGATGTTCAAGTGGAAAGTGTTCAATGGAATTTAAGCGTAACTGAAGTTCTGCCATTGTCCGTATTTCTCCTAGAAGAGGCACTAAAAATCTCTGACTGGATTCCCCAATAGAAGCAGACACGCCAAATGTGCCAACTTGACGATAACTAATCAGACCTGGGAGTTCGGAAACCCTAAAAGATCCAGAATGTAACTGCACAATGCCTCTGTCTTGCCATTCGGAAGATTTTGGTTTTTCATCTGCAGCTATTCTGAGTTGTTCTATCAACAAAAGTCGTTGGACAGGTCGCTGTCTTGACAATTCAATAAAATGTATTCCGGGCACTGGGTTGAGTTTCGTATTCCTAAGAAGCATAATTTACCTATGTTTGTAAAAAAATTTAAACATTTGCATCGAAAATTAAAGTTCGGAATACTTATAATTTGAAACGAGTTAAATAAATTATGCATAAACTATCGAATATGCCAATAAATCATAGAACTGCGATTTTCAGATTCTCAGCCCGACTGCTTCTTATTGCTGGAATTATTTTAACTCCTAAAATATCAAAAGCATACACTGATCAAACGGATTATCTTCCCCCAGCAGAATATAAAAGGCTCCACAATATAGGTGCAAAACCTTCATCAGATATATCAGAAATACCAGTAACTAGTTTTGTTCTCTCTTCAAATCAAAGAAAAATACGGATCGGGGATCATTTGATTAACTTTTCTCTTCTTCCAGATTCATGTTCTTCATTTGTAACTGGGATGTCTAGATCAATTGCAACTTTAGAAATTCCAATTGTCTATGATATTACAGATAGTGGAGTAATAGTTCTTTTACCACTAACAGACTCGGAATTAAGAAAAAATACCGGTGATGAAATAACAATACCTTTCAGCACTAATTTTCTCGTAAACTGTCATTGTGTAACCTCATCAGGAATTAGTCTTATAGGCATAAAAAGATCTAGGTTTTTACCTCAGACTGAAGAAGACAAAGATAGACGAGAAGTAGGACAGGAGTAATTAGCAAATCCTACAAACAGGTTCATATCTCAAGTTAGGCTGCCTAGCTGCTTTTACACCATCTAGCCTGCCAACAGGAGTAGTTGTGGGTGCGTTATGAAGCAATTCTGGCTGCGTTTCAACTTCATGAGCAATCTTCTTCATCGTTTCTATAAACGAATCTAACGTTGCCTTGCTTTCACTTTCAGTTGGTTCAATCATTATCGCTTCTTTTACAATTAGTGGGAAGTAAATCGTTGGTGCATGGAATCCGTAATCCAATAATCGCTTAGCAATATCCATAGTGTGTACACCTTTAGCTGCCTGTTTCTCTCCGCTGAATACACATTCATGGGCACAGGTTTTATTGTAAGGAAGATGATAGTATTTATCCAAAGAACGCATAATATAATTAGCACTTAGAACTGCGATCTGTGAAACTTTTGTCAAATTCTTTCCATAGGCTTTGGCATAGGCATAGGCACGTACAAGCATTCCAACATTTCCAAAGAATCCTTTTACTTTTCCAATGGAATCTGGATAATTATATTCGAATTTGTAACCGTCACCGTGTTTTACGGCTCTTGGAACTGGAAGATACTTAGCTAGGTGTTTCTTTACGCAAATTGGACCTGCGCCTGGACCTCCACCACCGTGAGGAGTACTAAAAGTTTTGTGAAGATTAAGGTGCATCATGTCAAAACCTTGATCACCTGGTCTTGTGATGCCCATCATGGCGTTCATGTTTGCACCGTCACAATAGGTTAGTGCACCAGCATCGTGCAAGATTTTATTTATCTCGACGATATTCTCTTCAAATAATCCTAACGTACTTGGATTTGTAAGCATAAACATTGCAGTGTTGCTATCTACCTTACTCCTTAGCTCGTCAATGTCAACGCCGCCTTTTGCATTTGTTTTTACCTCTACAATTTCAAAACCGCACATGGCTGCACTTGCGGGATTAGTTCCGTGTGCTGAATCTGGAATTATTACTTTGTTTCTACTCTTTCCAAAGTACTTTCTGGCGATCATACAACAGGTTACTTCTCCATGAGCACCTGCTGCTGGCTGCAATGAAACAGCATCCATGCCAGTTACTTCTGACAAGATGTGCTCAAGATTGTACATAAGCTCTAGGACACCCTGTGAATTTTCATCTCCTGCTAATGGGTGAAGATTTCCGAATCCGTTTAATCTTGCCACGTCTTCATTTATCCTTGGATTGTATTTCATTGTGCACGAACCTAGTGGATAGAAACCATTATCTACACCATAATTTCTCTTGCTTAATTCTGTGAAGTGCCTTATAACATCAACTTCGTTAATATCAGGAATGGTTAGATCTTTTCTAATTAGATGCTCTGGTAAATCTAGCTTTTCGTTCACAGTAGGAACATGATTTGTATTTTTCGTATCGTATTCAAAGATGAGTTTTGGCATTGTCATTTATTTCACACTCTTAACGGTCTCAACAAATTTTTCAATATCCTTGTCATCCAACATTTCCGTGCAACAGAGCAACCATTTGTTTTCTGCAACTTCTACTCCACCTAAAAATCCGTGGTCTTGAAGTTTTGCGTTTAGATTTTTAACTGGAACTGGAGTCTCAACTAAAAATTCATTGTAAAATGATTTGTCACGAGTTTCGTGACAAATGTTGTCAGCGTTTTTTTGCCCCGCTGACAATGGTTTGCTACCATCAACTAGCTTAAACCCGCTAACCTCTAGCAACTTTTGTAACTTGTGCGCATTATGATAACTTTTCATAGCAACATTTCTCAAACCAGTTTTACCAAGAAGTGAAAGATAAATAGTAGAAGCAAGTGCATTCAATGCCTGATTAGTACAAATGTTACTTGTAGCTTTTTCACGTCTGATATGCTGCTCTCTTGCTTGTAAAGTAAGTATGAAACCTGTATTTCCCTTATCGTCATTTGTCATTCCACAAAGTCTTCCTGGAATTTTCTTTATGAACTGTTTTTTTACAGCCATAAACCCCCCAGACGGTCCGCCAAAATTTAACCCATTACCAAAGCATTGTAAGTCCCCAACAACAATATCTGCACCAAAACTCCCAGGAGGTTCGATAATTGCAAGAGAAGTAGGATCAGTAATAATTACTGCAAGCATTGCTCCTTTTTCATGTATTTTGTCTGAAAATTGTTTTAAATCTTCTATAGATCCGTGATAACTTGGCTGTTGAACAATAACACAACTAGTCTTGTCGGTTAATTTGCTTATACCCTCATGTAAAACAAATCCACAACTTGCAGCATAAGTCTTCAACACTTCTAAATATTGTGGATTTAATGGATTGGCAATGACTACTTCGTTCCGTTCATTTTCACTTCTTGCTAATAGCATAGATTCAGCTGCTGCTGTAGCAACATCATACATACTTGCATTTGCAACATCCATACCAGTCAGTGCACAAATTAACGTTTGGAATTCGTATATTGCCTGTAAAGTACCTTGACTTACTTCTGGCTGATATGGAGTATATGCAGTAAAAAACTCACCACGTAAAATAAGATGATTAATTGCACTGGGAACGTAATGCAAATAACTTCCTGCACCTCTAAAGTATTTCAGTACGTTATTCTTTTCACTTAATTCCTGCAAATGTTTCTTTAATTCAAGTTCACTTAGAGGCTCTCCGAGTGCAAGGTCACGATTAAGCTTAGCTGGAACATGTGTAAACAATTCCTCTATATTTTTTAACCCGAGCAATGCGAGCATGTCTTTCTCGTCTTGATCAGTGATAGGTATATAATTCATTAGTGACTACCCAAACCAGAAAGGTATTTTTTGTAATCTTCTTCTGACATTAGTACATCTAACTCGGCAGGATTTGATGGCTTAATTTTTATCATCCATCCTTTTTCATAGGGAGATTCGTTTATCCATTGAGGATTATTATTAAGAGGGGAATTTATTTCTACTACTTCACCACTTATTGGTGCATAGACATCACTACTTGCTTTCATCGAGTCTACAATCGAGAAACTATCGTGTTGTTTTAGAACTCTGCCAACTTTTGGCAATTCCAAACTTACTAAATCTCCGAGTGCTTTTTGAGCATAATCAGAAATACCTACGACTACAAAATCTCCATCAGTTCTTATCCATTCATGATCTTTTGTAAATTTCAATGCCATAAAAACACCAGCGAATCTCAAACTTCTAGCATCCAATTGTTGCATTGCAACAACACAATTGTTCGATGTTTCGAACAATGTGCGCATTGTCGCGCTCGACAATTGCGTGGACATCTTGTTGCCCTAAGCAACAAGCTTGTCTACCTACTACCCAATATTGATTAGTTATTGCTTTCGTTTATAAAGTTTAGTTATAGTTCAACTTGTAGATATTTTTTAATGATCCATCTAATTTCTTCGCTCTTTCCAACATTTAAGGATATTTGCAAACCATAACCAGTTGGTTTTTGTAAAATAAAATTTTCTTTAATGAGTTCCTCTGCCAAATCTTTCATCCTCCCCTTGAAATGAGGTGGAACTCCTTTAGCTACATTCTCAAAAGCAGTATGGCTTTCTCCCCACTTTCTCTTCTTGGCTAAACGATGGAGTATGGTTGCCTTAAGTTCATCATCTGATACCATATAGTTCACTTAGTATACCTTTCAAAGTATAGATTTATAAATGATTATCTTCATAAGAAATAGATGGAAGAAAAATCAGTTTTGATCGAATATTTGGGAGATACTCCACTACTTAGAATGATTGATTTCCTACTGGAAAATAGATTATTTGACTATTCAAAGAAGCAAATCATAGATGAAACTGGATTGAGCAAAGTTACTTTTTACAAATATTGGGGCAGATTAATAGAATTAAAATTAGTAGAATCAACCAGAACGTTTGGAAAAACAGTACTTTACAAATTGAATGAAAAGAATCCATTAGTTAAAAAGATAAAGGAACTTGAGATGGAATTGATAGAACAGACAACACCGATGCTTGCAAAGGTAGTTACTAGAAGATAATTATTTCCTCTTATAAAATCTATGGCTACAAATTTTTGCCTTAACTATTTTTCCTTCTCTAATTTTTATTTCAATTTCTCCCCCCATTGGTAAATCCATAGGAACGAATGCAAATCCTATTGGTTTCTGCAGTGTAGGAGAAAAAATACCACTGGCAACTAAATCAAACTTCTGCCCGTTGATATAAACCTCATTGCCATGCCTAGAAACTGCACGCTCTAATAATTCAAAACCAACTAGCTTTCTGGTAAGTGGTTTTTCTAGAAGTGCTTTTTTTCCAATAAATTCATGATTATCAAGTTTTACCGTCCATTTCAATGGTGCTTCTAATGGCGTAACGTTCTCAGTCATATCATTGCCATAGAGCATTAGTCCTGCCTCTAACCTCAATGAATCTCTACAACCCAAGCCGCAAGGCTTGATGCCAAACTCTTGACCTGCTTCTAGAATAGCATTCCAGATATTCTCGGTTTCTATTGCCTGAATATATATCTCAAACCCGTCTTCCCCAGTATAACCAGTCCTTGAAACTAAACACTTGACCCCTGCAACTTCGAATTCAGCAAAGTAGAATGTCTTGAGCGAATTCAAATCAAACTTAGTTAATTTCTGCAATACTAAGTGCGCTTTTGGACCCTGTAACGCAACTTCTCCAACATCAGAACTATGATCAACTAATTCTGCACCCTGAGAATTTTTCTGCATCCAGGCAAAATCCTTATCGATATTAGAGGCATTAACAACAATTAGAAATTTCTCATCACTAAATTTATAGACTAGAAGATCATCAACAATGCCACCATGCTCATAGCACATTGGGGAGTATAAGATTTGGCCAGGCACTAATTTGTTTATGTCGTTAGTAATTAGATTATTTATGAATGTTTTGGCATTGAGGCCAGTAACGTATACTTCTCCCATATGAGAAACATCGAATATGCCTACGGTGTTTCGTACAGCATTATGTTCTTCGATTATGCCAGTATACTGAACAGGCATATCCCAGCCGCCAAACTCAACCATTTTTGCTCCTAAACGATAATGTGCTGCATTCAACGGAGTTTTCTTTAATTGCATATACTTACCTTTTTTCTATATTAAAGAGAGAAAGTTAGATAAATGGAACTGATTGATAGTACCAGAATATTGCATAGCGATTTACCAGATTATTATTTGGCACTGGCATCAAATATAATATTTTTTCTTTCGACAGTTGCACCAGTTTCGTTTGAATCCAGACACTATCATAACAAGACTCTTCCCTCCTTCGTCCATAGCTGACGCTAATAGTAATAGGTTTTTCATTCGTCAGTAGGCAAGACTCAAGACCCACAACACAAGACAAAAAAGAAGAAATGGACTCGGAGGGATAGACGGCTTTGCTGGCTAATTTTGTCCGCCAGGACAAAGCTCTCGCACCCTCGGCCCCCCGCGTGCAAGGCGGGTGCTCTGCTGTTACTCAACCGAGTATATTAATTGATACAAACGGTACTGAGCTACGAGCCCAATAAATTACTACTGTAATTTATGAGTATTGAACTAGTTAGTTCAATCACCCATTGACTAATGCTAAACTAATGCAATATGGCCTTCCTAGTCTTCAGTATTTCTTAAAGACAGAATTCCAGTCACTTCCGTTTGCTCTATCGAGCAAATATCTCGGAAACGATGTTTCCTCGATCGTGACAGCAGTTAATTTATAATTAGCTAACCTGCCACTGACTAATAGCCAATAGCAGGAATACTTTGTCTCGATAGGTTTTAAATTAGCAACCATAACCACTGATATTACATATTTATTTGAAAAGATAAGTATTTTCAAAGCTCGCCAACACATTATAATTGGCGATGATGAGTAGAGGTATTTAGTCGGTCGGGGTACCCGAAGTAACCTGACAACAGTGACTGAAAGAGGATCAGCTGAGCCAACTAGTGATAATTATGGACACAAAAACCCAAGGAATAGTTCAAATAGTATTTGCAGTATTGACGATCATACTGGTATTTTCACTAAACAACGAAATAGAAAAATTCAAAGAACTTGGATACTTGGGATTATTTATAATTGCAATAGCATCGTCTGCCACAGTTCTAATACCGGGACCTGGAAGATTTATCGTATTGGCATTAGGCAGATCTCTGGATCCCATCCTTGTTGGATTGATAGGAGGAACTGGATCTGCAATAGGAGAACTGACTGGTTACGTTGCTGGCCGTGGAGCTTCTGATATAATAAATACTAATTCACAATTCAAAAAATACAAAGAATGGGTAGAAAAATATGACGTCCTTGCAATATTTGTTTTAGCATTAATTCCGAACCCAGTATTTGACATTGCTGGTTTGGCAGCAGGTGCATTAAAAATCCCAGTATGGAGATATTTACTTGCAACAGCTTGCGGAAGAATTTTGAGTTTCACAATTCTTGCATACTTAGGAAAACTATCTTTGCAGTATATCTAGAATTAATATACTGTTTTTATAATTTTAGTGTAGTAAATATTATATGAAAAAATTTCTTCTGTGTCTGGTAGTTTTGGTTTTATTGTTTGGTTGTACTTCTAATAGTAAAAACAAAGTAAATTTAGATAATAAAACTAATAATAACTCTACGATAGAAACAATTCCTACACCTGCAGACTATTGTAATGGAAGTAATGCAATAGATATATACACTGAAGGATTTGTCACTTTAGCAAATAAGAAGTTTACCGATCATTGTACCAGCATAACAACTTTGGAAGAAAATTATTGTAATGAATCTTTAGTACAAATAGAAAAAATAAATTGCCCACAAGGGTATCAGTGTTATTTCGGTAAATGCACCCCAAAGAAAAATAACACGTGTACCGATAGTGATGACAGTGACTTATTCACGAAAGGAACTGTGGAATTGAACGGAGATACTAAAACTGATTCTTGCACCGGGAACAAAAATATACGTGAGTATAGTTGCAAGGATAATCTGGTAGATGGTGCAATATCTGAATGCCCTGAAAAAACTAATTGTTATGATGGAAGATGCATAAGAAAAGAAACTACTTGTACTGATAGTGATGGATATAATATATCAACATTTGGTAAGGTAACAATAGATGATAATTCTGGATTCTTAGACGTCTCAGATGATAAATGCACCAATAACATATTAACGGAATATTATTGTAATGGAAATACTTCAGCATATGATCTGGTTAACTGCCCTACGCTCACGCATTGTACAAATGGAGCTTGTATTACTAATTTGAATGCTACTGGTTGCACTGACAGTGATGGAATAACTAGAGAAATTGCAGGTTCAGTTGTAGCCTCAGGAATTCTTTATCAGGACACTTGCGTGGATAGCTCGAAAGTTTTAGAGTACTACTGCCAAGGAAACGATGTAAACTCGGCTACTTTATCATGTGCAGTTATTTCTGGAAATAGCACGTGTACGAATTCTAGATGCAGTGTGAATTAGAACTAGATAGAAAATTCGAAACACTAAACCGGAGACTAAACGCAATTGTTGCTCAGAGCAACAATGCGCAATTGACAATGAATCAAAGTGTTGTCAATGTGCATTGACGCTATACGCGTCAATACTTGTCGGCATTTTTGACACTGCCGACAATGCATTATTTTCCGCAGAAAATAATTGCGCCCACACAATTGTTGTACGCAACAATGTGCACATTTTCCGATACTTCGGAAAATTGTGTTGTTCATAACGATGAACAATTGGGAACTCTAGACTCAAAAAAAATAAAAATAGCGGGGGATGGAATTCCAACTCAAACCAAAAGTGGTTCAAATATTTGAACCATCGATCTTTGCCCTGCATCTTTTAATCAAAAGACACAACTGGGTTATGAGCTTTGCCAGATGTATCCAATAAGAAATACTAGATACAACTTCCAGCGGGAACTCCAAGCTCCCCATGAGGCGCACCCTAAATGTTAAAAAGTTTTAGAATGCGTTACCCCGCTATTACTTGGAGCCTAGAGGATATTATGATGTAAGGAAATGTTTATATACAGAACCAACTTTGGTTTGTCAACATTGTTGACAAATAGTGTCACGAATTGTCGTGACACTGGTTCTGTATAGATTGAGACTAGATATATCTTGTCTCAGGATAACTGACTAGTCTTTCAACTTAAAGTAAACCCGCCTATTACTTGCCCCTTTATTATCTATCCTAATTAGTTCAATTTCCCCAACTTCTGATGTATTTTTGACGTGAGTACCGCCGTCAATTTGCCTGTCTACATCTCCAATTTCTACAATTCTTAGTTCAGTTATGTTAGGTGGCAATGCAGCCAAAAGCTTTACTGCTCCAGGTAATGCCAGTGCTTCTGCTCTTGGCAAGAAATAGGTTTTGATATCTAGATTTCTCTTAAGAGCATCGTTCGTCTTGACTATGTACGCTTCAATTTTTTCCTTGGTTACGTCCACTAGGTTAAAATCAACTCTTGCCTTATCTTCCCCTAGTTCATTTCCACTAATCAAAACACCTTCTTCCTTGTGCATTATTGCAGCTAATATGTGAGTAGCAGTATGAATTCTCATTAGTCTATAGCGACGATCCCAGTTAATCGAACATTTTACTTTATCCCCAATAGCTAAACCATCTTTGTCTGCTTCATGAGCAATTACTCCGTCTTTCTTGCCTACGGATAAAACAGTGAATTCAACATTATCACCTACTCTAACTATTTTCCCAGTATCTCCAGGCTGACCTCCTCCGCGTGCAAAGAAAACAGTTTGATCGAGAATAATGAATTTGCCGTCGATTAACTGTACGATTGCGTCACAGTCTTTTGCATAGCTGTCATAGAGATAAATAGTTTTTGTCATTTTTCCACCTGATTTTGATTTAAATCGAAAGGTATTTATAGCATAATGGAGAAATTAAATTATGGCACAGAAAACAGTAGATAGAAACGTATTCGAAGAAAGTCAGCTTGCTGGTGTAATAATAAAACCAGTAGAAATACGAGAAAAAATACAAGGAACTGCAACAGCTGCTGCATTCAATACTACTGCCAGATTAGCACAAGCATTTGCAGATCAGCTGGGAAAAACTCCTGAAGGGAGACAGTTTATGAAAAAATCCTTGATATTTGAAATAGCACAGGTATAAACTATGACACTTAAAGATTTCAAAAATTGTGATGTAAAATATGCATACGATAACGACAATCAGATTTACAGTGTAAAAGTAATATTCAAAGGAAAGCCAATGGTGCTAACAATGAGAGTCGGTAAAGAAATAATGGACATGACGCTCACCGATGAAAGTGGAAAATCAATTGAATATGTTGGTCAGAAAAAAAATAAACTACAATTCTCTCAGAATCCTGAACTCGCAGGTCAATTCAGAAAAGGATAAAAATACTAATTTCTCAGTTATATTTATGTCATCATTAGAACTAGAAAAAATAAACGCAGCAAAAGCAGCCCTGGAATACGTACAAGATGGAATGATTCTGGGTTTAGGTAGCGGAACTACTGCACGCGAATTCATCAAACTCTTAGCTGAACGAGTAAAAAAAGAAAAATTAAACATAATCGGAGTACCATCGTCTTTTGATACTAGAATACTTTCACATAAACTAGGTTTAAGCATAGCTGAAGCTGACGAAGTGGATCAAATTGATCTTGCAATAGATGGTGCGGACGTAGCAACAAAAACTGGTTTGCTTAAGGGTGGTGGAGGCGCACTAACCAGGGAAAAGGTAGTTGCCTACGCTGCCAAGAAATTTATCTGCATAGTGGATTCCAGCAAGGTAAAAGAAAGACTTGAAGGGAAAGTAGTTGTTGAAGTAGTCCCATTCGCATATAACACAGTAATGAAGGAACTTTACAAATTCTCGAAGAAAGTTGGTTACCGAGTTGCAGACGAAAAGATAGGGCCTATAATAACAGATAATGGAAATTTCCTGCTTGATGTTGAGATGTTTGTAAAAGACCCGAAGAGAACTGAAATCGAATTGAAGAATATTCCAGGAGTAGTGGAAAGTGGAATATTCACTAAATTTGACAAGGTAATTGTCGGGACGAAGGATGAGAGCAGAATACTTTAGTGGGAATATTTATAAATATTTCCCACCATAACAATAAATGTGGGAATATGACATACGCACATGTAGACGACAAAGCAAGAATCTGTTTGACAAGGGAAGTAGTGGAACAGTACGGGGAAGAATTTGTAATTGTTCCTGCTAAAGGAGAAGTAATACTTATTCCAGTTTCAAAAAATCCTCTAAAAGCATTACAGGAAGAAGGGAAAAAAATACCTAAAAATTTGACTGTGAAGGATCTTAAAAGAATGATTCACGAAGAAGCTGAAAAAGAAGCAATGGAAGGTTTAACTAGAAGAAGGTGAGATTATTCCATTTGCTGATACTGATTTTATTCTTGCACTAATCAAGGACGACGATTGGCTAAAAGAAAGGGCAACTACAACTTATGATAGATATAAGGACGAATTATGGATAAGTCCCCATGTCATCTCAGAATTACTTTTAATTTGTAAACGTCTTGATTTAGATCCTGAAAAAATAATTGTTCATACTTATAGATTAGTAAAGGTGAGAGACTTAGAAGAAAAAACAGCACTTCTTGCAGCTCATTATATAAAACAGAAAAAAATCAATGTGTTTGATGCGTTGCATGCAGCTTATGCACAATTTGACGAAATAATAAGTTCTGACCATATTTTTGATGAACTCGGACTTGATAGAATAAAATTAGAAAAAGAATATAGATAGCTTAGAGTTTCCTGATTATATTTATGTTAGTCCCTGACAAAAAACATCATTGCACCAATACTAATTATCGTAGTCACAATCCCAAACAAGAATGCAGTATTAGGACCATAAACTGTCCATAGTGCACCTGCAATAATATTCGCAGGCAATGCAATCCACCCTGTTAGGCCCTTACTTAATCCGATCGCACTACCATAAACCTCTTTTTCTACCAATCTCCCGACCATTACATTAGGTGCGACTTCATTAATTGCCATGAAAAGACCAAGCAATGCAAACATAACTATTATGGAAGATGAATCAGCATATTGTATTAATCCAACTAAAGCAACTAAATAAATAAAATATCCGATTACCAAAGTTTTCTTAGGACCAATTTTATCTGCAATAATCCCAGCAGGCATTGAAAATGTCGTATAAAATATATTGTATCCAAGATATACTAAAGGTACTATAGCAAATGCAACGAAATTACCAGCTCTTAATAAAAATAATGAAATTCCAAAATTACCGAGAGCAAAAATTGCCTGAGCAATTATAAATTTCTTAAAATTTCCATCGTGATTAAGCTCTTTTAGTATCTTCTTCCCATCTTGTCCTTTTGTTTTGATTTCATCTATGAAAAAAAGTACTGCTACCGCGATCACTGCAGGTATGAATGAAATAATGAAAATATTTTTATATGTCTGTTCTATGGGTGCATTTCCAAATGCAATTATAATTATACTAGCTAACACCGGACCAAGAATTGCGCCAAAATTATCAAGCATTTTTCTAAAACCGAATGCCTTACCTAAATTTTCTTTTTTCTCCGATAGTACGATCAATGAATCTCTGGGTGATTCTCTTACGCCTTTGCCTACTCTTTCAAATAGAAGAATGCCGACTATCTGCTGCCAACCTGCCACTAGCATTAGCAACCCTTTCATAAATGCAGATATGCCGTAGCCAGCGATTACTGTGTTTTTTCTTCTGCCTATCTTATCGCTGTAAAATCCGGATACGATGCCAATCACTTTTGCAATCGTCTCTTTCACTGCTTCAAACAAACTGACAGCAATAACAGGTGCACCTAGAACAGTAGTAAGAACGTAAGGCAAAATAGGAATGAGCATTTCGCTGCTTACATCGGTAAGAAAGCTAGCCAGTGAGAATAATTTTGTGTTTTTGCTTAGAGCCATAATAGTAATGATCAGACTAACATTTTTAATCTGCAACTTTGTAGCTTTTAACTATGGTAAGAATAACTCCAACAGCAAGAGCACAACTTAAACGACCCATGGGCAAATTATACAAAACTCTTGAGGAAGTAAAAAAACTAAGTCAAAATTATAAAATAATTGCCGTAGGAGATGTAACAACTTTAGCGCTTCTGGGCATAGGAATAAGGCCGCATCTCGCAGTTTTCGACTATAAGTACATGAGAAGAAAACTAGCAAAACAACTAGAAAATGTGATAAAGCTCCATTTCAAAAATATAATTGAATTATCTAATCCTCCCGGCACCGTATCTGAAGAAGTACTTGCTAGTGCAGCCAAGCTACTAAAAACAGGAGGAGCACTGAAGATAGATGGTGAAGAAGATTTGACTGCTTTAGCATTTGTCAAATATGCCGATAACGATACACGCATAATCTATGGACAACCGAAAGAAGGAATTGTAATTGTTGAACCGACTGCTGCACTAAAGAAGAAAGTTAATTGGATGCTTGGGTTTGATAAGAAGATTATAAATAAGAAAACCAGGGAAAATATTACTATTAAGAAAAATGAAAAATAATCTAATTTTACAACAACGCCAATCTTTCCTTTGGAATGGGCTCGACACCTAAAGCTACCTCGTGATTTACTCCAGGCATCAGTCCACTAAACAATCTCTGAGATTGTATTACTTTGTCAGTCAGTGCATGTGCACTCTCAACGTTATAATCTGCAAGTCTTACTCCGCTTCCCCAATATAATAGCCCAAGCTCGCTGAGCACCTCTCCGGCAGTTCCTTCATAAATTTGAACATGAATCAATTGCTCGAATAATTCGTTTACGCTTAGTGCATTTATTTTATCTTTGTGTTGCGACGGAACTCGCACTAAAATACCTTCTACTATGCCCCATGCCAGATCCATCCATGCCTGATGAAGCACCAGAGCAGTGCACGGATCAACAGCAACCTCTAGAATAGCACTGTCAAAATGTAGTGAATGCGTACTTTCTTTATCATGCCATGCAAATATACCGGTACGACGCTGTCTTACTCCTTTTGCTTCGGCTACTATATCAAATGCAAGATCTACGACTTGAATTTCCCTTGTGCGATTTTTGGCAAGTGGTTTCAGTCCGTCTACCATAATCATAGGCAGATTTGCTCTTGCTGTCGCATGATAAACTTTTCCGCTCAATTGCATAACATTTGACATAAACATATTATTATATCAAAAACAATAAAAAGAGACTCGGGGATCAGAAACAAAACTCAAAACCTTGAATATTTAGATACTAAAAACTAAACTCGAAACTGGAAACTTGAAACTCGAAACACGATAACTATCGCGACTACCCGCAGACAGGGAAGCGACTTGTCGCTAATCTCCGCCGCCTTTAGTCATAGACGACAGAGCAATAAAAGAAGCTATCACTACTACGATGCCAGCACCAATAGCAGTCATCTGGGGATCGTTCGGTCGCGTACTACCCCAGAAATTAAAAATAAAATAGCCAAGGGCTATTGATAACAGCCCGACTAAAACACGAACGAATGCTTTTGCCATAAACTACATCCTTATGCAGAAGGTGCTACACTGATACCTTTGGTAACTACGATTACATCTTCAACAGATTTTACATTCTTATAGAGTATGCTCTTCTCGCGAAGTGCTTTCTTTGCATCTTCTTTACCTATAGGTAATTGTTCAATCAATACTCTCGAAACTTCACCGGATTCTACATCTACAATGAAATCTTGTGCATTTCCCAAAAATTTACCACTGTCGGTAAATATATCCATTCCATACATTCTAGATAATTTTGTCGTCATAGAGGTCACCTGATAATATTTCTTCTAACAAGATATACTATGGAATTATTAAAAAGGTTACAGTATCCGATGCATACATATAAATGTTTTGTCCATAATACTTGAAGTATGAGTCCTAGTTTTGAGCAAATTCTTGCAAGAGAATCGATATTCAAAGACGTTTCCGTACTTTCACCACACTACGTACCAGATGTTTTACCTTTCCGCGAACAACAAATAGAAGAAATAATGGGGGTAGTATCTTCTGCACTAAGAGGCAGAAAACCAAGAAATCTTTTCATCTATGGAAAAACAGGTTGTGTTTCAGGCTCAACGCTGGTGATGACAAACGAGGGATATAAAGAAATAAAATCTATAGTAGGAACAGAAAAAGTGCTAACTTTCAATTTGAAAACTAGAAAATACGAATGGAAAAACTTCAAATTCTTGACTTTTAAAAATAATGACAAATTACTTAAAATAGTCCTAGATAACGGTCTGGAATTGGTAGTAACTAAAGATCACCCGCTATTATTAAAAGATTTGACATGGGCTAAAGCAGACAAACTAGAAAAAGATGATGATGTCCTTCTTGGTTTTAATTTTTCAAATGAGAGCAAAAAACAGATTCCTTTTGGATTGGCAAGATTATTGGGTTTTGTAATAAGCGATGGAAGCATAAACCAGAAGAAAAAACGGACAAAGGATAGCAAAGGTTACTGGTATAATTCTAATAGGCAACGACTAAGATATACTAGTAACACTGTGGAGTTATTGCAATTGGTTCAAAAAGACTTAACAGATTTATTCCCTTATAAAGCAACTATCAGAAGAGAACAGTTAAGTAGAAAAACTTTGCAGGTTGAAGTAATATCCCAAAAGATATGTGATTGTCTTTCATTTTTAGGTATCCCTAAGGGTAAAAAAAGTTATATTGTTCGAGTACCAAAAATAATTTTTGAATGTGATGAACAAACACAAATAGAATTCCTAAAGGCGCTTTTTTCTGGAGATGGAACGGTATCAAAAAATACGTTTATGATAGAGTATTATTCTAATTCCAAAGGATTATTGCAGGACATAATGTTATTGCTAAACCAATTTGGAATAAACTCAAAAATAATACATAAAAAAGCAAAATGCAATGGCAAGTATTTCGATAGCTATAGACTATATGTAACTCGAGTAGATAATCTAACTAAATTTTACAATAAAATAGGTTTTTACCATAAAGAAAAGCAGGAAAAACTAAAGGAGATGTTAGAAAATAGATATAGATTAAAAAGAAATTATAAATCAGATTTGTTATCTTCCAAAATAATAGCAATAGAAGAAACTTACGAAGATACTGTTTACGATCTAACTGTTCCGGGTAACCATAATTTTATAGCAAATGGAATAATATCACATAATACGGGAAAAACATGCTCAGTAAAAAGCATTATGGATAATTTCAATAAATCTGCAAAAAACGCAAGTATGGTATACCTTAATTGCAGAATTTATAATTCACGCTACAGAATTCTCCAGAAATTACTTAAACCATTTGTACCTGAACTAGAAAAAGCAGGATTCGGATTGCCATTTTACTATGAAAAAATTATTGACATAATAGGAAATAATTATCAGTTCGTTATAGTGTTGGATGAAATAGACATGATAAAAGATTTGGACGAACTGATCTACACGCTAACAAGAGTAAATGACGAGGTAAAAAAAGGCGGAGTTAGCATAGTTGGAATTTCAAATAAATTATCATTCAAAGATGCTTTAGATCCAAGAAGTAAGAGCAGTCTCTACGAAACTGAAATGGTCTTCCCACCTTACTCGAGTGAACAGTTAAGGAAAATTCTTGATGGAAGAACTGAGATGGGATTCAACAAAGGTACAGTGGAAAGCAGTGCAGTTAATCTTGCTGCAGCTATGACTGCACAGGAAAGTGGGGATGCTCGTTATGCTTTGAAGCTATTATTCAAGGCAGGAGAAATAGCTGAACAGACTGGAAAGAAAAAAATAACTGATAATGAAGTAGAAGCTGCAAGAAAAAAAGTTGATTTCGATATTGCTGCTGAAACAATTAGCACACTGCCAGAAAACCATCAGATATTACTAAATGCAATTGCAAATCTTTCGTTGAACGGCAGCAAATATGCACGACTTGACAATATGGAAGGCTTTTTATTCTCAGGAGAAGTCTACGAAGAATATGAATTAGTATGTAAAAAAATAAAAAAACGAGCTCGCAGTGTCCGTTGGTATCATGAATATTTAAATGATTTGGAAATGCTTGGACTAATTACAACAAAAATGAGCAGCAAGGGAATGCGTGGTCACACGACTCTAATAAAAGTAGGACACGAAGCTAAAGACATTTTAGAAATAGTTGGAAAGAATTTAGGAAGAAACTAGAGGATTGGAGTATCTGGAATATACGGTCTTCTTATAGTTATACCTGAAACTCCATTTCTCAGTACCAACAATTCGCCATCAAAAAAACCAACACTGATTGTGGCTCCACCTTTTGTCAAACTAACAAATTCTGGCATTTCTAAAACAGCTTCTCTAATCATTCGAGCATGCTCCATACTAGAAGCAAATGCAAGAACATGCCAGTTTCCATCTCTACCTGGTGCCAATCCGTAAACCTGGTTTAGACCATAAAGACCTGACCCCAGTTCACCTTTTGTAAATTCGACTTTTCCATTGATAGAACAAGTAACTGAAACTGCTTCTCCTGCTCTGGTTCTAAATATATATCTTGGACCTGGGACTCTTGGAGGTAATCTCCCATCGATACAACATAACCCTACCAATTCCAGAGGTTCACTTTTTGGATTCATCACATGTGCCATTTCTTGTGGATCCCAGATAAACATAACGTGTGCAAAATGTTTTTGTAAATTTTTTCCTTCTTCTAAGGCAGTTGATAATCCTCTTTTTAATTGATCACTTAATGCCACCAATACTGAACCTGGATTTAGTATACCATCTGATTTACTTTCTCTAATTACGTTGAAATTTATTCCGGTATCGGTACATATACCTGTCACTACACTTATGTGTTTATCGTTTATAATTGCACTAAATTCAGAATCATCCAAAAGCAAAGTTGCTTGATGCCTCGCATTTAGTTCTTCTGCTTCTGGTGAATTTAATCCAAGTATCCCAACCGGTATGTGATCTAAGATATGAGATATATTTTCATGCACATCGATTCCATCAGTAAGTAATTTTTTCTTTGCTGATACTGCACCACATGGGATTGACCCGCCATGTCCGAGTATCAAAAATATTCCTTCATCTTTCACATTAGTAAGCATCTTTCTTATTTCTCTTCTAGCCACATGATCCTCTGCTTCAAAAATGTTACCAGCAACTCTTCTAAGCTCACATAATCTAGTTTTAGTAGGTTCTGGCTTAGTTTGAAAATCCGTAAAACCATGATCTAATAAATAAAAAGATTCTGGTACAGATATTTTACCTTGTGTAAGTAATTTACCGTATGCTCTCGGTTTTAATGACCCTACAGTCGCAGTAATATCTCTACCTAAAACTAGTCTATTCGATTCTGTGCGTTTTAACGAATGCATTTTTTCACTTATGTGGTATCATACCTACCTAGCACTGACTAGAAGGTTTTATGATAGTCATGATTAGTGACGAAAAGCTTTTTAATCAACCCGCTTAGATAAAAAATCAGAATATTCTTGCAACTGGATTATATGGCATGACTATTTCTTGTTCAAAATGTTCGTTCCTTACTATCAAAGATCTTCCATTGAACGAAGCAATGCTTATAGTCTTCCCATCTTGCGTTTCTTCATCGACTGTACCATCGGCGATTATACTTCTTCTGATCATTTCTGCAGTTTCCAAATTAGATGCGAATGTTACAATGTGACCATTTCCCCCTAAATGAGGTGCAATTCCTTTAACATGATCTAATAGGTATTTTATAGATGCAATTTCACCACCAGTGAAATCTACGCTTCCATTTACAGCACAGGTTACCCCTGCGGCTTCTCCAGGACGTACCCCTAATATGAATCTTGGCCCAGGTGTTCTCGGAGGCAATCTTGCATCAACACAACAAATCCCCCCAACAGATAATTCATTTCTGTCTTGACCATTTACTTTTTTTAAGTCTTCAGGATCCCATACAAATAAAACATGAGCAAACTGTTCCTTAATATCTTTTCCATCTATTACCATGATTTTAAGTGCTTTTTTCATTTGTTTGCTCAATGTACCTAATAAAGGATGTTGCTCAATTAGTTGACTTGTATTCCAGCCCGTACGATTTAATGCTTCAAAACGTATTTCGCTATCTGTGCATATACCTGTAACTACAGTTATATTTCTCTCTCTTATTATTGCACCAAATTCATGATCATCCAAAAGCATACTTGCCTGATGTCGCGCATTTAATGTTTCTGCTATAGGTGATGCGCGTCCAAGAACTTCGGATGGAATTTTTTCAAGAACTTGCAGTATTGAAGAGTGCTCTTCTAAAGAATGCTCGGCATGGCTCTGTTTTGCCGAAACTGCTCCGCATGGCAATCCGCCACCATGACCAAGCACTAAAAACGCTCCGTATATTTCTATTCTTTCAAACATTCGCTTCAGCTCTCTTCTTGCAATTATATTATCATGTTCAAAGATATTTCCCATCACTCTCCTAAATGAGCATCTTGCAGTTTTCGAAGGAGTTGTTCTTCTTTGACCCATAGCAGCACCATATCTTAATATTTCATAAGATTCTGGAATAGAGATACGTCCGTGTTTATTTCTTTTTTGCTTATGAGGAAGTATTTCAACTAGAGGACTACTTAAATGAAAATTTCTAACTGGATTAGAATGAGGTTTTCTTCTACCATTAGTGAGTGAAGATTTATGTGTGGTGGTCATTTAGATTACCTTCTAGCCCCACCTCACCAAACAAAATTAACTACGGCTAGGCGGGTAATTTTATCTTAATAGCTATTATACACAGAAGTATTTAAAAACTAACCTATCGAAAGTGAGTAAAAAGTATGTAAAAAGATAGTTAAATCGAGAGTTGCTACTAAATTTTACTACTAAAATATTACTACTATATTTTTCTCATTTCACGTCTTTTCTGATCTAGAATCATACCTACTTTCAAAATACCAGCAAGAAGCTGATAGGGACTTGGAGGATTACCTGGAATTTTTACAGCCACTGGCACAACATCTTCCACTCTTCCACTGCCATTGTCAGCTAGTGCATAGCTACCTTTGAAAGGCCAGCCAGTACAAGCTCCATCACCCGCAGCTACCACGGCACGCGGTTCAGCCATGGCTTCATAGGTTCTTACAAGTGCATTACGCATATTTTGTGCTACTGGGCCTGTAGCAAGAAGCACATCTGCATGACGAGGAGAAGCAACAAAATGTATACCAAAACGTTCAGCATCTACGCGTGGCGACATCATCAGTCCTTCTTCAAGCTCAACATCGTTAGAAGAACCGCAGTCAACCATACGCACGTGAATAGAACGTGAGAAACGGGACAGTGGTCGTTGTTTAAGCAATAGTGCAACTGCACGTATATCAGGATCCGGAGAATTTTCCGAAACATGATCGGTGTAACAAACAAATATAGATTTCAGTGTTTCTATTATCATAATAATACCTCATAGATCTGTCCCAGCATAGGACATGTTAAAGCTTTTGTTGATTAATGGGAAATCCGGGACTATGTTTCCATCGGTACAAGTTTCTATGCCACGCCAATTTCTGAATGATGGAGTTTTGCAGGCAAGCCGATCTATTTTTCCACTGTCGGAAAGTTCTATAAAGAACGTACAACCGCCTCTTGGTGCTTCTGCCCATCCTACTCCAAAATGTACTGCTTCCTCATCTGATGGCAATTTCACCGGGCAACTTAAAGTTCCTGAAGGCAAATTATGCACGAGCCATTTTACGAGCCTTACCGATTCTTTAACTTCACTGGCTTTCACTAAAAACCTGGATAAAACATCGCCATTTGCTTCCATTGACTCATTGATTGATAGATCAGAATAAACAGAATACGGAAGTGACTTTCTCAAATCACAGCTTATGCCGCATGCACGTGCAACAGGACCCACCAATGCCAGGTCTTCTGCAGCACTCTTTGGTACTTTTCCGGTTGAAAATACTCTATCCAAGTAAGTAGATGATGTTAATGTTGTGTGTTCTATTGCTTCGAAACGTTTTAGGAACTCATCAAGCGTTTTGGTAATGATAAATGTTTTACTTTTATCAATATCACTCGTTACTCCACCTACTGCGCAAATGCCACGAAGGAAGCGGTTGCCAGAAACTTGCTGATTAAGCCGCATCATATCTTCACGAAGCACTGCAAATCTTGAAGCTGCAAAATAAAAACCAACATCAGTAGGCATACCACCGAGATCGGCAAGATGACTATATATTCTTTCTAATTCAAGAAGAATTGCACGTATGAATTCTGCGCGTTTCGGAACAGTTAAAGAAAATGCACGCTCGGCAGCATGGCAAAAGGCAACGCTATTGGCTACTGATTCATCCCCTGAAATCTGCTCAATCATAGGTAAGGATTCTACCAGATTCTTACCTTCCAGTGATTTCTCAATGCCACGATGAAGATAGAACATCCTTGTCTCTAATTTATTTATCTGTTCACCTAAAACATGAAATCTAAAGTGTCCTGGCTCGATTATACCTGCATGAACCGGGCCAACTGCAATCTGAAACTCACCTTCCATACCAGTACCAGCTATAGGATAATCCTGATTTTTTGGCTTGATTAATTGTTTGCCGCCAATCGGGTGCTTATCTGGCATTTCACTTTCTGGATGAAAAATAAGAGGTCTGGAATCTGGAATATTCGTAAATTTCAAGCCAGTAAGATCCTGCATTTTTCTTTCGTCCCAACGTGCTGCATTGACGTCGGCAGATATTGCGTCGAATTCCTTGCCCTGTGATTGCACTACGACCATTTTACCAAGAGCTGCTGAGCGAAAGAGGTAATAGACTATGAATGAACTGGCAGGCTCATTGCCTCGAGAGGATATGAAAGCAGAATCAAAAACACTATCATTGGCCATGCACACCTGGCAGGCTTGCAAAAGATCACTCTGACGAACAGTTAACCAGATACAGTTACCACGTTCATCTGATGATTTCAAAGCACCTGGCTTTAGAGATTTTTCGAAAGTTTCTGTGAATTGTTTTAGTTCATCTGCCATATTAACCACCTTTTATAGCCTGTACTGCCAACTGAAGAAGCTTGATAAATTCACCCGGAGGCGCTATGCCAAAGTATATTGCAAGTACCAGAAGAGCAATGAATGAAAACATCATCGTAATATCTGGAGTAAAATCTGTTGCGTTTTCTGATTTTTCCCCGAAACACATGCCAGAAGTACGGTAAAGCAAACTGGCAAAAGTAATTGTAGTAAAAATTATGAAAATAGCAGCAACCACTAACTGTCCTGCGGAAAGAGAAACTGCAAGAATACCTATTTCAGAGAAGAATGTACCGAACGGAGGACTGCCTGCAATGCCTATGGCTATGAAAACAAATGGAATTGCCACCAGAGGAATTTTCTGTGCAGCACCTCTTATTAACCGTATTTCCTTGGTACCGAAAGCAAATGCCACCATTCCACTTGTGAGAAATGCGAGTGACTTTGCCAAAGAATGAGAAACCATATGGAAAAGAGCAGCAAATATTCCGATAGGGCCACCCAGACCAAGTGCAAGCGCGACTATACCCATATTTTCGACACTGGAGTATGCAAGCATGCGTTTGAGGTTATCCTGAAAGTACAAACGAAGTGCACCGATGACAAGTGAAAGCAGACCGAAAACTATAAGCAAATTTGAAGCAAATGCAACAAGCTCGGGATACGGAGAAATTATCATATACGCTCTTACTATCCCGTAGAAAGCTATGTTCAGTAGAACACCTGATAGAAGTGCACTTACAGGTGTCGGAGCCTGGCTATGCGCATCAGGAAGCCATACGTGAAGCGGAGCAAAACCAACTTTCGTACCGAATCCAACTATGATAAATGCAAATGCGATCTTCAGGAAAAATATGTTTGCTCCACTGTGAAGAGCAAGCAAGCTGACCCAATCTCCGTGAGATTCTAACCCAGGCTGAAGTACTGCATATAGAAGAAACATTATCCCTACAAGTGCCAGAAGAATACCAACTGAATTAATTATGAAAAACTTCCATGCTGCTTCTATCGAATTAGAAGTATTGTAAAAACTTATGAGGAAAACTGATGCCAGTGTCGTGGCTTCTATAAATGCCCACATCACAACGATATTTGCTGCAAGCGTAGCAAGAAGCATGACTGCAAGAAAAAAGGAAAGAAGACCATAATACTCTCCTATTTTATGTTCTTCAATAGATTTTTCTTCGACTTCATGACGGATATAACCGATTGAATAGATGAAGACAAAAACTGCAACGACAGTTGTAAGTGCTGTGAATAAAGCCGAAATAGAATCCATGTAAAGGAAACCGTAGAAATCAGTAAATCCCACCGGAGACTGTAAAAAACTCCAGACTGAAAAAAGTGCAAAGAACGCTGCAAGTAGTACTCCTGCGATAGCTACAATTTCTGAAACTCTTGGGCGTTTCGAGAATAGGAATGCAAGTAAACCGCAAATTATTGGAGGAAGGATTATTAGTTCAAGCATATGTTTTCACCTTTTTTCTATAAGTTCATCAAGCTCCTTTGTATCTAAAGTACCGAGTTTAACCTGTATCTTTAGCGTAAGAAGCACTGCAAGTATTATCAACAATACAACATCTAACAGGGCAACCATATCGCTTATGATAGGTATTTTTATGGAAAGAGCGTAGGGCAACAATGTAACTCCATTTTCCATGAGAAGAAAACCGAACAACTGCAATAGCAAATGAGTTTTAACGGCGATTATTAGCATACCTATCAGAATTAGAGAAAGAACGAATGGAAGTACAAGTGTAGTAACACCGAAAAATGAGGAAAGTATAAATGCGAGAAGTACGAGAACACCTGCATAGATAAGTCCGCGTGTTGTTGATATGGGTGCAATGGTGAAAAGAGGGTCGAAATCCAGATTAAATTTGAGTTCATCTTTTGATTCTTTGAAAACTTTATAGAAACGAATTGGCAGTAGTTTTACTTCACCTGGCAATGTACGGAATAGATGATAGAATATTAACGGGATCACGATTAGTTTGAAAATAACCGTAGTTATAATCCGGAAATAATCTTCTGTACCTCCAGCTCCTAAAAGAACAGGCTGGATAAATATAAGCACTAGACAGATACTTTGGAAAATGTAAATCTCAAGTCGACGTTTGAAAGTTGCACTGAATATGAAATAGAGCGAACTAAGAAGCATCAGGAAAACAAGCAGGGTTATTGCGAAATCTTCCTGGCGCAAACCGCTTCCAAAAATTTTTGTTAGGAGTGAAAGACCTGCAAGGAGCATTGCAAGCAACATCAATTCTCCGACTTTGAAAAGACGCACTTTAACGCTTATGCTTTCTACTACTGCAGTAACGATTGCAAGAATAATTGAAATTCCGAGAATAAATGCTGGCCTGAGCAAACTATCTTGAGGGAATGCTGGTAAGAAGATTATCGCTAACAGTGAAAAAAGAAGAAATATTTTTGATGCGTGTCCCCATTCAATTAAAGCAAGATTTGGTCCAGAATTTTCAAGTATCATTGCTTCGTGAACCATTGTAAGCTCCAAATGAGTTGCAGGATTATCGAATGGAAGCCGTCCTGTTTCTGCTAGAATTATGATAAAAAGTGCCAATGCCGCAAACCAATGAACAGGTGACATTGCAAATGTATCCCAACTATTTCCAGCTATTGGTGTAATACTACTACTGCCTGAAGCAACCAGAAATAAAATGACTGCGAAAAGCGCAGGCTCGATAAGTACAGAGTAAAGCATTTCCCTGCTTGAACCCAGACCTCCAAATGCACTTCCTGCATCAAGACCAGATAATGCAGTCATGAATCTTCCTATGGAGAAAAGATATGCAAATATTATTATGCTGACTACAAGGAAAGGTGATGATGAAATGATTGGAAGTGCTAATGCAGCTATTGCAATGGAAACAAAACCAAGTACTGGAGCAATGGTAAAAATGAATGACGAAATAGAACTTTTAACCGTACCTTTTGAAAGAAGTTTTAGCACGTCAATGTATGGTTGAATGATTGGACTGCCGATTCTTCCCTGGAGGCGTGCCTTGACTTTACGCATAATACCTATGAGTAAAGGTGAGAAACCGAATATGAATAATATTTGAAGAATTGCCATTGCAATCGAAGATAGGTCAATAGTCATAGGGATCACGAGAGTGCATAGATTAATACTATGGCAAGAGTTACCAACAGATACATCAGATAGTCGCTAAGTTTCCCAGTGTGGAAAATAGCTGAGTGAGGAGCAAGGGAATTGAATAGATTTGATAAGGGAGCATATATAAAATAATTAAATAACTCAGAACCATAGGCTGCAGATTTAGATAATGGGTCGAACCACGCATTAAGTGCTCTAATTACAGGCATTGCAAATCCTGCTGCAGAATACTGCATTTGCGGTGTTCCTGCTGGACTTCCACAACCCCAGGTTTCACCGATTTGATCATATTTTCTTCTACTTATAAGCCAGATTACTCCTCCAACAACAATTGAACCTAGAATCAACAGAAGCATGATTGTAGAGGTATTAAGACCTTCTGCTGCAGTCACGATTGTAGGAGATACATCTGTGAATCCAAGGGAATCGAAAATACCTATAGAAGATTGTGCCGCAATAACAGGAAACACGCCCGCGGCTATGCATGCCAATGCCAGAATCCCCATACCCAATAGCATAGTTTTCGGAACTTCTTTTGCATGCGTTGCATGTTTGCTGCGAGGTAACCCCAGGAAAGGAATACCAAAAGCTTTTACGAAAGCACCAACTGCAAGGGCACTGGTAAGAGCAAGAAATAATACTGCTAAAGATAGCACAAGTGAAGCTGTTTTTGATGAACCGATACCACCTAACAGTGCGTTAAAAGTAAGTATCTCGCTGACAAAACCGTTCAGTGGTGGAATTGCAGCAATGGAAGCTGAACCAAGAAGGAATAGAATTGCAGTGACAGGCATGAACTTCGCAAGCCCACCTAAATGTTCGATATTTCTTTCGTGTGTAGCATATGCAATACTCCCTGCACCAAGGAAAAGTAAGCTTTTGAACAGTGCATGATTGAGTGTATGATATAGAGCAGCGAATAATGCAAGCGCAGATAACTGTGGTAACCGTGCCCAGGAAAAGAATACTGCCGCACCAAGACCGATAAATATTATTCCTATATTCTCTATGCTATGCATGGCAAGCAAACGTTTTAGATCATGTTCAAGCAAAGAATAGAGCACGCCCAGCACTGCGGAAAACATACCTAATCCAAGTATCAGAAGAGCCCACCATAATTCCGAGCCTCCACGCGTAATTCCAAGGAAATCAAAAAGTACTCGTACGATACCGTAAATTGCAGT
>JAUSHJ010000025.1 GCA_030648615.1 Microcaldota archaeon | reverse complement strand
TCATGTGTCAATTCGGCACGGAAACTCATGGTTTTAACCTTGGGAGGAAGTGCCGAATTTACACAACTTTGCCCTTCGGCCCTAATGAAACCACAGCCTTTAGGCTGTGGTGGCCGAATGGGCAAATCATCTGCAACTTTTTTAGGATTGCTAGTATCGCATCCATTAAGATACAATCGGGCGACCCCACCTTGAGCACCTTCGTTTATCTTTCCACTAATTAATAGTTCATAAGCCTTCCTAGAATATGTTGCTCTTAAGGTTTCTGGCATTTTCATAAGTCTAAATAAATATTCTCTTGTTAATCGATTTGAAATTCCTCCCTGTCGAATGCCTTCCAGGGCTACTTCTCTGAATGGATGTCCAACTAGTAATCCCCTGCCAAATGCCCTGACTTTATCTGTTAACTGATATGGATTTGATTTTTGTACTTCATGTTTTATTGTCATAATGAATACCTCGTCTTACATGTTTGATGCATTTACTAACACTAAAGTAGTATTTAAAATAAACTATCAATAATATTTAAAAAAGTGGAATATTTATAAAGAAATTACACAATATTATGTTTATGCGTAAAAAACTGGACAAAATAGATCTGCGTATATTATATGAGTTGGATGTAGACTGCAGACAACCTATAAGCAACATAGCCAAGAAGATAAGAAAGTCTTCAGCATATGTAAAATACCGGATAAATCGACTAAAGGAAGAAAAAGTAATCCAATCAGTTTCTGTTCTAGTAGATTTTCCTAAAGGTGTGTACGAGAACTATGGGTTTATTAGATTAAAGGGTAGTGGGGTTATTGAAGAAAAACTTCTTTTGGACTTCCTATTTAAGATGCCGGAAACCTATAGGCTCTACTGGTGTGATGGAAAATATGAGATTATTGCTTCGTTTCTAGTAAAAGATTTGCGAAGATTGAACGAAATAAAAAATATCTTAGTAAATAATTTTTCCAACATCGAGATAATTTTTTTCCATACTGTAGCAGATAGCAAACTGTCGGTAAAGAACTATCTTGTTGGCGAGCTAGATCAGCATATGTTAAGCATAGGGCGTGATGCACTAGAACCTGAACAATTGTCAAAACAAATAGTGATAGAACTTCAGAGAAATCCATTTGCATCTCTCTTAGAAATAAGCACAGTTCTAGGAATTTCATATGATCGTATCAAATATTTGTTCAAAACTGCTTTACCATACAAAGGCATGCGCTTGGTTTTAGGAGAAAGTAACCAGAAAGTTAAGAAAGCGATTTTGTTTTTGGACGTTGTAAAACGTACAGAAGAAATAATGGAACATGCTGCATATCACCCAAATGTTGTACAGACAGATAATTTGGTTGGCGAATACAATTTTGTTTTGTATTTCGAATGCTTTGCTGATCAGGAAATTCAAAGAATTATTAAGGAATTTCTTTATCAGTTTAAAGATGCTATTGCTAATCACATTAGAATAGATATTGTAAATACCTACAAATACAGGGCAGTGAACCTATGAGGATTGCACAACCATCCAAAATACTTGCCTACTTGCCTGTTTACATTGCCATAGAAGGAAAGAATCACGAAATGTTCACATATGACGACCCTCTAGAATCAATAAGAGCTGCAGTGAAAGGGGAAGTAGAAATGTCAATGGGAGATCCATTTCTGTTTGATTACATTGATTATAATGAAGAAAATATTGTTATTTTTGCGGGTTTCATAAAACGAGTTTTTCACTCACTTATTACGTTTAATCCATTTGTAAAAACAGCAGATAAAAAAGAGCTAGAAGGAAAAACAATCGTTTCCTATCCAGAGCCTAGTACGTCATTTTTCCTATCAAGAAGGCTTAAACAACAATTAAAGTTTGGCAATATTATCCAAACACCTTTCAATACAGAACTAGGGCCATTATTAACACAAGAAGCAGATGCAGCCATTGTGCTAGAACCAAATACCACTTACGCAATCAGAAATGGTGCTAGAGAGTTGCTGGATTTTTCCAAGCAAGAAATGGTTATGACTGGATTTTGTACAACTTTGCCATATTATAGAAAACACCTAAAAGAACTAAAGAAATTTCTGGAAGAAGTGAAAATAGGAATAGAACTATTTGAAAATGATGAAGAAACGACGTTGCGTGTTGCCAAGAAATATTTTCCACTGGTGGAGGAATTAATCCTAACTGAATCAATTGAAAAGCTAAGAAATGCAAAAATATACTGCAAAGATTTTAAATTTAACGACAACGAGATAAAAGAAGGAATTAAAATGCGCGATATTTCTATTCCTTATGCGCAGGTTAAGAAATATATTTTTGATTAGTAAATAGTTCAATACTATCTATCAGTAGTTCTACCATTTATTCTCAACCTTCTATTTTCTACTCTCTACCAATCAAATTAAATACCTCATCTTATCTTATCTAATTGTAACAAGGAGGTTTTCCAATGTCCATATCCCCATTCGAAGAAAGATACGCAACAAAAATGAACGCTATTTTTGAAGAAGAGAATAAGCTTCGCAAGTGGATCGAAGTAGAAGTAGCATTGGCAAAAGCCCATGCAGAATTAGGTACAATTCCAAAAGATGCAACAAAAAAAATTGAAGATGCAGGTAAGAAAGTAAAGTTAGAAAGAGTAAAAGAGATTGAAGAAGAAATCCATCACGATCTAATGGCTATGGTTAAGGCAGTAACAGAGCAGGCTGGTGACGCTGGCAAATACGTTCACTTAGGTTCAACAAGTTACGATATAGAAGATACAGCAACTGCATTAATTTTTAGAGATGCCATAGAACTAATGGAAAACGAACTGAAGCAGTTCTCACAAATTCTAAAACAACTCGCACTAAAACACAAAAAAACCATTTGTGTAGGAAGAACCCATGGTCAGCATGCTACTCCTACTACGTACGGAATGAAATTCGCTCTTTACTATCAGGAAACAAAGAGGAACTTAGAACGTTTACAAGAATTAAAGAAAAGAATTCTTGTTGGAAAAATGAGCGGTGCAGTAGGAACAATGGCTACTTTCAGAGGCAACGGATTCCAGATGCAAGAATTAGTCATGAAATCACTCGGATTAACTTCTGCAAAAATCACAACTCAGGTAATCCAGCGTGATCGTCATGCAGAAGTTCTTTTTACACTCTCACTTACTGCAGCAATGCTGGAAAAAATAGCAAAGGAAATAAGAAATCTTCAAAGAAGCGAAATTGCAGAAGTAGGAGAATCATTTGGAAAAAAACAAGTAGGCTCAAGCACAATGCCACAAAAAAGAAATCCACACAAGAGTGAACGTGTCTGTAGCTTGGCAAGAATAGTAAGGGCAAATGTTGCAGTTGCAATGGAAAATATATCGTTAGAACACGAGAGAGATTTAACGAATAGTGCTAATGAACGAGTGATATTTCCACAGAGTTTTATATGTACTCATTATATACTTCTGGAAATGGGTAAAATACTTTCTGGTCTTGAGTTCTTCCAAGATAATATCAAAAGAAATCTCGAACTTACCAACGGTGCAATAATGGCTGAACGATTGATGATTGCACTTACCGATAAAGGTGTGGGTAGACAGGAAGCACACGAAAAAGTACGGCAATTGGCAATTCAGTCTTTTGATAATAAAATTCATTTAAAGGATGTGGCAGCAAAGGAACTAAATCAATTTACGAAGAAGGAACTCGATGAGTTATTTGATTATTCGACATATATAGGTGAAGCAGAGAAAATTGTCGAGAAAGCAACTAAAGAATAGTTTATAAATCTTAGAATAGCTATTCGTTTTAACAGGCGGTTTAGAAAACAGGTGATTCTCAATGGTCAGTCAATATAAATTATATTCATACGGTGCTGCGAGCATTGGCGTTCTCGGTTTTATCGCCACTCTTACCCTGGGTACAACTGGTGCACTGATTGGTGGATTTCTTGCACTTATTGGTTCTGCGCTTGCCATCATGTTCCTTAAATTCGGATATATCTTTGTTCCAATGATAACTCAGCGAACGAATACAGTTGTCATGATGGATACTGGCTACGAGATTCCTCCTGCTCAAAATGTAATAGTGAAAAGTATGAATGGAGTTTACTATGCTTCTGCATTTTTAGGCATTAAAATATTTGAATCAGCAACTGAAAAAAGTATGGAAGAAAACGTCGCTTATAATCAATATTTCGAACGTGCAATTTCCAATTTAAAATATATTACTAAAATCTCATATATGCTATATGTGGAAGACGTGGGGGAAAAAAGAAAAACCATAGAATCCAAACGTGCTGAAGCACAGTTGCGTCTTGCCAGAGAACGAGAAAAATCAGAACCAGATGTTCTTAAAATTGATAAATATGAGAGAGAAGTGGGGGTATGGGATCTTCAACTTAATAAATTGATTAAAGGGATAAAACCTATGGGTGTTCTTTCCTATGTAATGACCTGCGCATCAGGTGTAAGCAAAGAAGGTGCCATAGCCAGCGTAATATCACAGGCTAATGAGTTGAGGACTGTTCTAGCAAATGCATTAAACGTTGAAGTAGAGTTATTAACTGCAGATGAAATGTTGAAGTGCTTTGAATGGGAATCGTTCCTTCCGACATCTGTACAAGAATTGGAAGAATCTGTAGGGTAATATAATGGGATGGAGGAAACCGAGTGTGTTTCCGACAGAATAAATCTAGGTAAGATTTATGGGAAGATTGAAACTTTGTAAGCTTTCCAATCGGGAAGTATCAAGAAGGAATTTACTAGTACATCCACCAGAACCACCCCTGGATATATTATTTGCAGACCCTACCAATTCTATTTATGTTGGTAAAACCAGGATATTCCATGCTCCATTTTACTGGAGTTATGAGAACGTAGCAAATCCACATATAGCCGTAGTAGGTATAAGTGGTTCTGGTAAATCTTATTTCATTAAAACATTTCTTCTTCGGGCATCCTATGTTTGGGGCAGCAACGCGCTTATAATCGATTGGGCAGGAGAATATAAGGATTGGGTAAAACAGACAAATGGAAAGATAATTTCGCTTGGAAAAGGTTCTTATCTAAATATACTAGATCTAGGTGGCATGAAGCCTTATGATCGTATAAAACAAATTGTTAGGACATTGGAATTACTCACAGATATAGCTCAGTATCCAGAGCAAAGAAGACTAACGGAACAAGCCATAGAAAAAGCCTATATTCAAGGTAAATTTAAGATGGATGCCACAGATCAAAAAGATGAACTTGGTAAGCAGCTTCGTCCTCCAACTTTAAAGGACGTAATAAAAATATTGGAAGAAATGTCTAGTTTAGGTAGTTATGAATTCCCAGCAGAACTTGAGAATGCCATTTATCGTATAAAACAGTACACAAAATCCGGAGAAGATTTTTTTGCGCAACAGAGTACGGTAAGTTTAGACGAAATCATTACCTCTGGTCTTGTGGATCTTGATCTTTCTGGTTTACCAGATGAAACGTTTAGAGCATTGGCAGCACTTACCATATTGCAGTTTGTAAAAGAAAAAATGCGTTCGGTAGGATGGACTTCTAAAAAAGGTTTACGTTTAATAGTCGTATTAGATGAAGCATGGAAAATTGCCAAGGAAGAAAATAGTGACGCTGTGATGATTGTACGTGAAGGAAGAAAATACAATTTTGGTATAATTGTAGCATCTCAAAATCCTACGGATATAAGTGAAGCCATATTCAGTAACGTGGGGACTACATTTATGCTAAAAGTGAAATTTGAGAGGTTCCTGGATTACCTTCAGGGTACTCTTAATTTTAGTCGTTATATGCGTGATGAGATAAGTAAATTGGGTGTAGGTGAATGCGCAGTCAATATGGCATTTACAACTCCTACGCCTTACCCATCAACATTCCTACTAGATAAGATTGAAGGAGAAGAACCAAGCAAGGAATATTTCCTTGATCTTGAAGGTGTACTATCATTAAAACAAAAGAGGGAGGTTAACATGGCCAAGAGTGTATCGTTTTTAAAAGAAGATTTAAGAAGGAAGATGAGGCAATATGGTCTTACCGATGATAAGGTGGAAGAAGTGACTAAGTTTTTCGATAAAAATAATCGTCACATGGATGTTATAAATTTTGTTATACAACTTGAACGATACGGTGTAGGGCGAAGAAATATAAGTGAGATGCTTAAAGATTCTGGCATTGATGATATAACTATTATTAATATATTCGGAAAGGTAGACATGAGGAAAACTGATGTTACTGGAAGAGATATAAGTCAAGTAGTAGTTGAAGATTAGCTGAGATATTAGGTGATTGGCATGAAAAAATGTATTGTTTGTCAGAAAGATATCGTTTCCGGCAAGGCTGCCAAAGTAAGGGAAGACCGTATAATTCGTGGTCTTAGGAAAATAAAACAAATGTTCAATATAGCAAGAAATTTTGAACTTTACGTTTGTGAAGAAGATTTTCAGAAAAATACTGATAAAAGAAAACAGTACGAAAAAAATGTCATCGTATACACTATACTCGCTGTATGTTTATTTTTGGTGCTTGTAGGCTTGCCGCTTTTAGGTGGTAAATTTAATATTTTGCTATTGTTGTCATGTGCATTGCTAAGTATTCTGGTAGTTTTATTTGCATTATTATTCAAATATGTGCCAGCTACTGAAACTCAATTGGAAGTCATTTCTTCAATCGGGTCTTCAGTAGAAGTAACAAAAATAATTGCTCCAGTGCAAGAAAAATTAAAAAATATTCCGATACAAAAAGAAGAGTCTAAAAAAAGAATTGCTAATTTAAAACGTTAAGGTGATTTTCCATGGCAGATATTCAATCTACTGTAAAAAACGTTCCTCAAAAATCAGTTACACCTCAGAATGCTGAACTGCACGTTCCTAAGGTGGACGGTTTTAAGGTCAAAGGAGTTCTTAAAGGTTCATTAAAAGAAGTATCAGATTTGCTAAGAACACTGTCATTTCTTGAAGTCGCACAAGAAAAAGAAGCAGTCAATGCAGTTTATGTAGAAAGTAGAGATATAAATAAATCACCATATTTATTTTCTATTTTAAAAATTAAAGAAGATGAAATAGAAGTTCTTTATTCCATACCAAACGAAATAGCTCCTAAAAAAAGAAAATTAGATGTTATACGTTATTTTGTTAATATTATAAGTTTACTTGAGCCAGTATATAAGATGGATAATAAACTTGTTTATCAGCTCTTAGAAAATGTAATTAAAGAAATGGGTGAATCCGTAACTTTAGATTACTCTAAGCTCTATACCTCCTATGATACTATCAAAAAAGATATGGAAGATATGCGCAAAAAAACTTCTAGGTTGGCAGAAGAAAACAAAGCACTTACTACCCGGAATTATGATTTAAAAAATAAGAGTGATGAACTCATGCTCGAGCTGAAGGATCTTCAATCTCTTTCGGATGATGCGATAAAGGCAAAGCTTCAAGAATGGATAATTGAGCACAATGGAGAAATTAACGTTAACGAATTTGCAAAGCTTTACAAGATTGGAGAAACACGTGTGGAGCAGGTTCTAAACAGGTTAGTAAGCGAAGGTTACCTGCAAGCTACACAATAACCTATTATCTAAGGTATGTGCTATGGTGGATATAAAAAAAATTGTGATTACAAAAAAGCTCTACCATTTCGAGGTAAAAAAACGTTTTCAGCAGATAAAACATTTTAAAGTAATTAAGAAATCACCATCAGAACTTATAATTCAGAATATTAAGGGCATATTTAAGCCCAGGGTTCAGGAAGTTAAGAAGTCATCGATGCCGGTCATGGCAACCGAAGCAATTCAAAAACCGAAGGGTGGTTTCAACAAATGGGTACTGTTTGGTGCACTATCCTTAGCAATTCTTCTTCTTGTGGCAGGTTGGCTATACATTTCAGTCAAAATTGCCGCAGAAACACCTGAAGTGGTAGTTCCAGTTTCAGTGACGCCAGAATTTTCTTCAGTTTTGCAAGATAGTAGCATAGTGAGCGCAGGAGAGATTAGAACTGGGGAAAATATAGCATACGTTCGCATGCGTCATACGTTTAAGGGAATATCAAATTTTACAGTTACTCTTTCAGTGTACGAAGATCAGTTGCCTCAAAAAATATATATTCTTTCCAGTGATCGTACTCAGGCAGATGGTTATGAGGATTTTATTGATGAATTCAGATCAAATCTTTCTTCTAGAAATATTCAATTAAATCTAGTCAGCTTCCAGGAGCTTGGAAATTTGCCATCCAATGCACTTTTAATAATTCCATCTGGAAGACCTCCACAACAGCTTCTTAGCCCAAACACTACTAGTAATATTTTTACTCTTTTAGGTAGGGGTATTGACGTAGTCTACATAGGTCAGCCTTTCAATAGAGTAATCGATGACCAGGGTCTGGTGATTCCAACTTCTGATAATATTTTAAAGAAGATGTCATTTACATTTGATGAAACCATAGAGATAAAAAGTGAACAAGATTTTCATCTTTACCAACCTCTTTATTCTGTCAAATCTTCAGATATCTCAATGTTTCAAGAACAATTTCAAGTTTATGGTTCTATAAGTGTTTTAAAAAGTAAATTTGGAAGTACATTACTATTTTTGCCGCAAACTCTTGATGGTGGTTGGTTAGACATTTCACGTAATAGGGATCCTAGATTAGCCGCCAGGGATTTGGCAAGGATAATATATGACACTCCCTGGAGTACGAGGATGGGGCAACCAAACGTATATACAAAAATTATAGGAAACGATAGTGAAGTAATTGCAGATTATTTCACTAGTACGTTCAAACCTGCTGATAATGCAAGTATAAAAATTGAAATTAAAGCCAACGGAGAAAATTCTACTCTACAAGATTTTGAGATTGTACAAACTGAACGAAAAGTCAAAGGAGATCTATTTGTTGATGGTGGTTATACCGTTATACCAAATGAAATAAGTCTTCAGTTAACACTTATGAATGCCATACTTAGAGGAAATTCTTCAGATCAGAAGTTTCTTTCTTTGGTGGTAACCAGCAAAGGGAAAATTCTTAGTGACAGTTTTCCAATTGGCAGTGGTCCGACGAGTCTTCAGTCAGAATTTTCCATCGGCGGGGTTCCGTTACACCTTGATAGTGGGGAATACATTGCAACTATTCTGGATGAGGAAAATGTAGCCCATGCTAGTACCTATCTTAAGGTAGTATTTCTTGATCCGGTAGAGCAGGAGCAAACCAAAAAAGCAGTTTATCCATTTTTAATTCAAAGAGACGGTCAGCCTTACATTGTGAGGGAAATACAGGTTAGTGTAGATAAGGGAAAATTCGGAGTTTATACATTTAAGGATGTTGACGCCCTGGCAGTAGATGTTTCTAACTTTACTAATGGTGAAAATCTTGCTCCAGGTTTACATACTTTTGATTTTAAGGTTGGTACGATAACTAAATCTATACCATTTAATATACTTGTTCAAAAAGGTGGAATATTTAGCGATCCATTATTCATAGGAACTATCCTATTTGCATTTATTATTATAGGGGTAGGTGTATATTTTGCAAGAAAAGAAGAAGTATCTTTTCAATTGGATATACCAGATTTCCCACCTATTACTAAGACGAAGATAGCTCTCAATACTGAAACTATTATATCTTTATTTGAAAAAATAAATCAGGATTATAAATGGACATTTACCCCGTTGACTACCTATGAAATAAAGAATGGTTTTAGAAACATTTTCCATAAGGGTAAAGCAATATATATAACTGATTATAATGTAGAATTTGTACTTGATCAATTAGTCGCAAAGGGTAGTGTCAAGGAGGAGCTAGGTTATTACGGAGTTTCCGCATGGGAATTAAAATCTAAGAAATCAATGGAATATCTTTCAATGTTTAGGAAAATAAGAGATATTTGTGTGAATAATGCAACTCCATTCACATCCATGGGGGAGAGTGAAAATTGCGATACTACTATAACTTCCGTAGGTCAAGACATGTTTATTCACATATATGATCAAAAAGGAGATATGGTGAAAATGGTTACAAACGCACTTAAATCCGTTACCAAGGGAATTTCCATAGTTCTTTTTGAGGATGAATCAAAGAAAGATGGTTTCCAGCAATATCTTTCATCAACTTCACTTAGTATGCTGGCACTTAAACTGGAAGTAGATAGTGGTTCAGTGCTTTTGCTTACTACAAACGAATTAGAAAAAATGCTAAAAGAGCTCAAGGCGGTGTAATCAGTGTTTGATATCTTTATAAGACCAAAACCTGCTTTGCTTATGATAACTCTTAAGGATAACGCAAATATCTGGTATCCTTCTAAACTTGCAAAAATCTGTAAAATAAGCTTTGTATATGTTTCCACTCTTGTTATCGAACTTGAAAAGTCAGGTCTTATAGTTACTGAAATAAAAGGAAAGAAAAGAATTGTAAGATTGACTGAGAAAGGTTTGAAGATCGCAAGTTATCTAGAATCTTTAAGAATTGAATTGGAAACAAAACCCGTTATGGATTTAGGTACAAAATAGAGCCGCTAATCAGTTTTTACACAACTCTAACAGTAACAATTTTCTTTACGCTCTTTACTATTTTAGTATAATCTTGGTAATGTGTATATGCATTAATTCCGACCTGGTAAGTGCCCTGTCTTGTCTGGTTTGTTGCCCAGAGGGTTACAACTACTTCTTTGGTTTCCCCATCTTTTACTTCTCCAACTTTTTTTTCTTCATGTTTTTTGATGCATGTAGGTTCGAAACCAACCAATTCTTTTTTAGGTAGCATAACATCTACAGATACCAACTGATTTTCTCCAGACGTGTTAGTTAATTTAATGATCATATCTATCCTATTGTCTTTCATCGCAGCAAGTCGTACAGGTAAAAATCCCACTGAAATCTTAAACGGTGAACTAGATTCTGCTGTATCTCCAATTCCTTTTTTTCCACCTAACAAATTGTCCAATAAACTCACAAAATCACCAAAATTGACAGGTACGAACCTGAAATAACACTTTATTAGTTCCTGAATGGTTTTTTAAATACACACTTCAAAAACAATTAATGGAAGAAATTGAAACTGCGAAGCATTTACTAGAAAATTCACACTATCGAGAAGCTGGTTTACTATTGGATAAATTGCTTGGAAAGGACAAGGAGAATTCAGAATTATGGTATTTCCGTGGCCTAGTTTCTATGAAACTTAAGAATTATGGAGCAGCTCATGAATGTTTTGACCGTGCTATATTCATAAGTAAGAAGCCACACTATCATAAAATAAAAGGAATGTCTCATCTGGAAGTATTCGAAGTGGAAAGTGCATTGGAGCATTTTCTTGCTGCACTTTCCCTTTCATCAAAAGATGCAACTACAAATTTTTTTGTTTTCGTTTGTTATCTTTTACTTGATGACCCACGGGCTAAGAATTATGTAGAAAAGGCATATCTTTTGGATAGGGCTAAAACCAAGTTACTTTTGTATAATTTTTATAAATTATTCTTAAAATCAGACAAGTCCATAAATCCTAAATTGCTCAAGGAACTGGAAGAACGGATTGGCAGGATTGCTTGAGTTTAATACTTATGCAATTTTCTTTTTCATCTCCCTTAGCCACAATTCTTCCTTTATCGGTGTATAATCTATTTTTTTGATAAAATTATTTGTAAATATGTCCACCTTCATTTTATCCCATCTGGTTTCTGTTTTTATTTTCATAAGGAATTCTGGATTGGCATATAATAAGTGCTTGCATTTTTTCTCTACCATTTTTTTCTTTTTTTGTGCTTCGCGCAATGCCTTTGTTGCATTATATTCCGCCACAGTTCCATTTCCTTTGCTTTTTTCTACATCCATAGATTTCTGAGTTACATCTTCACTTGTTTTTTTTATTTTTTTCATAATTTTTTTGAGTGGCTTAATTATATATGGTTCGTGAAGTATGATTAGCCAACCTCGTTTTTTCAAAGCGTCCTCTTCATTTTGTATTATTGTCAATACTTCATCTTTTTCGTTTTCACCTTTTATTTTTCCTTTTAGCATCGACCATGTTGCCACAAGTGATTTTGAATCTATTTTTCCAACCCATTTTTTGAGGAAGTCCCTGGCATCAGAAAGTTCCTTTCTTTTATTCTTTACCTCTGCCAAATCCTTGTTTGTTGCAGTTAAAATTTTGAAGTCAAAAAGCCATTTCTTTCTGCGCAATATCATTCCAATTTGCGTATCTTCAAGAAAGACGTCTAGGAGTGCTGGGTAATATTTTTTTAATAGGTATATCTCTTGAATATTTTTCATTAATTGTTCATAAACTTCTGTTTTTTTATGTCTTACTTCCTTTTTTATGCCGTCCATTTCCTGTCTGATTTCTTTATCAAAACATTTCCGGTATTCCTCATCAAGTTTTTGGATTTTTTCTTCTAGCATACGCAGTTCTTCGGATGATTTTTCAAGGTAATCTACTAGCATAAATAAATCACTTCTTGTTCTTTAGTTGTTTTTCGTACTCTTGTTTCATCTTTATGGCATCTTCTTCTATTATAGGTGATTCTGAGATTATCGTGCCACTGTAGCCGTTGTCAGCAAGCATTTTCATGAATGGTTTGTAAGGTGGTTCATCCTTAGTGCCTAGTTTCAGGTGATTGAGTTCACCTTTGTCAGAGTAATTTACTTCCTGGAAATGCCCGTGGAAATGTTTTACATAATCTCCCAGTTCTTTTTCCAGCAAGTCAAACAGTTTTTTGAAATCTGCTTCTGTTTTTAATGGAAAATCTGCCCTTGCTACTAAATGAGAAAAATCTATTACTGGCTGAACGGTTTCAATCTCCTGTGCTAGTTTTATCACTTCTAGTAAACCACCGAATTGTGATTTTTTCCCTACAGTTTCTGCACCTAGAACGCATTTTATATTTTCTTGTTTTAGCTTTTCTTCTGTTTCTAGTAAATTTTTTTTAGCTATTTTATAAGCTTCTTCTTTGGTGAAATCCTGATAGTATCCGGAGTGAAATACAGTTATTCTTCCTCCTGCGTGGAACGTTGCTTTGGCAGCTTCGTAAATATGCCTTCTGCTGTTCGCAGCTTTTACTTCATCAGTAGAACAGAGGTTGATATAGTAGGGGGCGTGGGAACTGAGTGAGATGTCTAGTTTTTTAGCTTCAATGCCTATTGCAGTTGCCTGGGGTTCTTTCATGCGTACTCCGCGTACGAATTCCATTTCCATTGCTGTTAAACCAAGCTCAGCACAGCATTTTACTCCATCAAGAGTCCCTGTGCCTTTGCATTGGGCAGGTATGCCTGCTGGGCCAAATCTAACTTGTTTTTCTTCTGTCATGATTGAGATTAGAAATAGAAAGTTAAAATAGTAGACGGAAGATTGACGCAATTGTCGTATGCGACAATGCGCAATTGAAAACAGGGCAAAAAAATGTTTTCAATGCGCATTATTTTCCGCAGAAAATAATTACGCCCACACAATTGTCGTTTGACGACAATGTGCACATTTTCCGCTTTGTCGGAAAATTGTGTTGTTAGCCACTGCGAACAATTGGGAAACAAAAAAAAGAAAACGCTAGGAGAGAGATTTGAACTCTCGGACGCTTGCGCGCAACAGGTTAGCAACCTGCCGCCCTACCGGACTAGGCGATCCCAGCGTAAATGTTGTTTTCTGTTTTTAGTCTCGAGTTTTGGTTATGGACTTAAGACGATTACAGAAAAAGAATAATAATTATGTTCATCGAACTTTTTAAAAACCAGTTACAAACAAGACTCGAAACTGGAACAAGCTTTTTCCTTTGGAAAAAGATGTACAAAATGCAACGGCATTTTGTATCAGACAAGTTTGCTACTGCAAACTTGCAGATGCCCATTGTTCGAAACGATTCGAACAATTGGGACCCAAAACTCTAAACAATACTTGCCCAACCAGATAATCTCCATCTCTGGCCTAATCGTCTGCTTATCGCAACTTTAGAATGCTTATCTGCAACTATTTGTTTCTTCAGTTTAACTGTTGCAGTACCTTTAGATAAGTTAGTTATTACGCCTACACTGGTCGCAGTATTGATATTAACTACTAGAACTTCTCCATTTTTCAGGAGTGGATTTTCTATGTCCGTTCTTTTTAGTAATTCATATTTTAGTTTGAGCGTATCTACTACTTCGTCAAGTTGTCCAACTTTTCCGATAACAGAACCTACAAGTGAATCTGATTTTGTTATTGCTGGGTCTATGGAAGTTCCAACGGCAACTAAGCCCCCGGGCATCGCTTCCTTTAGAATGTCTCCTTCTTCTCTGAGTTCGTTTGCCGTAAATAAGATTGGTATTGGCTTAGCACCTTCTTTTTTTGGTATTCCAGGTCTTAATTCAAGTTCGTCTCCGGGTTTAAGAGAGCCTTGTGTAATGCTGCCACCTATAACTCCGCCAAGCAATTTAGCAATTACGGTTCCAGGTTTGTTAATATCGAATGATCTTGAAATATACATTCTCAACGGCTTATCCAAATCTCGTTTTGGAGTAGTAATTGTTTTTTCTATGGTTTCAACCAATCTATCTATGTTTATGTTGTAATTTGCTGCCACTGGAACTATGGGTGCGTTTTCTGCTACTGACCCTTTCAAAAATTCCCTTATTTGTTTATAATTTTCCTGTGCTTTTTCCTTAGTAACTAAATCTATCTTAGTTTGAACAACCACTACTTTTTTTATGCCTATAAGATTTAGGACTATAAGGTGTTCTGCTGTTTGGGGCATCGGACACGTTTCATTTGCTGCTATGAGAAAGAGTGCACCGTCAAGTATGCTGCTTGCTGATATTACTGTAGTCATCAATGTTTCGTGTCCAGGTGCATCTACGAACGATACTCGTCTTTTTAATTCTCCTGCTCCGCCACAGTCACATTTATCTTTTAGAATAAATTTGGAGCATTTCTTACACTGGTAGACATTGGCATCAGCATAACCTAGTCTTATTGAAATTCCTCTCTTAATTTCTTCACTATGCGTGTCAGTCCATTTTCCAGTAAGTGCTTTGGTAAGCGTTGTTTTACCGTGATCTACGTGTCCTAAAAGCCCAATGTTTACTTCAGCCTGCATAAGTTTTATCTCCATATCCTATATATAGTGTCCCGCGTTTCGAGTCTAGCGTTTTATTATTACTTTTTCTTCTCCCCGTCTTTCTTCGGGAATAGCTGATCAAGTGCAGTTCCACCGAATTCAGTTACCTTTGTATTTACCTGCATTATTTCAGAAGTATAGGTATTTCCAATTACGAGTTTTTTCTTTCGTTCACCCTTTAATGTAGGATTGAAACCTGGACCTGAACTGAGAAGTAATTTTCCTTTCCTCTGACCTTCGAAATCTCCTCTCATTGGGAAACCGCTTTTATCGCTTCCACCTGTTAAAGTTAGTGTATATCCTGCAGCTCCTAGTGGATTTCCATCTAAGGTTTCGCCAATCTTTTTACCTAGTATATACGTTTCCTTATCTTTTGCCAGTTCTGTCTGGTAACACTTCCCTGTTTTTGGGTCTGCTATGACTAATCTCATGTAAAAACCTCCTTAATAAGTTGACTATCCTGAGACAATAATGTTTTCTTGTCTCAATCTATCCTGAACCAACGACGTAAAATCAATAATCTCAAGCCGATATTACTTATTTGATTCAGTATAACTAATACTATAGGAGATACTATTTGTATCAATTATGTTTAAAAACAGTGGTTTTACGAGATACCTCGGCAATAGCTTTATAAATTCTCTCTCGAATATACAAACGTTGTTTAGTAATTCACGTCGATAAAACGTGTTTATGATGCAACAATGAACAAGGCCGCATACGCGACCTATCTTTAGGTGAAAACATGGGAGACAAAGTAGGTACGGAAAAATTAACTAGAGAAGACGGATATCTTTACTACATTGGTAAGGATGGTTATGTTTGGGCAGCACCAATGAAGCACAACAAGAAAGGAAAGAAGAAAAAAGTTGGTGGCGAAAAAATTGCTAAACAACCAGGTTACATGTATTACGTCGGAAAAGATGGATACGTAGCCAAGGCAAAGTTAAAGAATTATTAATCTCTTTTAAATGGCCGTGTTTCGGCCTTATTTTTATTTTATAATCTGATTTTATTTTATAATTTAATTTGATTCAATTTTATAATCCGATTCAGTTATATTTTATAATTAGACTTAATCCTATATCTAAACTTAATTTTATCTTACTGTTACGTTGAAATTAAGGAAACATCCTGTTACTACTCCTTTTGGTGCGAAGTCTAGCTTTGCTATATCTTGTGCGTCGGCTTTTATTTTAGATGAAGGTTCTCTTCTAGATTCAGGAGGTTTACTTCTATCATATATTACTTCAACTGTTTTTGATCCATCTGTTTTCAATTCTACTCTGAAAGTCACTGTATTTACAGTATCTGGTATCTGGCCTATGTTGTCTTGTACAATCTTCCCAGCTAATTTGTCCACACTAGCTTTTATAGTTTTCACTCTGGTGCCAATATCATTACAAGATTCATGAGTTGTGAGCGGTTGAATCGGTATCAAGGAAGCCATACCTTCTGCAATCTTAGCTTCTTCGTTAGGATCTCTTGGTTTTGGTGCTTTGGTTATTGCTTTTGGAGTAGGTGCGGATGTTGATTTCGCTGCTGGTTTTTTTGTAGCAACTTTCGGAGCTGGTTTTTCTGCAGGTGGCACATACATTTCGAACTCTACTTTGACAGCATCTTGTGCAAGTCCTTCTGGTACTTTTATTTTTTGCAGAATTTTGGCTACTTTTGGATTACTGCAGCCACTACATCCCCCAACGCTTTCCCCCGTTTCGTCTAGGTCAGTCAAGTTCATTGATAATTGGCCATTCGTATTATTATAAATCGTAAATCTGAGTTTTACTGTGCTTGGATTGCGGTTGTCTTTTTTGAAAGAATCATAAAATATTTTTACAATATTAGCTTTCTGTGCTTCGATTGCTGATGTTAGTTCTGTTATCTGATCTTTTTTCATCTGTTCTAATTCTTCTTTTGAAATGTCATATCTGAATTCTCCAGTTACTTTATCTGCTCTGATATTCCTGAGTTTTTTATTTACTCCGTTAGCCATACTCGTACTAGAGTATTCTGAGTTATAAACTACTCTAAAATATATTATTTTTCCTTTATCGTAAGTTACTATTACTGAAACTTTCTCATCTTCTCTGGGGGTTCTTGATAATCCTGCAAATACATCTTTAAGTGCAGCTATTACCTCGCCTTTCTTAGATTCCATTACTTTTTGATCATTGTTTAATTCTTTTTTATCTGTTGAAGCTGCTGGAGTTAATTTTGTTGAGTCCTCAGTAGTGAATGCGACTGGTTGTTGAGTAGTTGGTTCCTGTGCGGGAGTCGGTGCAGTTACCTGAGCTATTGGTTTAGCTATACCTTCAGACATGGTCGGTTTTCTTGCAAATACTCCTGTTGCTGTCAATACTGCAAGTGTAACTGCTACTGCTGCGCCTCCAAAGTTCAGAGCCATAGGTATGTATGGTTTTATGTTTCTTCTTGCTTTGGGAATTATGCTTGTGTGAGTAGTCATAGTGTATCACGTTTGATTTTTTTGTTTACTCTAAACATAGTCCAAATCATCCCAACTTCAGATATTCCTGCTGCAAAAGTTGTACCTATAAACACGTTCCCTGATCCTCCACTAAATACTTGTGCTCCAGTGTATAACATAGATCCAAATGCAGTTCCAAACACTGTCATAGCTGTAAGTGAAGCTGGTTGCCTCAATACTTTTCTAACATGTTTTGCCCTATCGCTCTTCCAGCTTCGGACTACTGCATTTTTCATAGTTCGTCCATAGATGCCTGCCACTGCAATTCCTGCAGCCAATGCAGTCCATGCTAAGGGAGTTTTCAAGGCATCTTTGATTTTTCCGGAAGTTTCTGGGTCAGTTGCTGAAAATATTATGACACTAGCCAATGCAGCTGCAGGTAGTGGCCAGAATCTAATACTATTCTCTCCTAGCTTTCTTCCCACAGTTTTTGTTCCTTCCCATGCATGACTAGCAATTGCTCTTCCGAGTTTAGGTTTTTCATTCATCTTTCCGCTTTTTACTTCTGCAAGTGTCTGGTCTAACAATCCCTTTGTTACTCCGACTAACATCTTTGCTCTGCCATCTGCAAACGTTCTAAGATGTGTTTTAATCCATTTTTTCTGAACATCGCTCGTTCTCTTGTCGAAATAAGCCGTTCTCATTTTTTTGATTGAAGTATCCCATTTAGTAAGCCACGTTTTATTCATGAAATAGACGGCTTCAGTCATAGCATTAAATTGTTTTTTTGCCCTTCTGCCATTATTCAGTTCTGCAATTATTTCCCGAGTGACGTCCAATGCTTGTTCTGGTGTTGTTACCTGGGTGAGGCCAGTATATTCTTCATATGCTTCTCGCATATCTGCGGAACTTGCCCGGCCTAATATTTCAGTTATCTTTCTTTTATTTTCTGAGATTTCGCGTTCTATCTCTACGCG
>JAUSHJ010000034.1 GCA_030648615.1 Microcaldota archaeon | reverse complement strand
CCCAAGGATAAATCTTATCAGTTTTGAATTTTCCAGTTTTTCCATGTTCTTTTACTTCATCCAAAGAATATGCATAGCCTGCTTCAATTAATGCGAGGTAAGGTGAACCATTACAGTATGCAGTTACTCCCCTTGCTCCGTTTTTTCTAAAAACTGTAGTTGTTATTTTTCTAGGTTCTATCTTTAGCTTCCATAGGAGCCACTTAGTTGCTGCAATTCTGATTTCCTTATCATCATAAATACGCGGTGTTTTTGTTATTTCCCAAGGATAAATCCTATCAGTTTTGAATTTTCCAGTTTTTCCATGTTCTTTTACTTCATCCAAAGAATATGCATAACCTGCTTCAATCAATGCTAGATAAGGCGAATCATTGTAACGACTTTTTAAAAATCCATCTAATCCACAGCTCTTAAAATCATCATGATCTACATCTACTGGTTTTTTTCCTAAAATTTTTAGTAATTGTTTTATTACAATCATTCTAACTTCTTTGTCTTTCCAGTCAAATTTTTTTTGTCTATCTATTAATCCCCGTGTATATAGTTCCTCAGTCTTCCCTTCTGCAAGCATTTCTTCTACTCTTCGTGACACCAGTTCTTTAATTTCTTTTTTAGTCAATCCTCTTCTTTCTTCCATTCTAGGTTCTCTCGTTCTATTACTAACTGGTTCTCCGAACTCTAAACTTTGCCTCTGCACCTGTGGCGCTAGTTCAGCATATCCATTATCAGTAATCTTAAACTGCCCTCTCTGAATAAAGAATAATACTAACCATCTCTTGAACTCTGCTTTTTTATCTACTTGCTCTAATAGGGGCTCAGCTAACGCTATTTTTGGCATTCGTCTTTCTGGTGCCATTGTCAATACTCCAAACACTAATCTTCCCATAGTTTTAATATGTGTTAAAAAGGGTATAAAAAGGCATTCTTTTCACTGTTCTTTTAAATTTGCTCATTTAAATCAATCATTATGGAATTTCAAAAATTTACGGCAACTGCCAATAGCAACATTGCAATCATAAAATACTGGGGAAAGAGAGACGAAGAACTCATTTTGCCTACAAATAGTAGTATCTCGTTCACAATGGACGAACAGTTTAGCACTTCTACTACTGTTGAATTTGATTCTAAACTAAAACGAGATGAACTAAATTTAGATGGGAAAGTTGGAAACGAAAACGAACTCGAACGAGTTACTAAATTTTTAAATATTGTTAGAGTTCGAGCTAAAACAAAACAGTTTGCAAAAGTTGTTTCTAAAAACACATTTCCAAAAGGAACTGGTATGGCTAGCTCAGCAAGTGGGTTTGCTGCTCTTGCAGCTGCAGCGAGTAAGGCTGCAGGATTGAGTATGCAGCCTCGCGATTTATCACTCTTAGCTCGTCTTGGCTCTGGTTCTGCAACTCGTTCTGTTTTTGGTGGAGCGGTTGAATGGCAAGCTGGAACTAAAAAGGACGGTTCTGACAGTTACGCAGTTCAATTATCACCACAGGACAAATGGAAGGATTTGAGAAATGTTATTTCCATAGTTGATGAAAAAGAGAAAAAAGTAAGTTCACGAGTAGGAATGAAAGAAACGATAAAAACTTCACCGCTTTATTCACAGAGATTGAAGACTGTTGAGGAGCGGTTAAACCTAGTAAGAAAGGCAATAGCAAATACTGATTTTCATTCCATGGCTGAAACAATCATGCGGGAAAGTAATGACATGCACGCTGTAATGCTTGATACCTTTCCGCCCATATTTTACATGAATGACGTTTCTAGAGAAATTGCCTATGCTGTACATCAGTTGAACTATGAATGTGATGCACCAGTTGCTGCATATACTTTTGATGCTGGGCCAAATGCGCACGTTTATACAACTACAAAATATGTTGGAGAAGTAAAGAAACTTCTGGCTGAACTAAAAGGAATAAAAGAAGTGAAAGAGTCTAAGATTGGCGAAGGTGCAAGATTTTCAGAGAAGCATTTGTTCTGAGCATATCAGAATGTCTTTAGGACAAAAGCACCCGGAGCATAACTAAAACTTCCATCAGCTGATTTTGGTTTGTTACCTACTTCTGTCAAATCAGTTGCAGCTCCAAATCCCCAAGTATCTAAATTTAAACCTAATCTCAATCTCTGTGTACTCCAGAGATGTCCATTTCTGCTAATGTCGCTTACATCTTCTATCTGAGCAAGAAGTTTTATATTGTTGGATATGCGTGGGGTATATCCTAGCTTCGTTAATACTTCGACATATGGTTTGGTATTAAGACCAACTGTAGTGATGCAGTATAAATTAACATCACCCAATCCAGTGTAACCCTGAACACCTGCCCTTGGAACTGTGCTTCCACTGATAAACTGTAATTCACCTACAGCGTCAACATTGCTTCTCAAGTTGACTGTCATATCTACAAGACCAAACGAGTTAATATTGCCTGTTTTGAAATCCTGAGATGGTCTTGCCCTTATAAATACTCCTAACTTTTTGGTTAAATCTGCAGATGCTTTTATGTCTATAGTGGCACTTTTAGTGCTGCTAGCAAGCTCTAGAGAATCTGCCTTTGCTGGTTTTGGTGCAAGCATTAGACCAGCTACTAGTAATGCACTAGTTGCAATTTTTCCTGTTCTTCGTATTATGCTTTCATTTTCAGTTTTAGTTATCATGATCATCACCTCAGAGCATCTGTTGTAATACTAACCCCACTAAGATTAGTATCGTAGAAATAATCAGATAGATATCAACTTGTCTTGCCTTTCCCGTCACTACTGAACCAATGATATAAATACCGAAACCAACAAGCATTGCCTTATCCAACGCAAATGTGAACAATACTGTTAATGCCATCATTGCAACAGAAATTATTTCCACCATAGAATACTTTGCAAGTTCTTTTCTTGATGGCATTAAAGTTATTCCTACAAATAATAGTGCACCACCTGCAGCGATGACTGGAACTGCGCCAACTAGATTTGGTACCAATAGGAAAGGAAGCATTAACAATGCACAAACTACGGCTGTAAGTCCAGTCCTTCCGCCTGCACCTATACCTACTGCACTTTCCACATAGGTGATTATGCTAGTAGTGCCAGCTGCAGCTCCTATTATTGTGCCAGCACCATCGACTAGCATTGCCTCTTTTATCTGAGGCATATCGCCATTTTCATCTACTATAGAGGTGTTTCTAGTCAACCCAATGAATTTTGCTATGCTTCCATAGAAATCTATTACGAATAATGCTAGTATTACGCTCCACATTCGAGGATCTAAAATTACTCCGAGATCAAATTTCAGGAAGCCATCTAACCATCCTTGAGAAAGTGCTGATACTTCTGCAGCTGTGGCACCTAAGCCCCAGTGATACGCCAAAAGAGTTGCGAGAATGATGCTGATCAAAACTGATCCAGTTATTTTGAATCGTTCAAGCAATAAAATTACTGCCAAACCGAAGTAAACTACCAATGCTTCATGGGAAAGAAGTGCTCCGATTCCAGAGATCGTAATGCCACGATAGAGTAGAATGTTAGATATTTTTAAACCAATTATGGCTACAAAAACACCAACACTCAAAGACAATCCTGCTTTCATGCTGTTTGGGACTGCCTTGATTATTCTTACCCTCATTTCATGCATCGTTAATAGAATACATAAAACTCCTTCCCAGAATACTGCGCCTAAAGCTCCTTGCCATGTGAATCCCAATGCACCTACAACGAAGAAAGCAACATATCCATTCATTTCTAATCCTGGAGCTAAAACTAATGGTTTCTTTGCCCACAATCCCATTGCCAGTGTAGTAATACAAGAAGCGACTACGGTAGCGAAGAAAACAAACCCTTTATTCATACCTCCCTGTCCGAGTATTGCTGGGTTTACAATAAAAATATACGAAAGTGCAAGGAATGTTGAAACTCCAGCAAGTATCTCTGTCTTGAAATCAGCCTTGTGTTTGGTAAACTCGAAATATTCTGCAATTTTGTTTAGTAAGTTAGTCGTCATAGTTTTCACCTCACATTATTTCTTGAGTTCAAATATCACAAAATCATTTACTGTTCTTCCGTTGACATCGTATCCTGGCGTAAAGTGAATATTTGAAACACTGAGCCCAGCTTCTTCAAACACTCTGGAATACCATTCTATTGGCCGGTGAAGCTCAATTATCTCATAACTGCCCTCTTTCTTCACCTTCTTGTATTCATGATTTTCCTCGTATTTTCTGCCACTGGGCATTCTGAAATCTATCAATGATTCTGGCAGATCATGAATTCTCGGATTGCAGAAACCTATGTATGCTGTGCCACTGTCAGTTAACGCAACTCGTATGTTTCTTGCAATTCTAGCTACTTCGTCTTCTGGAACAATACAAGTTACTAAATTACAAAGTACTATGTCGAATTGATTGGTAGGGATGCTTGCTGCATCTTGGAAAACTCTTTGTGCTCCTAGTCTGTTTTCTGCAATTTTTCTCATCTCTTCAGAAATATCATAAACACTTACATCTGCACCCAGGCCTGCTATTCTATTGGCCATTACTGCAGGGCCTGCACCGTAATCAAGAACGTGTTTTCCTTTCAAGTTGCCGCATAGGTCTACTAACGTATTATCATATATTTTTTGTTTGAGGTCTTCACCCTGAAGCTCTCTGGCTACATTTGCCCATTCATTCATCTTCATTACATTCTTCGGAGGATTCAGTTTCATTATCATGGGTTTCACCTCAAGTTTTTCTTGTATAAACACTAACTGTAACTACTCATGCGGTATATTTAATATCTTTCAATAAAAAACACAAGAAAACCGAAAGATATTTAAATATTTTAGGATAATTAGTAGAATATGAAACATAATACGCAATTGAAGTTGATTAACATAGGTGTATGTAGTCATAGCAACAAAGAAAGATTTATAAATTATAAATATCAAAGGTATTCTGAAGTGATACTTTTATGATACAAAATATAAAGAGATTCGGCGAGATGGAATTAAAGCTGCTATTCTATCTAGAACAACGGGAAAGTTTTATTTTTAGTTTTAAGGATGCAAAAAATGTATTACAGAGTTCAGATGCATCAGTTAAAAACGTCATTAAGAGATTAAGAAAGAAAAACCGTATAATATGTTTGCAAAAGGGAACCTATCTATTCGCTCCGTTAAGAAGCGGAGAAAAAGGACTTTGGTCAGAACATGCATTTGTTATTGTGCCTGCACTGGTGAAAACCGAAAATTATTATATTGGATTTATTAGTGCAATGAATTATTGGGGCATGACAGAACAAATTCCCCGCACGGTTTATGTTGCTCTAAAACGACAGAAAAAAGTACTGGAAGCAGTACAAACAAAATTTATTTTTGTAAAAAAACCCAAGTTGGGAGATGTGACAAGGGAAACAATTCAGAAAACACAGATAAATATTTCTTCCAAAGAACAAACCATAATAGATGCGTTACTATTTCCAGAGTACTGTCTTGGGATCGAAGTTGTGGTAGGTGCAATTTATTCTTCAAGAAAATCTCTAAACTGGGACAAATTCATTTCTTTGGTCAAGATGGAGAAAAGTATCGTCAGAAGAAGATTGGGGTATTTACTGGAGATGCTAAAATTAAAAAAATACTCTAAGCGTTTAGAAGAAAAATTTATAGGATTTAATTGGCTAGACCACACGTCTTCAAAAAAAGTATTACTCTATTCGAAAAAATGGGGTCTTAAAATAAATATAAGTGAAAGAGAATTACTCAATTTTATGGAAGGATACTGATGAATATCAATGATTTAAGGAGAAAATCAGCAAAGGAAGGAATTCCTCAGGCTATGCTAGAAAAGGATTATGTTTTATCAGTTGTACTTAATGAAATTTCTAAATCAAAGATAAAAAACAGTTTAGTCTTTAAGGGAGGGACAGCAATCAAAAAAGTTTATTTTGCTGAGGCTAGGTTTTCAGAAGATTTGGATTTTACTGTTATTAACATCGATAAAGAAACAATTGTTAAAGAACTCAATATTATTTTTGAAAATAAAGATATTGGAGGAGTAAAATTCGAAGGTGTAAAAGGAGAAAAGACTACTGCTGGTTTGAGGGCATCTTTGAAATTTATTTTCCTTTTAAATCAACCTCAACGAATACTATTTGATTTTAGTTTTAGAAATAATTTGGTTTTGGAGCCTGTTGAAAAAGAGGTTGTCGATAGTTATTTAATAGGAAAAACATCAGTAAAAGTTTTATCGTTAGAGGAACTTTTCGCTGAGAAAATTCATGCTGCTATTTCCAGAACTGTTGCAAGAGATCTTTACGACATATGGTTTCTCATGAGGAAAGAGGTAAAATTAGATACTATGTTAATAGGTAAAAAATTTAGTTATTATGATGAAAAATTTGAATTAAAAATGATAGTTGTTAAGATTGATGATTTTAGGCTAAAGTGGAATCAGGATTTAAGGCAACTTTTGAAAGTCGTTCCTGATTTTGATGATATTAAGAAAGAAATTTTGGAAAGATTAGGTGAAGAAGTAAGGAAATAAATCGTAAAAAGTGTTGGGGGAAAATTGAACATGCAAAAACTCGATAAGAAAGATAAGCAACTACTCACGTTGCTCTACCTCAATTCTAGAATGAGCTTTACTCAGCTAGGCAAAGAGTTGAAACTGAACAGTAGCTCCGTTGAAAGACGCCTAAGGCAGTTGAAGAATTCAGGAACAATTTCCTCACTGTTTGCAGACGTAAATCTTGCTAAACTAGGTTTCAAAGGCTACAGAATCTACTTGAAGTTCGATGTGTTTGATGAAAAGACAGAGAAAGACGTGCTTGCACTTTTCGAATCCTATTCACGAACGTTGTGGGGCGCCGTTTGTGAAGGGGCATATGACGTGCTCTGGCGCATAATCGCTAGGGACGAATTAGAAGTCGAAGATGCCATAAATTTAGTAACAGAAAAATTCGGGAAGAGCATCGTAGAAAAAACTGTTGCAACTACGACCTATCAGACTTATCTTTCATGGAATCGTGCTTTGGAAGGGGAACGGCATCCTGAGTTTCCTTTAGAGAAAGTTGCGCCAGCGGAAAAGCTGGATATGACTGACATGAAAATCCTAGCTTCGCTCTATAACGATGCGCGTGCAACTACTGTGGACATGGCACAGCAAGTTGGTCTGACGCCAGACGCAGTGAACTACCGTATGAAACGCCTTACAAAAGAAGGGTTTATTCTTGGTTACACTGCTTGGTTTGATGCTAAAAAATTAGGTTTTGAATACTATAAAATTCTAATTTCTTTCAGAGGCATGACACAGGAAAAAGAAAAGAAGTTCTTGGATTTCTGTTTAGAGCATAATAATGTTATCTTCCTAAACAAGTGCATAGGTAGTTGGGATATAGAAGTTGACATTATAGTTGAAAATACATTAGAACTCCACAGATTCATTACAGAGATAAAAACTAAATTTGGTCACATAATAGGTAATCATAAATATGTTTCAGCAATAGAAGAAAGGATGTTAAACCCAATCCGAGAATATATGAGTGATTCAAATGGCACAAAATAAAGAAATTAGAGAAATCAAAGAACGTAATGCACGTGTAGATACAGACAAATCATGGGAAACCAGCAAAACACGACGTGCGATAATCGGTATCTCTATTTATCTCATTGCAGTTTTCCTATTTAATCTCATTAAAACTCCAAATCCTTTTCTAGATGCTTTGATTCCATCTCTTGCATTTATTCTTTCTACTTTGACCCTTCCATTCTTCAAACAATGGTGGTTAAAAACTTTGTATAAAAAATGATTTTATGATCACAGCATCAGCACCAGGAAAAATACTTCTAATTGGCGGTTACTCAGTACTGGAAAGGCCAAATTTTGCCTATGTTCTAGCAGTAGATGCATATGTTCATGCTACTGTCAAACCAAGGAAAGATGATAAAATTCTAATTGACATTCCTCAATTTAAAATAACGATTGAAACAACAACTAGTGAAATTGGAACTCAAAATAACATTCCTGCTAAATTCGTTCTTAACGCAATAAAAATTGTTCTGGATTATCTCAAGTTCAAACATATCAGTGTTTCCGGTTTTGAAATCACAACTCAAAGTGACAAGCAATTCTCAGTAGAAGGGGGAAAAAGTGGTTTAGGTTCAAGTGCTGCAGTTACTGTAGCAACTGTGGCAGCAATACTTAAGCTATTCAAAATTACGGACATTGACTTACTCCATACTTTAGCTCAGTATGCTCATGCATTATCACAAGGCAAAGTCGGCAGTGGTTTCGATGTTGCAGCTTCCTGCTTTGGTTCAGTAGGGTATTCTAGATATTCTCCTGAGAAATTAACTATCGATTCTTTAGGGAAATTATTTGAAACTGAGTTAGATTACGATGTTATGGGTGTAAACATGCCACCTGGTTTCAAGCTTCTAGCAGCTAGTTTTCCAAAAGATTCTATGTCAACTACTTTCTCCGTAAATAAAGTTATGGAGTTTAAGAAAAACAACAAGAACAATTATCTAACTATTATGGACAAATTAAATGAAGCCAACGAAGAAGCTATCGATTCTTTAGAAATGGAAGATTTGAATTCATTTGTTAAGTTTTTTGAGGAAGGGAGAGTATTGACAAAGGAACTTGGTAAACTCGCAGGAGTTGGCATAGAGACAGATGAGCACACTAAATTAATTGAAGAGAGCAAACAAAACGGTGCATTTGTCTGTAAATTACCTGGTGCAGGTGGTGGAGATAGTATTGTTGCACTGTGCAAAAGTGAACAAGACAAAATAAACCTTAAAAAATTCTGGAAGAAAAAAGGTTTGAAGATTCTAGATGTTAATGTAATTAGTAGTGGGTTGAGGGTAGAGACTGGAAGCTAGAATGACGTATTTATAAATATAGTAATCTAATAAAAAGATATGAAACAAATTCATGTTCTTGTTATTTTTCTAATGCTTCTGGTTTTTCTTAGCGGTTGTACTGTTCAAAAAGAGATTCAAAAAAAGATTCCGATTCTAGAACCTGACAAATCTCAAGAAACCTCTAAAGATTCAACTTCAAAAACTTCTATTCTAAATGAAACTGAAAAAAATCAGGATAAAACCACTGAGGGTCAAAAAACCCAGGACAATGTCTCAGAGAATCAAGAAACTCAATTACAAATTTCGCCAAATACTGTTCTTATCCTATATTCTGCTAATCTTGGAAAACAAACAAGTGGGGTTTCTAACTTTGATGTCAGCGAAGGAGAGTTGTATACCTATATTGGAACCGGTACGCCTATAACCTGGGATACTGAATATAGGGCAATACTAGGCACTATTCCTACCTTGAATAAAACCTATAATTTCTACAGGATTACATCTCCAAGTTATGCACAAAGCTATCTTTATCTGATGACTAAAAATAATAAACTATTTATTTTACGAGATTGGGGATATCCAGAAGAAACAGAAATTAAGGATATTATAATTATTGATCCTAAAAAACCAGAAATTAAAGATCAGTTATCTATTTATCCAGCTGCAAGTTCTGATATCGCAATAGTTGGTAATAGTATATTTTATACCAACACTATCGGATACAAGTCTGCACCAAGTTTAACTGGTTACACTGAGGTTAGATCAAGTGGTGGAGATTTATATAAATTAGATATTGGTTCAACACAATCAAAAAAACTTTTAGATTATAGTGATTCTGATAATACTGGGATGCTTTATGGAATTGGAGATAATTTGGCTTCTGTTTATTTAAATCCAGATACTAATGAATATGAATTCAGAGTGCATGATATAAATACTGGTAAAGTATCAGAAATATTCTACAGACTTCCAAATGTTCCTGATCTTTGGGTATACGGGGGAGAAACTGCATTTTATGTAGTGCTTAAAGTTCCTGATCAGCCATCAACATATCAGATTCACCAACTGAAATTAAATGGTGAAACTAAATTACTCTTAAACATAGAATTGGATAGCGATTCACATTATATCGAAGGAGTTGACCAAGTTAATAATCAAGCTTTCATATCAGTTGCAAAAGCCGGAGTAATAGATGAAATTGCAGTTTATGGTCTTGAAGATGACAGTTTTAACACAATTCCTTTAGATCCAGATATTTCATTGCTTCATCCACCTTCCAAAGGCGATAGATTTATTATACTAAATCCTAACTAGAATTCCCAGATCTGGTCAGAAGCATACAACTTTATCGCTTTCTTTGACCAGTGCATAAAGGTCTTTCAATGAAGACATGGGGCATAAGTTGTCACCAGGTTTATTCCTCAGTTTTAGGCAAGTACCACATGCAAGAATGGCGCCTCCTGCTGAAACAAATTTTTCTGCCTCGTTCTTTGCAGGAAAATGCTCTGTACCTTTTTCTTCATAGTCAACAGCTTTTCCTGTAAGGAAAACCTTTACTTCGTCGCCTTCTTTTTTTGAGAAGTTTGCAAGCCTGAATGCGTTCCAAGTTGCTTCTATATCACTAGTCGAAATTACAATTCCAAGTTTCATATTATCCCCTCACAGTTTTACTTAAATTTTTCATCTTTTTTAGTCTTTCAATCAAGATTTCACGAATAATATCGAAGGCATTTATGATTTTGGGGTTACTGAGAGTGTAGTAGGTATTCATTCCCTTTCTTCTAGAAACAAGAATGCCCTTGCTTTTCATTATAGATAAATGTTGGGATACATTAGACTGAGACAGTTTTGTTTTATCTATTAATTCAGAAACTGTTAGCTCACTATCGCGTAAAAGGTTTAAAATTTCAAGTCTCGTAGAATTAGAAAAAACTTTGCACATTTCCGCATGCAACTGATAAATTTCTTTTTTCATGTATATTAGAATATTCGAATATATTTATAAACAAGATCGGTAATATGAGCGGTTGTTTTCTGGTTTAGCTACCTCCTTGCCAAGTTGGGAAGAAAAGGCTTAAGAAAGAAGTTACCCGCCATATAATCCACAGTAATATGTTTCACCATAGAATGTTCCATCTGGTAAGAAACCACTCATCTTTAGAGCTATTGTTTTGCCATTAGGGTGGCTTGTAACTGGAATGTCAAAATATTTAATAACCGTACCATTACCAGCACAGTTTACTACCCGGGTAGATATTTTGTCAAAACACGTAGCAGTAGTGCTAGAAGCAACATACCATTCTCCGTATAACACTCTTAACCAATAAGGTGTTGTTAAACTGCTAGGTATTGTAAAGTAACGATAGGAATTATCTGAACCAGACGCACTTAGTGTAGAAGGGTCAATACCACGTTTTGATCCATCTGCGTCTATGGTATCGACCATAGCAAATGATCCGGATTCTACGCAAGCAAAGTCCATACTTTCTAGTACTTCTGTTGAAGAACTACCTAATGACGATTGAGTCTGGCCTATTCTTATGGATGCGACAGTATTCTCTACGGTTACAGTTATGCCTGCTAAAGTTTCTGTTGTTGGATTCAGGTCATTAATAATTAGTAATCGTCTTTGTCCAGGCGAGTCAAAGACAACGACAGAATCCGTAGTGGATGTAACCACTGGTTCAGGATTACAACGTCCATCGGAACAGCCATTACGACACGTTAGTGATACTGATATTATGCTGCTGCTTCTGCACAAGTATTCTACAACTCTGTTTCCACTGCAATAATCTGTTCTAGTCTCTACTATTCTAGTTCCACTCATAACATTTGTTGTACCTCTTCTACTAGAATTATTGCCACCATCAGAATCTACACACGTTGTAGGTGAAGGTACTGAAGTTATGATTGTTGAATTTATGACAGCTGGATTGCATTTGCCATAAGAACAACCTTCAGGGCAGTCATGTGTCTCTGATCCTGTCATATTATTTAATCTACAATAATATTCTACAAGACGACCAGCAAGACAAGAATCTGTTTCTTCTATAGATTCTGTTGCATTAGAAGATATAGTGGTGCCTCTTCTACTATAATTTTTGCCGTTATCAGAGTCTGTACACGTCCTAGGAGACGGTGGGTTGCACGCACCATCAGAACAAGAACACGGATAAAGATAAGATATTATATTTCTATCGGAAGCGCAATAGTACTCAGTAAGAAGCATGCCTCCTAAAACACATTTATCTGTTTTAGTCTCTGCTACTCTTGTCGAATTATTAAAGCTAACCGTAGTTCCTCTTCTCGTATAATTTCTTCCACCATCAGTGTCTGTACAAATCATATCTGATCTATGGGATCCGAGCAACCTTCTTTCTACTTCATTAGTTTCATTATCATTTGCATCAGTTTCTTCTGCTTCAACTCTCTCAACATCTTCTATTTCAACTTCACTAACATCTTCAATTAGATCAAATTTAGTTATTGCTTTACCTACTGTAGCATCAGTAACATCGGGAATTGTTTTGTCTGTCTCTATAGTGGCATAATTAGCATTATCATCAATACTAGTATTAGCATCAGGAGAACTTACGGGAGTCTGTACGCATCCTAAAACCAAAAACATTGCCAATAAACAAATACAAATCAGTGCTTTCATAATAATCACTAGATAGTCATAGGATAACTTTATATTTCTTTTCGAAGAGGTCAAAGTGATGACAACTTACCAAAAAGGCTCTCGCGCAGAACGTGAACTAATCCAATACTTCTCTGAAAAGGGTTACTCGGTAATACGCGCAGCCGGCAGTGGAGTTTCTTCTCTATCTCCTGATTTGCTATTGTTCAAACATGGTGCTCAATATGCCATAGAATCAAAAGCTCATGAAAAAACATCACTGCAAATTAAGAAAGATCAGTTTGAAGGCATGCGGCACTGGCAAGAGAATACTGGCATTACCTCTCTTATTGCATGGAGAAGAAATAGATTAGGCTGGAGATTCATACCCATACATCTGTTTGAAGAAAATGAAAAAAGTTATTCGTTTCCCTGGAAAAAAGCAGATCTGATTGGGAAGAAATTGGAGGAGTTTATATAACATTTTATTCCTCATTAATTTTCTTTCTTACTTTCCTCTATTAAAAATTCCATGCATTCAGACAACTTTCCTCGTCTAGAATTCCATTTCTTCACTATTTCTTTGTATGCTTTTAGTTGCACATTAAATTTATCATGTGTCAATTCGGCACGGAAACTCATGGTTTTAACCTTGGGAGGAAGTGCCGAATTTACACAACTTTGCCCTTCGGCCCTAATGAAACCACAGCCTTTAGGCTGTGGTGGCCGAATGGGCAAATCATTTTCTACTTTCATAAAACTGAAAAGAACTTTTGAAATTGCAGGGCAAATTGCACCCTCTGTAATCTTGCCATCAGGTCCAAACGGATATCTTTTGCAGGTAAGCGGTGCAAATTCATGTATAGAACATTTGTCATCTTTAGTTAGAAAGTGGCACGGCCCTGATTTAATTGCTAAAACTTTGCAGTCCGGATATTTAGCGTTACTATCGTAAAACTCAAGTATTGTATCATTATCTATATTCAAAATTCTCGGGTCTGCAAGTTCTGCAAATTCCTCTATTGGTTTCCTAGTGTTTTCATGGATTTTCAAAACATCAAAAGAAGTTACTGTGATTAGGTATTGCTTACAGCATCTGGCAGTACAAAGGCTACAAGGATTTACCATATATTATTTCCTCGATATTCTTGAAAATACATCTATGCCTTTTTTTATCATTTCAATTCTTTTTGGGTCTGGCATAGTCTGATCTCTATGTAAGGTTTCGTAAAATTTAGTGATACTTTTTCCTCTTAAAGTAGGAGTCTGCTCTATTGGTTTTGCCATATATGCACCTTCGTTTATTATCTCTTAGGGGAATGTGTCATAAAAAGTTATGGTAAACAAAATGTTATTCTTAATGCCCTATCATCTAGCCTCTAGCAATATAATCAACCGTATCTATTCTATAATTCGTTATCGGCTTACAACTATCCAGCTTCATCGCACCATATTTTTTATACAAAACTGAACCAGCATAGGCAATCATTGCACCGTTATCTCTATTGAATTCATCAGGAGCAACACCGAACTTTACATTATCTTCTTTGCACATGCTCTTCAGCATTTCTTGCAATCTTTTATTTTGTGCTACTCCTCCACAAATAATCAATTCCTTTTTCCTAGTTAAGAATAGTGCGCGTTCAGTTGCTTCACAACTCATCGCAAATGCAGTTTCCATGATTGAGTAGGTGAGGTCCTCCCTTTTCTTTCCTTCTTTGAATAATTTTTCAGCCTGGGTCAATAATCCAGAAAAAACCAGGTTCATCCCTTTGACTGTATAGGGTAATTCAACATATTTTCCTTGCTTAGCTAGTTGCTCGAGCACACTTCCATGTGCATACTCTAGTCCTATTGCACGGCCAAAAGTATCAAACAAATTTCCAATTCCTATGTCTAGGGTTTCACCTAGTACGTGGTATCCTTGTTTTTCTTCTACTAGAATTTGGCTGTTGCCACCGCTCAAATAAAGAACTAAAGGATTCTTCAAGTCAGTAAGGTGTTTGCTTATTTCTACGTGGGCGTAAGGGTGATTTATTCCAATCATTTTTTTGTTAAATTTAGCAGCAAGATATTTTGCTCCTGCTATTCCTACGCTTAATGGAGCACCAATTCCAGGGCCTTGTGAAAATGCAATTAGATCAATGTCGTTCATGCTAAGCTTAGCTGCATCAAGATTAGCTTTCAATACGCTTGCAAATACTTCTGCATGGTGATCAGCTGCTTTTCTTGGTATTATTCCTTCGTTCTTAGGCTTGTAGACATCGTGGATATTGGAAAGTACTTTGCCATTTTCTACGATTCCTATCCCCAAGGTATGGGCCGTACATTCAATTCCTAAGACCTTCATAGTAATCCTGCCCGTGTAGCCAATATTATTATTGAAATAGAAAGTAGATTATAAATAAAATGTATTGCCATCGTAGGTAGTATACTCTTTGATTTTTTATAAAGATAACCGAACCAAAGACCTATGAAAAGTGTAACTGATATTTCTGCCCAGGATCCATAGGTAAAGTGCGCAATCGAAAATAATATGCCTGCAGGTATAATTCCAATTTTATTCACAAGCAATCCACGGAAAAACAGTTCCTCGCTTATCGGTACGATCGTTACTGCAAGGACTAACATATACCATGGCATGTCTACAATTCGTTCTCTCACCTTGGACTGATCCCACAATCCAAAATGCATCATTAGTTGGCTGATTATTATGCTTACTATGAATATTACTGCGAGTCCAATTACAATATATTTGGCGAGTTTCATTATGTCAAATGGAATCCCAAGGTCAGAGGATGTGGTCTTAATATCTTTTCTAAACAGGAAAAAAAGCGAAATAAATACTAGTCCTAAATGCAATGTTATGGCATACAAATAATTTGTTTTATCTGATGTTATAAAAAATATTGTTAATAAAAGAGAAATAAAAAATAGAATAAGAAGGAGCCTTTTCATTTTTTCAGATGCTCCGTATCGGTATTTAACGTTACTTTTTTTCGAAGTAACCGCATTTACCGCAGCTTCTTCTATTAGTATGTTCAGCAAGTCTATAACCTGCACCGCACTTCAGGCAGTTTTTTCCTGGCTTGTATGCTTTAGTAGCTCGTTCTTTTTTTACTGGTGCTGCTGCTTTTTTCGGTGCGTCTTTCTTCTTGTCATCTGCCATAAGTGTCATCCCTCATTATTGTTTCTTAGGTGCTGCTACTTTTTTTACTTTTTTCTTTTTCTCCTTTTTTGGAGCAAGTCCGTCTCTTACCATAAGGTGGTAGAGTTCATTTTTCTTCATAAGTTCAACATTATCATATATATGAGCAGTAACTGTTAAGTTAGTAGTTCCAAATTCATTTCTAACTTCACCAAGTACCATTAATTCTGGGTTTGCTCCTATTTTTCCACCAATGGTAGAACGAATGTCCTTTCTATTTGGCGTAGGTCCGCTAAATCCAATCTTTGCAGTTAATTCTTTTCTGCCCAAGAGTTTATTTTCTACTTGTGAAACTATTTCAATCGTTGTCATGTAATATCCCTCTATTTAATTCTCTCCATTTTTCTTCTTCCCATTGCTTCTAGAATTTCTGCTTCTTTACCAGAAGCTGCATTGGCTACCATTTCTTCTGGAATTTCTATTTCATATATCTCGTATGTTTGAGAGTCCATTACTTGTGCGGTCTTTCCGCTTACACTCATTATTTGAACATTGGTTCTGTTTATTATCGGAACTTCAACATCAGCATCTCCTGGAGTTAGCATAATTTTTTTCTGTCCATCAAATACTCCTATGGCAGTTATTCTCATCTTAGCAGCACCATGTTTTCCAGATTTAGATTTGTCAATATCTGCAACTCGACACGGTATGTCTTCTATGAGTATATATTTCCCTTCCTTTAAGTCTTTGGCTGTTAAAAAAATCTTTTCATTCATAAGTACACCTATCGATAATTAATTCTAAATGTAGAATTATATTAAATCTTATAGACGCTAAGGTTTTTTAATGCTACTCCAAGTGATGTTAATCTATCGGACGTTCAATTTGTCGTTACATATTTCATTTATTTGTTTTTTACTGTAAATTCTATCGATGTTAAATAATAATATTTTTTTTAATTTTGTTTGTTCTGTTGAACAAATCTCCAATTTTTTGCCGAAGCGAAAAATGGGTCACAAATTTTAGTAAATTTCTTGGTTTCGATGACAAATTCTTTATAAATTTGCCCTATGTTCTATTCTTACTATGTTAATTGATGCTCACTGTCATTTGGAATCTATCAAGGATTATGTTCCGTCACCAGGATTTCTACCTATAACTGTTGGTTATTCTAACGGTGCAAATTTAAAAAATATTTTGATCGCAGAAAAATTAAAAATTCCGTTAGTCCTTGGTATTGCACCACAAACTGCTTTGAAAGAAGGAACTGAAAAATTGGAAGAATGGATCGAAGTAATCAAACAAAGTAAAGTTAAACCTGTGGCCATAGGCGAAGTTGGTCTAGATTATCATTGGGCAAAGAATGAAGAAGACAAGAAAAAGGAGAAATTGGTATTTGAACGAATGATTGAACTTGCGGAAGAAACTCATTTACCTATTGTAATCCATTCAAGAAAATCTGATGATGATTGTATTCGTATGCTTAAAGAAAGAAAATTTTCTAACGGAATAATGATGCATTTTTTTGCAGGAGATGAAAAGCAAGCTTCTAATGCAATAGATATTGGTTCTTACATATCCATTCCTCCAGTACGTTCCAAGGAAAGGAAAAAAGTTATAAACTCCATAGGATTAGAATATATGCTTGTCGAAACTGATGCACCTGCCGTAGTACGATTGCCGGAAGAAGTAACCAAATCTGTAGAATATATATGCGAGCTGAAGAAATTGGAATTCGATGTTGTTGCTTTGCAAACTACAAAGAATGCAATTAAATTATTTAAGTTATCAAGTTATCTATAATTAATTTGTGGTTATCATGTCGTTTCTAAAAAATCTTTTAAATCTTTTCAAAAAAGATAGGCCGAATATAGCAGTGCTAGTGGACGGTCCAAATATACTTAGAAAAGCATTTAGCGTTGATCTTGCAGACATAAAAAATGAAATTTTTAAATACGGTGACATAAAAGTTGCTAGAGTTTATCTTGATCAGTATGCTTCCGATAAATTAATTGAAGCAATGCGAAATCAAGGATTTGAGACGATTATTACGACTGGAGATGTGGATGTTACCATGGCTATCGAAGCAATGGAGTATGTTCTCGATCCAGGTATTGATGCCATCGCACTTGTTACCCGCGATACGGATTTTCTTCCTGTTTTAGTTAAGGCAAGAGCTAAAGGTAAACTTACGTTGATTGTTGCAACTGACGTTGCGTTTAGTGCCGCACTAAGGAATACTGCTCATCATGTCGTTATCGTAAAAGAAAAGGGAGTAGTAGAGCATATTAAAAATCCTTAGGATGATTATAAAAATAGATATTAAAGAAATACATTTCTTTAATAGTTGTAAATAACAAAGTTATTTGCTTTGAATTTATTTTTTAGGAGGAATGATTTGAATGCCAGAAAAAAGACCATTTGATATATTGAACAGTTCTTTGAACAACACAGTGATTGTTGGTTTAAAAGGCGGTACTGAATTTAGAGGAGTAATGGCTGCTTACGATGTACACATGAATATAGTTCTTGAGAAAGCTGAACAACTTGCTAACGGTGAAGTAAAGCGAGGCGTTGGAACAATTCTATTGAGAGGCGACAGCGTAACTTATATCTCTCCATCCTGAAGTTCGAAGAACTTGGGAGATCGTAACCAAAGGTTACGAGATCTTGAAGCAATTTTTTTATGAACGAAGAGAATTTAGATATTTCTAAACTGGGCTCGTAGCTCAACAGTAGAGCGCTCGCTTGGCGTGCGAGAGGCCAGGGGTGCGAAAGAACAAAGGTCTCGACTGTCGAGTCCAGTGTTTCGTCTCTCCCCTCGAGTCCATTTTTTGTTTCTGGTCTTGTGTTTCGGGTCCGATAAATACTGTTGTATTTATGGATCACAAATCGTCTTATCGATTTGTTGATCTTGAGTCTCGAGTTTAAACCGCATCAAACTCTCTCATTTCCTTTATTACATTCAATATCACATTGGTATTAGTTTTCTGAACCTGAGGTATATTATTTATTTTTTTTATCAATGCACTAAGTTCATGCCTATTTTTACAAATTGTCACTACTGCTGAGTCGTATTCTCCAGTTATATCATAGACTGTAGCTACATTTGGAAAACCTGCAATTTTCTTTTGTACTTCTAATAGTGCACCTTTAGTTATATTTACATTAATTATTCCCATATATTCAAACCCAAGTTTTTGATAATTTAGTACGGCGACATATTGTGTAACTATTCCTCTTTCTTCAAGTTTTTTTATTCTTTCTATGAGTGCAGCAGGGCTTAAATTTATCACCTTAGCTAGTTCTCTATAACTTCGTCTGCAATTTTTTCTTAGTTGTTTTAAAATTTCCTTGTCAACATCGTCCAATTGTTTTGTTTTCATATAAATTACCTCATCATAACAAACATTTGTTCATAATGCTTTAAAATAGTTAGCTCAAACGTTTAGGAAATTTCAGATAACATATAAATATGTGTAGTAACTACAAAAAACACAATACAAATGTTTAGTTTATTTGGTGATAACTATGACAAACGACTATGGAACTGCGGCAAAGGAATTGGCTCAAAAGAATAATTGTGAGTTTGTAGATGTTAAATTCGTAGATATGCACGGTCAATGGCAGCATTTTACTATGCCTCTTGCCATGCTGGAATTCAGTGATAAAGATGTATTGCCATTTGATGGTTCAAGCATAAGGGGATTTCAGGAAATAGATGAAAGCGACATGTATCTAATTCCGGATTATTCTACTGTTTTTGTTGATCCGTTCTCAAGTAGAAGCATAAGTGTTACCTGTGATGTTTACGATCCAATAAAAAAAGAAGCGTATTCCAGAGATCCAAGAACCATGGCAAAAAAGGCAGAGGCATATCTAAACTCAAGTGGAATTGGGGATACGGCATATTTTGGTCCTGAAGCCGAATTCTTTATTTTCGATGATCTCAGGTATTCTCAGAATGAACATTCTGGTTATTATTTCATAGATTCTGAAGAAGGTATTTGGAATTCTGGAAAAGAAGGTACCAACGGCGTAGGCAATCTTGCATACAAGCCAAGGCATAAGGAAGGTTATTTCCCAGTTTTACCTCACGATGCTGTGCACGAGGTAAGAAGTGATGCTATTTTGACAATGATGAAATGCGGTATTACTGTTGAAAAACATCATCATGAAGTTGCCACTGCAGGTCAGTGCGAAATTGGTATTAAGTATGATACCTTGGTTAGGTCGGCAGATCAAATGCAGATTTACAAATATATTGTAAAAAATACTGCAAAGAAACATGGCAAAGTTGCAACATTTATGCCTAAACCATTATTCAATGATAACGGAAGTGGTATGCACACTCACCAAAGTATCTGGGCCGGAGGAAATAATCTTTTTGCTGGTGAAGCCTATGGCGGTATAAGTGAAAATGCACTATATTATATCGGTGGATTGCTTACACATGCAAGAGCTTTGGCAGCAATATTAAATCCAACTACAAACTCATATAAGAGATTAGTTCCTGGTTTTGAAGCTCCAGTCAATCTTGCATACAGTTATAGAAATAGGAGTGCAGCAATAAGAATTCCTGTTGCTGAAGGTGCTGGGCCAGCATCAAGAAGAATAGAATACAGGCCTCCGGACCCAAGCTGCAATCCTTATACTGCGTTTTCAGCAATGCTTTTAGCTGGATTGGATGGTATAAAGAGAAAAATACATCCTGGTGAACCAGTAACTGAGAATATCTATAAGATGTCTAAAGATAAACTTGCAAAGATAAGGAAAATGCCTGGTAGTTTGAAGAGTGCATTAGGTGAGTTGGAAGCAGATCACGCATTTCTTTTAGAAGGCGGAGTTTTCACTAAAGATTTCATCGAAATTTGGACGGAAAGAAAACGTGATGAGATAAATCAGGTCAATCTAAGACCTCATCCTTGGGAATTCCATCTCTATCATGATGTCTAAAATCGTAAGATTTTGGACAGATTTGAGCACTCAGCTCAAGCTGACGTGTAACGTTTCGATTAATTTTTCTTTTCTTCTTTTATTATTTCATGAGGTATGACTTAGAGTAGCAGAAATAAAGAAAAAATAAAAATCGGGCTTGGAGAGAATTTCTGCTTTCCTGGAGAATTTCATTTACCAGTGTAAAAGCCTTTGAACTCTCGACCTGCGGATTAAAAGTCCGACGCTCTAGCCATTTCAGAAGTTTCGAGTTCTCTATTTTGAGTCTCGGTACTCTAGCTGAGCTACAAGCCCAATAAATTACTGTTGTAATTTATGAGCATTGAATTAACGCAATTCAATTGCCCAATAAATTAAACTAATATCTACTAACTATATAAAACTCATACAATTAGTAACTCATTTCTTATTAAAACAATTTAAAAATATGTGTGGGCATACAATATCTATACGCCAAGTTGGCAGAGAGGTTATGCGCCCGCCTGCAACGCCACCTTCTTTCTTTGAAAAAGAAAGAATCTAGCGGCACCAAGAAAGAAAATCTAGTGATTTTATAAAATTGGTGTAGGTCAGTATTCGCTTTTATGTTGTCTTTAGGACAAACGATTTTTAGAAAGCGGAGAAGACAGGTTCGATTCCTGTACTTGGCTTAATAATATTTTTCAGTTTTGTGTTCCCGATAAATAGAAATATCTATTTATGGGCACAATTATTTTCCGCAGAAAATAATGCGCAATTGTTTTCCAGAGAAAACAATGCGCATTGACAACTTTTTCTGTTGTCAATTGCGCATCGACGTGTTTTCACGTCAATTGCATATTGTTGCTCAGAGCAACAATTATGTCGGGTCTTGATTACTGGGTTGAAGTATGACTACTAAAAAAATAATTGCGATTTCAGGTTCCCATCGTGATAGCAATACAGATGCAATACTGCGACAAGTTGCCAAAGGCTGTGAAAACGAAGGTGCGCAGGTAAAACTAATTTTTCTTAGGGAATTAAAATTCCAGCAATGTTGTGGTTGGAGCGATTGTTACTATCAGAATTATTGTATTGTACAAGATAATTTAAGTCCGATATTTAATGAATTTGATAATGCAAATGGAGTAATACTTGCAACACCAGTCTATTTTGATAATGTCTCAGGAATAATGAAAAATTTTATGGATCGTTCAAATCCCTATTGCAAACCTCCAAGATATCTGGGAAAGAAAGTTGCATTGGTTTGTGTCGGCGGGGCAAGTGAAAAATCAATCGTAAAATGTGATGAAGCACTGCGTTCATTCTCATTTCATCATCGCCTAGATATTTTTGGTACTTATTCTGCGGTGGCAGATTACGAAAAGGAGATACTACAAAAAAATAAATCACTTGAAGAAGCTGTTGAATTTGGAAAAAAGTTCGCATCATATCTAAAGTAGGTATTTAAAGTTTTTGACTTTAATATAGATTTATTACTAATACTATTAAATAAATTATTTGGGGTGGATTCATGAATAAATTTTTATCTAGAAAAAGTCTAATTTTTGCGCTTTTATTTATTGTGCTTTCAGTAATAGGTTTAAGAGTTAATTTTTCAAAATTAGTAGGAGCTGAAAATCAATTTTTTACTCTATTCCAGTTTTGGGGACCCATAGCAGGCGGATTCTTAGGTTCTCTAATAGGTGTAGGGACAGTTTTAGTTGCACAATTACTTGATTTTTTTGTAAATGGAAAACAGTTGACTATTCTTAATTTTGTAAGAGTTTTACCAATGCTTTTTGGTGCTTACTATTTCAGTAAGGCCAAGTCTAGTTTTAGTGATAATAAATTTATGTTAACCGTTCCACTCTTAGCTATGTTAGCATTTTGGTTAACTCCAGCAGGTGCAGGAGCATGGTATTTTGCATTATTCTGGTTGGTTCCGTTGTCAGTAATTACGATAAATTACGCGGTTGAAAGTATTTCATCATTAAAACTTGCTTTGAGCATGGTCGGAGATTTGCTTTCAGGAATACCCATATTAGGAAAAGTGTTAAAATCATACCCGCAGCTTTTCTTGTTAAGCCTCGGTGCAACATTTGTTACTCATGCTGTAGGCGGTGCAATCTGGGCATGGTCTATTCCGATGACTGCAGCAGCATGGACTGCGTTGATTCCAGTTGTTATTTATGAAAGATTAGTTTTTGCGTTGGGTATAAGCATAAGTTACGTAGTGTTTGCAAATGTACTCAACGTAGTAGATATAGTATTTGACATTCAGAAATACGTTTCCATAGATAAGCGATACGTTCTCTGACCGTTTTGAAGTCCAGAGTTTTGAGTCTTGGATTTTTCTTCTCTTTTTTCTCTTTTTATATTATTTGCAATTCCTTCCCCGCTTTCTCTATTTTCTCAAGTGCGAAATCCAAAAAGGTTTTGATATTCTGGAAAAAGGAGAAGGAATGAAAGTTGTGCTGGAACCCTAATCTAAACTAATTTCTTTTTCTTCTTTTATTGCTCCTCGTCCTCCTATAATTACTCCTACTATCTTGTTTCCTTTCATTTCTATTCTTCCCAGTAGCTCTGATGGTAGATCCATTGCGTAACCTTGTTCAAAAACTAGTGGTTTGTCCCCTTCAGCAAGTCTTTGATTTACCATATAGCAAGCTAATGCACCGTTTGCAGTTCCCGTTGCCGATTCCTCAGGGATTCCTGCCAAAGGATCAAACATTCTCCCATGTGCTGTTGCATTTGGGGTTATCGTTTCCGTTGTAAATGCATAAATTAGGCCATCGTATTCTTTAGTCAGTTCTGTAATTTTATTCATATCTGGCTTCAAATCCATAATATCTCTTAGGGAATTCATAGGTACTATTATTGTAGCTACTCCGGTACTTAAAATCTTTATTGGTAGGGTTGCAGATATCTTATTTTTCTCCGTTCCAAGTGCCAAAGCCAATTCCTCTTTATTCTTTTCACCAATAAATCTAGGCAGAGCCTGATTCATAAATATTACTCCATCTGAGGTAATTTCAACATTCAGTACACCTTCACCAGTTTCCTGAGTATATTTTCCAGTACTAATTATGCCTCTTTGGGCTAACAAGCTGAAAGTAGCAATGGTCGCATGTCCGCACAAGGCTATCTCGCTTACTCTTGTAAAAAATCTTACTCTAAAATTAGCGTTATCAGATTTTTGAACAAATGCTGTTTCGGACAAGTCAATTGCTTTAGCTATTTTTTGCATTTGTTGATCTGATAGCGAATCTGCATCAAGACAAACACCGGCAAGATTTCCTCCCACCTCATTTTTCGTAAACGCTCTGACAATTGCTACGTTAACCATGATTAATTATGACTCTGGCTTCTTATTTTAAACGTTATCATTTCAATAGTTACTGTGGCTTCTGACGATCTAGATAATTTACTGTGGCATCTCATAGCAGGTACTAAAGGTGGTCCCAACAGATTACAAATACTTTTTTTACTTTCAGAAGGACCACGTAATGCTAACCAACTTACAAAAGATTTGAAGCTAGATTACAAAACAGTTAAGCACCACTTAGAAATTCTGGTTGAAAATGGACTCGTAAAAGTATCGAAAGAGAAAAAATATGGCGAACTTTACTATTTAACAAATTTTGCCAGAGAACGAATCAAGATATTTGAAAAGATATGGGAAAAATTAGATAAAAATTTGGGCGAAGTATAATAAAGCATTGAGGGGTTGATATTTTATGAATTTAATACACTGGGCTGCATTGATAAACATAGTTAATGTTATTCTATTGCTAGCACTGCTTTTGATATACGTTAGAAATTATAAAGCAGTAAAATCTAAGTTTTGCCTCGGTCTTATTCTTTTCGTATCTGTTTTACTAGTTCATAATGTTTTTGCAATTTATTCTGATTTGACATTTATGGACTATTGTACATTTGAAGGTTCTAAGTTTCCCCTAACTCTGAATATTCTTGAGATGCTAGGTATTGCCACATTGCTTTATGTTACTATAAAACCGTGCATGTAATTATATATTTTGGAGTTTATCTATGTCAGTTTTGAATTTATTCGGATTTCAGGTCGAAGATGACATCTTCATATCTTTTCTCTTGCTTATAAGTTCAATTATCTTTTCCAGAATAACTCATTATGTTTTTAAGAATTACATAAAAAAAATAACCGAAAAGACCAAGACTGATGTAGATGATATAATTATTGGAGTAGTGGAAAAACCTCTGGAACAGTTGATTGTTCTGGTCGGTATCTATCTTGCCCTTATTTCAATTAGATACTTCGCTAATTATTCAGAGCCAATCAAAGAGTCATTCTTTGTTTTAATTGTTTTATGGTTTGCGATGGTAATTCAGCAGTTAGTCTCTTTTTTTATCCCAAGATGGATTTTTGTAAAACATGCAGAACACAAAAAATCTCCAGAATTGATAGCTAAAGTGCTTAATATTATCATATATCTTATTGCATTTCTCATAATTCTTGGTCATTTCAAGATTGAAATCACCCCTATAATTGCAACTCTAGGTATAGGGGGTCTTGCAGTAGGTTTAGCATTACAGGACAGTTTGTCAAATTTCTTTGCCGGACTTTACATTGTTTCTGGCAGTCCAATTAAAGTTGGAGACTATATCGAACTAAAGTCAGATAATGTTTCTGGTTATGTTGAAGATATCGGATGGAGAGCCACAACTATCAGAACACTCGGATCAAATCTTATAATTATACCTAATTCTAAACTTGGCCAATCCATTGTAGTAAATTACTCAATATCAATTATGGGCACAAGTGCGATTGTTGAAACTGGGGTATCCTATAGTTCTGACCTTGAAAAAGTTGAGCAGGTTGCATTTAAAGTAGCAAACCATATACAGAAAAATTCAAAATTTGCTATTACGTCATTTACTCCAGAATTTCATTACTTAGGTTTTGGTGAGTCTAATATTAATTTCAGGGTTATTCTTAAGGCAAATACTTTTCCTAATCGTATTCCACTCATGCATGAATTTATCAAAGCTTTAAAGTTTGAATTTGATACTGAGAGTATCGAGATATCATACCCTGTAAGAAAAATTTATTCTAATTCTCTATTTAAGAAGAAAAAATAGGCTTATAAATACGTGTGTGCATAAATGTATTAATAAGGTAATTATTATGACTGCCAGAATAACTCAACATGTCCCTAAATCAGATATTAATCCAAGAACTGCTTTAGCCATGCTCAGAGCATTTCATAGTGACGCTTCTCCAGCACAGGCTGACGGCGTAAGTGGTGCAGGTCCAGTAAAGAAGATGTTTCGAGTTCTCGTTGTCGATGATGAAATGCTTATTTTAACTTTGGTTAAACGTATGCTCCAACGTGTCAGTACTATGTTAGGGGTTGATTTTCAAGTAACGATTACTGGTGATTCCACAGCAGTTATGGCCTTGTTATCTAATCAACCTGTAGATCTTCTAATTACAGATACACTCATGCCTGGTCTAATGGGGTATGAACTTGCTAAACAAGCAAAGGCAAGATATCCTCAATTAAAAATAATTGCAATGACTGCGACACATAGAGAATCCGATTATGGAGCAGGTGTTCTCAGTGCTTTTTTACAAAAACCATTTGATTTTATTAAATTTGTCGATACAGTAAAAATTACACTAGGCATTTAACCCTAATCACAGTTCTTATAAACTCTAGTTAATTTTCCATTATTATTTGCCTGATTGACATTAAGGTTAAGAATATTCTTCTTCTTATTAGTATATGAAATTTAATGAAGATTTAGCCGCTATTCATGCGTATTTATGTGCTGATGGGTATGTTATAAAAAATCCTCCTAGTCAAAAGCACAAGTACTACTACATTGGCTTAAGAAATACAAATTCTGTTCTCTTAAAAGACTTCCAAAAGAGATTTTTCAGATTTTTTGGAGTAAGCCCAATCATAACGAAAGATGGCAGAGCAAAACTTCAAAACAAAAGAATCTATGAAATATTAACTAAAGACTATGCATATTATTCAGCTAACTGGGATTTTCCTAAATTAAAAAAAGCTTTGTTAAAATTTTGGTTAAGAGCATATTTTGATTGTGACGGGTGAGTTTCTTTTATAAAAGCAAAGAATCGTATAGTTGGGTTAGAGTCAATTAATCATAGAGGTATTTTGCAAATTCAAGCTTCACTTCATAAAATTTTTGGTATTGTTTCATCAGTTAAAAAAAGAAAAAATCGTAATACCTGGGCGTTAGCTATTTGTGGACGAGACGATATAACGAAATTTCAAAAACACATCGGTTTTTTGCATCCCAAAAAAGAAAAAAATCTAATCAAAACATTAAATTCATATGTGGACTATAATTGGCATGTACCGTCGGATCAAAAACTATTGATTAAATTTGTAAAACAAAAAGCTAAAATTAGCTATAAACGAAAGCAAGTTAGGTTCACTTCAATTGTTAAAAGTAACCTAATAAATTTACGTAAAAAACTTTTAAAATTAAATATAAAATCTCATCTAAGGGGGCCTTGGTCTAATCCTCAAGGATCTATTTGGTATTGCCTCACTATAAAAATAGATGTTTTTAATAAACTAATTAAGAGGTGAATCAATGGCATTTGGAAATTTCGATTTTAAAAAACCAGAATTCAAAAAGATCAATGATTACCTATGGGAAATTGACCCTTCTTTCAAGGAAGGAATGCGAGTTCCAGCAAGAATCGTTGCAAGCGAAGCAATACTTAAGCAAATGGATCTCCAGGTTTACGATCAGGTTACCAATGTAGCTACTTTGCCTGGCATAGTCAAATACTCCTATTGCATGCCCGATGGTCATATTTCTTTTAATTAATTTAAAAGAAAGACAAATCCGGGTATGGTTTTCCAATAGGTGGTGTAGCAGCAATGGACGTTAATGATGGCGGAGTTATTTCGCCAGGTGGAATCGGTTTTGATATTAATTGTGGGATGCGTCTTATTACTACAAATTTGACATTCAAAGATGTTCAACCTCATTTGAAGCAATTAGTTGATAGGCTATTTCAACGAGTTCCTGCAGGTGTAGGTAGTCAAGGATTTGTAAAACTAGACAAGACCACTTTTAGAAAAGTAATTGAGGAAGGCGGCGAATGGTGTGTTAATAACGGCTACGGATGGAGCGATGACCTTGAAGTTACTGAATTGAAAGGCAGAGCAGAAGGTGCTGACGAAAAGAAAGTAAGTACGAAGGCAGTAGAACGAGGAAAAGATCAAATAGGCACTTTAGGCAGTGGTAATCATTACTTAGAAATCCAGCATGTTAAACCAGAGAATATGATTGACAAAGTACTCGCAAAGAAATGGGGATTATTCGAAGATCAGATTGTTATTATGTTTCACTGCGGTTCGAGAGGTTTCGGTCACCAGGTTGCAACAGATTATCTTAACACTTTCCTAAATGTAATGGAATCTAAATACAATATAAAAATTCTTGATCGTGAATTAGCATGTGCACCTTTTAGTTCTCTAGAAGGGCAGGATTATTTTTCAGCAATGAAATGTGCAGTTAACATGAGTTTTGCAAACAGGCAAACGATTCTTCATAGATTAAGAGAAGTTTTCTCTGAAATATTCAAAGTAGATGCAGAGAAACTTGGGATGAAACAGGTTTACGATGTTGCACATAATCGTGCCAGTGTAGAGAAACATTTGGTAGACGGAAATTGGAAAGAACTAATAGTGCATAGAAAAGGTGCTACAGCTGCATACGGTCCTGGTCGTCCAGAATTAATGCCAAGATACAAGGAAGATGGTCAACCAATAATCATTGGTGGAAGCATGGAAACTGGTTCGTATTTGTTGGTTGGCACTGAAAGAGGTGCAGACACATGGTTTACTACTGCTCATGGTTCTGGCAGAACAATGTCTAGAACAAAAGCAAAAGGTATGTTTAAAGGAGAGCAGTTGGCAAAGGATATGCTTGCTAAAGGTATCTACGTTAAGAGTGTTTCATTTGCTGGCCTAGCCGAGGAAGCTGGTGGAGCTTACAAGGATATCGATGAAGTCATAGATTCCTGTGATAAGTCTGGCATTTCCAGAAAAGTTGTAAAGCTTATTCCTATTGGAAACGTGAAAGGCTAGAGTTCGTACTTGCTTATTAGCGAACCAATGAAATACACGAACGTGTACATTGCCCCTAGATTGCTCAAATCTGGCCCTACAGTGTAGCTCCACGCTCCAAATAGGAAAACACCTGAGAATTCTATTACCATTCCAAATGCCACTGCAATTAGGAAAATATTGTAGCTCTTTGTTTCAGTGGCAAACATTATTGCGCTTACTATTATAGAATTTAATAAAAATCCGGTTAGTGAATGTGAAATGAAAATTGCATAAATCGCAAAAAGTGCAATGATGACTGCTAATATTTTGTTCCTGTCCTTATTTGGGTTAATCATCTTATTCAAATTCAGAAGTGACCAGGCAGTGCAGCACCAACCAATCAGTACCCATTGTGGAACTTCATCGGTGCCTAGATAATTGTAAGCTCCAAAACCTACATTCATTCCTTCTGCAATTGCCGCTATGAATAAGACTGCGAGAATGAATTTTCTTTCATCTGTACTTGAGTATAAGAAGAATGTAGGGATGAAGAACAGTAATAGAAGAATTGCTGGTACTAAGCTAGTAGTATCATTTGCATAGAAATAAGGAACTAAAAATATGAGAATTAATCCGCCAATTGCCAAAATGTTCCTGATTAGATTATTTTGTTCGTTCTTCATCCTTTTTTATCATGATAAATTAATTTAAACATTTGTTTTCAGTTCTATTTTTTATTTTTTCACAGAAGGGAGTTGCTTCCAGAGGAAATTGAAATAATCCATGTAGTTCTTGGCAGTTTCCCTGTTTTCAAGGACAAATGCAAATGGTTGTTCTCCCCAAATACAGTTTGCCACTTTATTTCCGAATACTACTATAAAATGCGGGCTGTTGAATTCCTGTGGTAGAATTTTGTATTCGTAATACTTAAGTTTTTCCTTTTTAGAAGGAGTTGAAGAACTATCTAGTGGTTGCGGAATCAGAATATCATGCCAGGTAACTTTTCTCCCTACTCTTCTTTCATTCCACTTATCCCAGAAATTACCTAAATATTTTTTAACTCCCCAATTTGCTCCTATGAAATAGTTATCTTTGTAGTTTAGCATGTCTTCATAGATTGTCTTTATACCTTCCTTTCCTCTATAAATCTCCACATGTATTTCTTCTTTGTTGCTTTGATAGATATTGAGTAGTTGAGGAAGTTCTTTCTCAACTTCTTTCTTTGCATCTTCTATATGTTCTTCTTCTTCATTCAAGTAAGCAAGAATTTTATTCGGATGAGTAATTCTATATACTTTCTTTTTATTTTCCAGATTATAGCTAACTAATCCCTTGGAAATCAGCTTATTTATAATGTCATAGACGTTTCTTCTCTCTATTCCTGTGTACTCGTGGATTATTTGTACAGTGGGAGTTTCACTTCTTAGAATTGCTTCGTAAACTTTCCCTTCTCCTTCTGAAAAACCAATTTTCTTCCATAGTTCCATGATTTGTTTTTGCATCTTAGAGTTTATAATGGTGTTGTTACAGTACCACAATTCTTTAAATATAAGGTGTGTTGTCAGTTGTGTATCAAAGATGACTAGTGTGTTAATATGGATACATCAAACGAATTAACTGAACCATCTGAAGTTAGAAATGCTGCTCTTGGCAAGGTCGCTTTAGAACTATTGCCGTTAAGAACAGTGCAAGAAGCATGGGCTATCGTTACAGGAAATTATGGACTAATAAAGAAAGCAAAACATCATATTCGCTTTTTTAAAGGTGTGAAAAATATTTCAGAAGATGATATAGAATCAATAATAACATTACATTTTTTTCGGGCTGCATTATATTGGAATCCAGAAAAGGGTAAACTTTCAACTTATTTTTTTGCATGTTTGCCTGAGGCTAAGCAGGATTTGAAAGAAATAGCCGGATTAGTTAGGTTTCCTAGAAATTTGATTTCAGAAATAGAGCGATTAGATATATATAGAGAAAAATACCCCGGGGTTTCTCTTGAAAAAATTGCAGAAAAATGGGAAGTTCCGCTTGCTAAATTGATTGAATTATCTAAATTTTCAGAATTACGAGCAGGTTCTTTAAACCCAGTGAATGGGGATAGTTTGTTCAACTCACTTGGTCCAACATTCAGAATTTATTCTGATCTTGACGGTAATAAAAAGTTATTGCGGATCGATGAACTTGATGCAGATGTACAACAGAAAATGAGAAGGACTCCAGAGGATGATGCTCATACTTCTGAATTGGCAAAGAAGACAAGAGAGGTGTTAGCTCTACTGACTCCTAGGGAAGAACGTGTAGCCCGGTTACGATTTGGAATCGGTGAAAAAAAAGAGTATAGTTTGGAAGAAATAGGAATCGGTATCGAACTAGATCGTACAAGAATCAGACAGATAGAAGCGAAAGCCATGCGAAAATTACGCCATCCGTCCAGATCTAAAGCTTTGAAACTAGCCAATCAGTGATAAAAATACAGGTGATACACATGACAAGAACAAAAAGAAGTTTTTATGAATCGTTTCCACGTTTGATTGAAACAGCAAACGTACATCCAAACAGGATAGTAAAATTTGCAGAGAGGTATAAACATCTTCTTACACTTGAAGAAGGAACCCTAAGGGACAAGGTACTGGAAAATTGTAGAGTTGTCTGTGCACGGGGTGGAGCTCATACCATATACATTCTTGCAGTTGCCCAAGCCTATGCTGTATTGGGTAGAAAAGAACCTATAGAAAAAATGGTAATAGAATTGTTAAGGTCAAAATATCTAGAAGATGCCAGGTTTGCATTAGCAATTCTTGAGAACCGTTTCGGTGAGCAAACTAGTTTTTCTGAATATCGAACTATTGGTGTCGATTCGCATTTTTTTCATCTAATGCGAGAGGGGAGCCTATATAGGCCATATAACAGGTAATCGCTATGATTAAACAACATCCGCTCATGCGGCCACCGGCATTTGATGCGCACATTGCAATCCCACGAACTAGAAATTTTAAAAAAATTCTAGCTGCCTTAGAAGCAAAAGGAGTAACAATAGAACTTGATTATTTTAGAAAAGTTGTTAATTTAGACAGAGGGATTTCCACAGGTCCAGCTATGAAATTTGCATGTTCTACCCCAACTGGCCATGATTTACACGATCCCCACGGGATGTTAACGCTAAAGGGAAATAATTATTCCGTTCTTTTAGCAGCAATAAAAGAATGCCTTTCAATCGTTTCCAAATATCTTTCAACAGGTGATCAAACATGGCATTTTAATTTTGAGCTGGAAAGATTTCTTTCTTCAAGGCAATTAGGCTTAACTAATGTAGATGCTGCCACTGATTTTCCAGGCTATCATCAGGTTCATGATGCGCCATTGTTTGAGAACCATATTGGTTGGCACGGAGATGTTTTGCCAGGTGATGCAGAAATAATCTCAAGACTTGTGAAATTAACCGGAATTACGCCACATCAAATAGTTGACTTCTCTTTGCTACCATTTGGTCTAGTTGTTGATAGAGTTATTACCTATTACCAGCAAGACTTAGTTGCTACCATGGAGTTTGGTGAGGTGCTAAGGGTAGCATGCAGACAACTGGGGGCAGCTTACGTAATTTCCGAGCAAGTTTGTTTTGTTGGTGAACCAATTAGATAACTTTTTTTAGTTCTTTTTTATATTCTTTTATTATTTTTTTTATTGTATTGTAAATTCTATCTAATTTTCAATGCGGACAAAACTCCCGATTGTCGTTTTGCGACAATGGGCATCTTGTCGCTCAGAGCGACAAGCTTGTCTTTTCAATTTTGTCCTTATTTTATTTATTATTTTTATTTTTTTGTTTATTATTTTACTATTTTTTATTATTTTTTTCTTAATTTTTCTTATTTTTTCTTCAAAATTTAACGTCGTACATAACTTTTTCTACTGACGTTAGGGAATATATTTAAATATATTATGCTCGTACATTGTATCCAACGATGAACTATGAGTGAATTGACACACATGCATATGACAGTCAACGCGCACATAGACCGAAAATTTTTAGAGCTACCTAAGGAAAAGGCTCAGGCTTTCGTTGATGAATTAATGAAAGTAACTGGCATGAAACCTTTGGGACAGCTTAATTGGTCTTCCGCAGTTGATTTGGATTTTCCGGGGCAAAGTTTCGTGCAGATGATTACTACGTCGCACAGCTCATTGCACTTTTTCCGGGATGACGAAGGAGAAGGAGCCAACAACGAGCTTTATTTCGATCTCTATTCTTGTAAGGACTTTGATCCAGAAGAACTAGTAGGATTGATAGATAAGCACTTTGGTATTGTTGAGTGGCACGGTGTATTATATAACCGAGCAGCTAACAAGAAGCCAGTAGTGATGCTTGTAGGTTCAGATTCCAAAAAGAAAGTGAAATCCCTTACATTAAGGTAATCGTTTTTCTTTTTTCTATTCATTTTTTATTATTTTTCTTATTTTTTAATCTTTTTTTATTTTTATCTAGTCTTATTTTTTTCTTAGTTTCACCATTTAATTTATATATTTTATCTTTTTATTATTGTCCAATATGAAATATACTTACGTAATTGCATTTGCTATTCTTCTAATTCTCCTAGGTTGTACTTCACTTGAGACAGACAAACTAAGCAAAATAGTAGACAAATTTCCGATTAAGGTAACTATCGAACCAACAACAAATACCGAAACAGTCAGTACGGAAACTATCTCCGACAAAATAAATTCAGAATTATATCCTCCCGAATCATCTAAAAAAGTCAAGAAAGAATTAATTATTGTTCCACCTCCAATAAAAATTATCGATCATGTCTATGCATTAGATTTAGAAACTTATTCAAAACCTGAAGGTCGGGCATTAGTAGCTGGAAAAATCTATGAAATGATTGCAGAGGATAATTTGCCGTTTGATAGTTTCGTAAAGTTTACTGTTTACACAGATGGCATTAAGCTTACCTCACTAGAAGCAACATGCCCAGAATTTTGTGCAAATGAAGGAATGTATTCAAGATTATTTACTATTCCTGATGGTGACTATACTGAAATTACTGTGACTGCTGAAGATGGTAATGGTACGAAAGGTACTAGTATATCGTATCTATATGCAAAAACTTCTTCTCAAGCAATGACGATTGCTCGATCTTGTCCTGTAGATAATGTTGTACCAGAGTATCCGACTTTTTCCAATCCGGGAAAGACCCTTGTTTCATACGGAGGTACTATTGCTGAAGGTTGGTCAGAAGGTACTTCTCCTGTAGGTTATGAAGTTCCTACGGACTATGCAGATATTTGTTCATACGTAAAGGCCAATAGTCCATCAGCAGGTGGTTATTTTGCGCAGACCAGAGTCGTATATCCGTTTCATTATGAATACGATGTAACTCCTAAACAAGATCCAAAGTCCTGTACGTGCAACTGCGTTGTAAAACCTAAAAATTTAGAAATACCAATAGAAATTTCTGTTGACTTTCCAGACTGGAGTAGTTATGGTGCAGGTAATACCTGTCAGCAGGGAAAATGGGATGACTTTTCTTCTGACCTTAAAATTCATGAGGAAGGACACGTTTCTATATATCAGAGCGGAGTGGCAACAATAAAATCTCAAATTGGTGAGGCTTCAGCTACTGTTGATGCTGTAACCTGCCAGCAAGCTTGTGATCCTGCAGTAACTCAATTAGATGAAGATGTCGATCAAAAATATGCTTCTGCATTATCCGACATAGAAAAAGAGCAAGAAAACTACGATTCAACTACTGATCACGGATCTACTCAGGGTGCTACTTTGGACTGTGGTGCCTGCTAAGGTATTATAATTCTTTTTTGTTATTACTAATAATGGAATCCGAAAAAAAAATCCCAATTACTTTAATTACTGGTTACTTAGGATCAGGTAAAACCTCGCTTCTTCTTCATTTAATTGATAAGGCAAATAGAAAACTTGCTATTTTAGTAAATGAATTTGGGGAGTTAGGTATAGACGGCGAGATAATTCAAGGTAAAAATATTCAGATGAAAGAGCTTGCAGGCGGCTGTGTTTGCTGTTCGATGACAGGTGAACTAGAATTAGCGATAAAAGAAATCCTAGAAAAGGTAAAGCCAGAATGGATCGTTATTGAAACTACCGGGGTAGCAGAACCGGGTGCAATTGCAGGTGACATAGAAGAGAATTTACCTGAAATTCGTCTAGATGCAATAGTAACTATGGTAGACAGTGCAGCAATGATAAAATTCCCTCATCTTGGTCATACTGGAAGAGAACAAATAGAGTTAGCAGATATTATCATTATGAATAAAATAGATATTGTAAGTATAAAAGAACTTCAGCATGTAGAAAAAAGGCTAAGAGAATTAAATCCAGATTCAATAATTGCAAAAGCAATTCGTGGTAAGATTCCACCGCAATTTATGTTCGGACTGAATAAAGTACATAAAGTAGTAAAACATGATACTCACGAAATAGAAGAAGAGCATTTTTCACATGAGACTGAAAAGATATTCCAAAAAGATAAATTTATTAAATTTTTATCTTTCTTACCAAAAGAAGTCTATCGTGCCAAAGGATTTGTTCGTTGCAAGGATAATAAAACCTATCTTTTTAGTTTTGTTGCAGGAAGGCACGATATGGAGGAATTTGAAAATAAAGACAAATCCGAATTCGTGTTTATTGGAAAAGATGTTTTAGGACAGAAGGAAAAGATACTAAAGAAACTGGAAAAGATTATAATTTGAAAATTAGCGGTTATTCTTCTTGTTTATATGTGTTTAAAAACCTATTCTAACATAGTATATAATACTTTACTTTGCTAGTAGCAAATAACAAATGACTGTTTAGTGATGAATTATGCCTTATAAATACTATGAAAATGTAGCCATGGCTGACGTTGCCTATGAAGCAACCGGCAAAACTCTTGCAGAAATGCTGGAAAGTTCAGGGTTAGGTCTTACCAACACCATGGTAAAAGACATAAAAGCAGTAAAAACTCCAGAATCCATTGAATTCGAGGTCAAATCCGCTACTGCAGATAAGTTGCTACATTCTTTTCTTGAAGAAATTATATTTATTAAAGATGCCAAAAGACTTATTTTGACCAAATTTAAAATAAGAATCACATCTCTTGCAGATGGGTATAGAGCTCAGGTTGCTGCCAGAGGAGACATAATCAATCAGAAGAAATATACTATGCTGGTTGATGTTAAAGCTGCTAGCTGGCATATGTTTAAGGTTGAGCAGCAGAAAGATGGCTGGAGAGCTTTTGTAATTTTAGATGTCTAATTATTTGTAGATTGCATTATTCTATGAGTTTTTTCAAATTCATTTTTCGCAGTTCCAAAGTATTTTTGTTCCAATGCAGCTACTGCTTTTTCAAGCCTGATTAAAACTGGTTCTAAATCTGTTTCTTCGCTTGCTTGTAGTTGCTCTAGAATGAATCTTGGTTTATTTGCATTAATGAATAATTCCAGTTGATCCAGCTTTCTTTTAGCTTTTTCCTTGTTGCCAGCTTTAATGTATCTATATAAATAGGCATAGTGCCCAATCAAAATATCTTTTCCGATTACTCTCACACCTTTTTCGCTTAATGCAATAGCTTCTTCTGCACCTTCTCTTTTTCTTTGCGGAACTCTGAATAATTTGCTATTCTCTTTAATGTAATAAAGTAGATAATTTACAGTATAATCTCCATCTCTTAGTGCCGTTCTTAGATTATCTAATACAAATAACCTGTTTTTGTCTAATTCTATTTGTCTATGAACTATCTCTGGGTCTTTTGCAAATCTTTTCAATTGTTCTTTTACCCATATATCCCTAACTATTTTTAGTAATTTTTCTCTTCCTTCATTATAAACAAGAATTCCTGCGATTTGCCTATCTCTCCATTTTCCAAGTCTATTTCTTGCAGCAGTGAATTGAGCACATGCAGCTCTTACCAACGCTCCTCTTTCTTCCGGTTCTTTTTCCAATGCTTCCTTAAGCTTTGCCACCGTTTCATTCAGTTTGGCTCTTGCAACGATTCTTTTGACTGCAACTTTCTTCTTCGCTAATTCATTGCCAGCTATGTAAGCAAGCATTCCTTCTACAGCAGTTATATCGGCCATAGTATAAACTCCTTTTTTGCTTGCAAGTGTTAAATTCATCTGATCTAGTATTCTAAGCAAACCGTCAGTTTGTTTCATTTCTTCCTGATACCCTTCTCTAAGATGTTTGAATGCTCTTACTGCTAATATTATATGCGTACTGAAGTTTACCAATTTCCTTGCAACATCTCCTTCTTTCAGCCGTTCTTCGACTTTATGCCAATCTGAACTTAGTCTTTTTGGGTTCTCGTGCCTGAACCCTACTTTGACGTACCAATTATCAACGTATATCTTTAGTCTTCTTAGTTTTCTGATGGCTTCTTCTGAACTTCTGACTGGCAACTCTCGCCTGTTTTGTCTTGCGTGAGCGAAAATCTCTCTTCTTTCTATGTCCCTAGCATCTTGAAGTGCGATAATTCTTACTCGAATTGTGTGTGCCATAAATGGTATTTATAGATTTGGTATTTTAAGGTTTTCTTATACCGCTCCACAATGGTATCACCCTTATATTCCTTATTTTGCATTAAATAACCTATGAATCCCACAGCTTACGATATCCTCACTGTCCAATGGAGAAGTACATGCAGAATACTTTTTGGTCAGGAGCTGGGAGAGCTGAAGGAATTTGAGTATTATTTGAAGCCTGCAGCAATTGGCCAGACAGTCATATCTTCAATATCAGGAAAACCTGCATGGGTTGCCTCTGATCATTATTCGAAAAAAGCCAAATTTTTTGATTATGAGAATGAGCTCAGCGAATTCGTAAAAATATCCTCCAAACCATTAGATATCAATCAAATCAAGGACACTGATTCACTTGTGCAATCATTAAAAGAACGTTTCGTTTACAGTGGAAACAAAGTTCTTGGTAATTCAAAATATATCGAACATTCCGATGCAGTAGTAGACAGTACAGGTGTGCTCAACTCTTCGATTGTAGAAAAAAGTAAATACGTAGCATATGGTTATCTTGCACGTGAAGTCGAGAACTATTTCGGGTCAATGTCCAGCGGTCAGTCTTCACATATTGTTCGTTGCTTTTATAACAATACTCTCAAACGTTGCTTCGAATGCTGCACGACAATAGGGACTTCTGATAGTTATTTCTGCTATAATCTATTGCAATGCACCGATTGCTTGTTTTCTTTTAATTTAAGAGGCAAACGATACCATGTTGCTAATGTAGAGCTAGAAAAGAGTCAATACCTGAAACTGAAAACAAAATTATTAGTAGAGATTTCAGATGAACTTAAGAAGAAAAAGAAACTAGATTATTCGATTATGGATCTGATGAATAACGCGTGATGTAATGAAAGAAATTGAGAGTGCATTTGGAGAAGTTACAAAATTGCTACTGGGTTCAGAGCTTACTGTAATCGATGATTATGGCGATTGGCTCGGAAGGCATGTTCCTTTACCTACACTTGCAAAATCAGCAGTAAGTGGAACAGATGTTTGGATACCTCCAACGCTCAATTATCTAGGTATTGAATTCAATAAATCAAAAGTAATATCTATGGAAGAAATGGATAAAGTTACATCATCTCCGTTTACTGCAAAAGAGATAGAAACTGCAAATCTGAAAGAACTAACGACCAAGTTTATGAAGCCAGTTGCATATTTCTGCGGTAATTTCAGGTATCAAACATACGAGAATTTTGAGAAAGTTAGTGGTGGTGGGGGCGGAAGAAATGTTTACGTAGGTGAGGACGTATTTCTAGGTGTTAAAAATATAGGGTTTTCTAATTACACGCTATTTTCTGAAAGTATGTTTGGATGCTATGCAGTAACTCATTCCCAGTTTAACATTCACGTTTATCGCTCCTTTTCACTTGCCAGATGCTTTGAGGTAGATTCCTCTTCAAACTGCCACGACCTTTTCTTTTCTCACAATTGCGAGAATGTTAATGATTCTATGTTCTGTTTCAATGCCAAGAATCTGAGACATGCGATTGGGAACATACAATTGGCCCCAGAAATCTATAAAGAGATCAAAGCAAAAATTATGGCTGGTATTGTGAAAGAACTCAAGGAAACTAAAAACCTCAGATATAACATCTTCAATATTGGTGATCCTGATGGATGATGTAGCCTATCAACAAATAAACAAATCATGGAAAAACACTTGCAGAGTTCTTTTAGGAGACGATGTGGGAAATCTAATGGAATTCAGAGATTATCTAAAGAGATACACTGAGCCTATAATAACTAGAAAATCACATTTATCAAATAAAGATATTACTATTTCCTCCGAAAGAGTTCCAAAAGATGCAAATGTAATTGCCTATGATGAAATGGAAGAGTACGCTAAAAGAATGTCAAAACTTCCGTTTGATATAAATAAAATCAAGGACATCGATTCTATTCTTGAAATTGTAAGTGAACGTGCTTACTATGCTGGAAATGTCGTATTAGGTAATTCCAGTAACGTAATTCTATCTCATCGCTGCATCAATACTCATTATGCTTTAGAATGCCAGGACGTTTATGAAGGAAAATACGTGGCGTTTACTACTTCAATACGCAATCCGGAAAATTCTTTCGGTTGTTGTTTAGGTGGAGATATTCAATTCTGTATAAAAATTCTGGATCCTTATAAAACTACTAGATGTATGGAATTGTTCCATTGCAATGTTGCAACAGACTGCTATTACTCAGCAAGCTTAGAGGATTGTACAAATTCTATGTTTTCTTTTAACCAGAGAAGCAAAAATTATATTATTGGTAATGTTTCACTTAACAAAGAGAAATATGCAGAATTAAAGAAAAAACTTGTTGCTGAGATTGCAGAATACATGAAAAAGAACAAATCCGCACCTTCAATTATTGACATTATTCGTGGTGATTCTGATGGATGAATTTGAGAAGACATTCCAAACGATAACTGGCATAGTGCTAGGGAAGAAGCTCACAGGGTACAGGGATTATGAAAACTGGCTGAGTAAAAACGTTTCAACTCAGGAAGAAGTCAAATCCCAAATTAGTGGAGATCTCATATTTCTTCCTACATTTAGTTTTTACCATGATCTTAGGTCAAAACTAGTTACCATGACTGAAGCCTATGATGAACTTGGGAAGAAAAAACTATCTGAAAATGAACTTGCTTCACTTTCACTTTCCAATGCAGGAAGTGTATTGCAAAATATCTCTACCACTACTTTAGATACTCAGTACGGTAAAAATACTAATGTCGTGGAGTCTTCCCTCTATTACGATTCCCACACATGTTTCAGGGGAAGTGCCTTGAACAAATCAAAATGTTGTTTGTATTCATTTTGGCCAAGGTATTCTGAATATACTTTAGGCTGTTACTATCTATTCTCCTCACAGTTCTGCATAAAATGCTATAACTCTGAAAACCTTATCCGTTGTTTCGAAATGAGTGACTGCAATAACTGTAGTGATTCAATGTTCTGTCATAACTCTGAAAACCTCAAGGATTGTATGTTCTGTTTCAATACCAAGTCTAAAAAATATGCTATAGCAAATATAGAACTGCCACCTGAAAAGTATAAAGCGATAAAGGCAATGGTGCTTGCACATATCCACAAGGAACTGGAAGAGAAAAAATATTTAGGACTGAGCATATTTAACTTGGGTAGGAAAAATGGAAAGTGAAACATATATTACTCTTAATCGTGCATGGAAAAGCACTTGCAAGGTGCTATTCGGCGAGGAGGTAGGCGAACTCGAGGATTTTGAAGGCTATCTAAAGGAAATCATCGATGCTAACGTCTATTACAAATCAAGTATTTCAGGAAAGGAGATTACATTTGCAATAAAAGATTACGACAAGAAGGCCAAATTCATAAGTTTCGACGAGATTGATTTTGGAAAGAAGTACGAACCTTTCAACATAAACCAAATCAAGGACATAGATTCTTTGCTCGAAGTAGTAAATGAAAGAATTTCCTATTGCGGGGACATTAACTTGGGGAACTGTCATGACGTTGAACAGAGTTCCAGCATAAGCGACGGATTTTGTGTTTATGATTCCGCCCAGTTTTTTAATGTAAAATACATGGCCTTCTGTACAGTGGGAAGGGAGAACAGTTACTGTTTTGGGAGTCATGCACTAGGAGGTTCAGAATTCATAATAAGATGTTGTCAGACAACTTGGGCTAAGCGCTCATTTGAATCTTGGCTGGCTACCAATACTGTGGATTCATATTATTGCTATGGTCTTGACGGCTGCTCAAACTGCCTTTTTTCATTTAATCTGAAAAACAAGAGGAACACAATAGGGAATCTTGAATTGAACAAGGATAAATTTGAAAGCATAAAGAAAAAACTACTTGCAGAGATTGCTGATGAATTACGAACAAAAAAATCAGCACCTTCTCTGTTGGATATTGTAAGGAAAAGTAAGTCGCCCAAGCCCCAGTCAATCATTCCAGCAGTCAAAAAAGAGCGGCTGAACAAACAGATAATTGAACGAGAGTTTTTAACTACGAGCAGGCTGATTTTCGGGAAAGAACTGGTTGGTATAGACAATTATAGTAAATGGCTTTTTGAGCATGTTCATAAAATCGAGGAGACCAAATCAGCAGTGAGCAATGAGCGAATCCTTATAGTGCCTTATGGTGTTTCATTACTTCCACTGCCAGCAGACAAAATGGTCACCCTGGAAGAAGCAGAGCAGCTCAGCAACCTTACACTGGACCAGAACGAAGCAGAAAGCTTAACCTTGAAAAATGTCTATGGGTCGATAGGAAAAATTGCTTACTTGAAAGCTGAGATGAAATCTGGACAGAATCGTAATATGATTGATTGTACATACTATATGGATTGCTCGGATTGTTACCAGATATCCATGACCATCGAGGCAAAATATTGTGGCTGTAGTATGTGGCCAAAAACATCGCAAAATTGTTTTGGTGTAGATTCCATTATGAATTCAAGTTTCTGTTTCAAGTGCTATCATTCGACTAATCTGACAAGATGCTTTGAAATGGATAATTGCAGGAGCTGCACCGATTCAATGTTTTGTCATAACTCAGAAAATCTCACTAACTGCATGTTTTGTTTTAACACCAAATCAAAACGTTACGCGATTGGAAATGTAGAACTGCCAAAGGAGAAATACCTAGAGATAAAACAGCGCATACTTGGCGAACTGATTAAGAAATTGGAACAAAATAAGAAGTTAGAGATTTCAATATTCAATTTATGTACGAAATAATACATATATTGTACAAAAACATACAATTTTTGTATAAAACATAACAATTTAAATGCTTCGTACTATTATTTAGCTATGGAAATCAGCAACAAAGAATTATCCGAATTTCTTCTGGAGTTTAACAAATACCTTACTAGGACCATTAAGGTAGTTGCTGTCGGCGGGACTGCATTAACTCTTTTAGGAAAAAAGTCAAGTACGAAAGATGTAGATTTTTGTTTTCCTGAAGAAAAAGATAGGAAACTATTTGTTGATACTGCATTAAAACTAGGTTACAAAAAGCAATCTCCCAATCAGCTTATTGGAAATGGCATTATCATAGATACCTACGTTAATGGTTATATCTTCGTAGTTCAGCTTCCAGATGATTACCTCTCAAGAGCAATAGAAATCAGGAAAATGGAAAAAATCAATCTATACTCTCTAGATTATTTGGATATTATAATAACAAAAACAGCCAGATTAAACAAAAGAGACGATGAAGATATTCGTAACATACTTTCCAGCTACAAGGTAGATCAAAACGAATTAGTTGAACGATACATTCTGACAATGGAACATTCGATGGTAAGAGATGCAAAAGACCACTTAATCGTTCTGTTCTCCATAATCAAAGATTATCATCCAACAAATGAACTAGCATTAAAAAAAGCCGAGGCGTGGTCATATGAATGATTTTAAGAAAATATTTTCTCAGTATGGTTATTCATTATTCGAAGAGTCATCCATAGAAAAGGCAATAATCGAAGCAATAAAAAACAATGAAATCAGGTATATTCTTGGAATTCCACTACTACTTGAAAATGCTGAAATTAACTACAAAAATCTTCTAGAAATGGCTACAAAAGAAAAATTACTTGACATGCTTCTTGAAATCTTATCTATCTCAATTCAGGTCATAAAAAACAAAGGCAAAAAATCAGCACTTAAGAAATTGCTTTCTGGAAGAAAGATCAAACTTAATAATTTAGATGAAAGCGAGTTCAGGCAGATCTACGAACAGTATTCTAAGGCTTCACAAATGCAAGGATTCCGGTCTGGATTGAATTACTACCTTTCATTCATATTTGCTCCGCGACAAATTGAAATCCTATACAAAATACAGAAAGGCGAAAAACTAAAAAAGACCGAAAAAGAATATTATAGCAGAACGATAAAGAAACGACTTATCTCCATCAGAGAACTTTTCGATTTTACAAAAGAAATTCTGGTGAAGGACTGAAGCATTTTTAACCTTTCTTCCCGCTAGATTTCTTATTCTTCTTCTGACTTTTCATTGCAGATTTTGAGGTTTTTTCTTTTGACTTTATATTCTTAGGTTTTGTTGATTTCTCTTTGGATTTTCCATTTGCAGATTTTGTGGAACTCTTTTCAGTTTTTTCTTCTATATTTTCAGTTCCATTATCTTCTGTCTGTTCCAATGGATTTACTACAATTGCCTGTTCAAGAGGATTGGCAATTACTATTTGCTCTAGTGGATTAGTTACAACTTCCTTCTTTGCTATTTCATTTATCTTTGGCTTTGCCTCTTCTTTTTGTGCCATTTGCGCCATTTCTAATCGATATATCACATCTGGAGTTTCTTTCAGAAGATCAGTCTCAGACATAGGATCAGGAAGTTCTATTTTTGGTCGTTCATCTTCTTTTTTTATTTCGACTTCTTGCTGTTGCATTTGCACCTGCTCTTTTTGCCCTTCCTCTACTCGGTGGGCTTCTGCGTAACGCAGAGGAACTCCTTTTCCATTGCTAGTATCTTCCTGTTCCTGCATTTGTTTTTGACCAGTATTTGGTATGGTTCCGCCTTCTACAAGACCCCATTTTTTTGCATCTACTATTTTGAGTTTCATTGGTAAAAGATATTTTACACCGTCAAATAGTCTAACAATACACTCTCTCTGATGAAGTCTTACAAACATCTCTTTCTTTGACTCTTCTAATTCCGTTGTAGATCTATGTTTCTTGAAATACTCTTCTACTTTAATTTCCATAATTGAGCTAAGCATTGTCGCATCCTGTCTGTTTATTTTGAATGCTATTATATTTCTGGTATTTGACACTATAGAGTCAAGAACATCCTTGCTTAGTTGTCCTAAGTATTGGCAGGACAGATAAGCAAATAAATTGAATTTCCTTGTTTCTGAAAGTATATCTCTGGTAACTCTGGTCTCTACTCTTGGGAATTCATCCACAACAAGTATAGTTGGTTTATCCTGTAACTTCCCAGTAATTGCAAGAATGTACATTTGGTTGATTATTGCACCCGCAAGGAAGCTTATCATTCTTCTTCCAAAGAATTTAGGATCAAACGAAACTATAGTCATTTTATTGTCATGAAGAGTATCGAGCAAGCTTTCTCTTTTCTTCTCTTTACCTAAGTAGAGTTGATACTCTCCTATGAAATTTAATATTGGTAATATTGCATTATTGAAATGATGGATGTGAATATCATTATACTCTTCGTCAAAGAACCTCTTTACTTCGTCATTGTCGCATTGGCTCACGAATTCTGCTTTAACTGAAGAATCTGTAAGAAGCGCACTAATGTTGTTCAATTCCAGTTTTCCAATAGAAGAAAGCAAATGCACTGCGTAGAATAGCACGCGTTCAGAATATTTGTTTTCCTGTCCTATGGAAGATGCGATTAGTTGAGAAACTAGTTGTGTAAGCATTGGAGTTTTGTCCTTTCCGACATCTAGGGGTTCAATATAATTACCTATAAAATCAATTATTTTTGCATTCGGCATCAATTTACTGAATTCGCCATGGGGGTCAACCATAATTATTCGTATGCCATTTCCGTATTTTGCTTCAAGTGCCTTTAGTAATACAAAAAGTGCCTTACTTTTACCAGAACCTGATGTGCCAGCTATTAATGTATGCTGGAAAGGATCATAATTATCTATCCCTAAGCTAGTGTTTCGTTCTTCAAAAATGGGGTATTGCGATGTTGTTGCAATTTGCTTTGGCAACGGTTCTAGTAATTCTATATAAATTGAAGGATTCTTTTCTAGATTTATCTTAAGAAATTTTTGTGGATTTCTTATGATTACCTTTCCCATATGTCCATTTTTGTTTATTGCGGTTCCTGTTGCTAGAAAACTTCCAAGTATCTTGGTTATGCTTAACGTTAATTCCTCTATATTTTCCTTGAGTACAAAATCTAGTAAGTCATGTTGGCTTCCGTTAATGAAATAAAGTCTTGGAAATGGGAAGAATGACCCGCTAGAAGGCGTTAGTAAAGTAGGATCGCATAATCTAAACGGGAAAATTAGTGGCGAAACATTCTGAAGACCATTTTTTTCTCTTACGTAAAATCTAACCGTATTATTGTCTCTTTTGATTATGAACTGAAAAGCGTGTATTGCCAAGATATCTGAAGGACTAAAGAATCCTAAGATGGGGAAGTCAGTTCGGACTATTCTATTTAAGAAATTCTTTACATCATCTTCCTCTACTTTTTCTGAGTAAAGGTGCAGCTCTCGTACTTCCATAATCATACACGTTGTACTATCATATGCAACATAGTATTTATAACTATTGCCGTTTTGCAACGGTAGGTAGATTTACGACTATTGACGAATTCTTATGGATATTTATATACAATTAGCGCATAGTCCTCAGAATATCTGAGAACATTTTACATTACTTTTCGTTTATAAATTTCTTTATTTTTGGGCCTACACTATCGATCTCATTAAAAAATGCATCGTGACCAAAAGATGATTTTAATTCATAGTATCTGGCCGTTTTGCTATTTTTCTTACGTGCGTTAATTATTTTTTTCATTTCTACTGGAGAGTAAAGCGTATCAGAGCTTACAGCTATCCCAAGCATCTGATAATCTCCATTTTCTAATGATTTTTTCAATGTAACATCGTTCTGGCCAAGATCAAAATTATCCATGGAATTAAGCATTAAAAGAAAACTGTTGGCATCAAATCTTTTTGCGAATTTTAGGCTCTTTTCCCACATGCTTTTTGATACTGCAAATTCTCCATCTACTATTTTTCTTCCATACGCCTTTTGCAATTCAAGATGGCTTACAAACTGAAGTTCTAATGCTACTCTGGAAAGTGCAATGGTGTTAGTCGGTTGCCCGATTTCATAATAGTCTCCATTGTTAAAATTTTTATCATTGTGAAGTATTCTTTTGACTATGGAGTTAAACGCAACGGATGATACTGGTGTAGAAGGAGAACATGCTATCGGTATTGCCTTTTTCATGCTGTCGGGGTAATATGCCATCCAGGCAAGCACCTGTGTACCTCCGAACGATCCTCCTAAAACTGCATTTACTTTAGTTATTCCAAGATACTCCAATACTTTTTGATGACATGTAACAACGTCTTTTAAGCTAAATTTAGGGAATGCAGAACCATATCGCTTCCCTGTTTTTGGGTTTATTGAACTTGGACCTGTAGTTCCATAACAACCACCAAAAACATTAGGGCATATAACAAAAAATTTATTTGTATCTATATATTTCCCAGGACCTATAAGTTTGCTCCACCATCCAGGTATAGTGGAATTAGGATAGAAATCACTTACGTGACAATCTCCGGAGATACTGTGGCAAACAAATATTGTATTATCTTTTTTTTCGGACAATTTTCCATATGTTTTATATGCCACATCTACAGGTCCAAAAAAGTCTCCGTTGGAAAGTTTAAATTCACCGATGGTTATTTTTTCTAAATCGGTAATTCTTTGTTCATAGGTAGCATCAATATAGGTCGTCATAGTTATTACCAATATACTATTTTTAGTTTACCTTAAAAAACTCATTCTTTTAACAATTTTTCTAAACATCTTATATCTATGGAAACAACTGAATTCATAAGTAGATTTACTCTAGACAAACGAGAATGGGTAGAAAAAGGACTTGCAGGTACTCCTTACTTTAGCTACGTTTATATGGATTGCTGCACAAGAGTAGCAAAAATTACTGGTGGAGAAGCACATTCTATTACAATGACTTTTTTTTCTAATGATTTTACGCGATTTCATTATGATCGAGCTTCTATGATAAATTTAAGGAATTCTCTTATTAACAAAGTCAACGATAATCTGAGTTATCTAAAAAATCTCGAGAATTCCTGGTTAGTTCTTCTAAAAGACTTGGATAAGACTCATCATAAGATCGATATTACTGATATTTCTAAATTGTCTAAACAAGAATTATTCGATCTTTACAATGAATTCTATGAGAAATACGTTGCAGAGTATGATGTCTCATTGATTTATCAGGATTCATTTTCCATGGATGCCCAAAATTTCATATCTCCTGTTATGGAAAAAATTCTTCCTAAAGATAAATTTCATGAATATTATGCCATTTTGTTCTCTCCAATTAATGAATCATTTATCAATTCCGAGAAGAAAGATTTGATGAAGATTGCAAATAAATCTCTCATTTTGAAACTAACTACTGAAGAAGGAATATTAAATAGCTTAAAAAATGATCTAGAATCTCATTCAAAAAAGTACTTCTGGATACAAAATAATTATGCTCATACCATTATACTAGATTCAAGATATTTTGCTTCTAGAATTATAGAAGAACTAAAAGAAGGAGTTGTTCCAGATTCAGAAATAAATAAAATAAATTCCATAGTTCCAGAAACAATAAAAATGAAAAATGAATTAATTCGACAACTTAATTTATCTCAGGATGTAATAAATCTGATTAAAATTGCAGAATGTTTCGCTTTCATGCAGGATGAACGGAAGAAGTACGTTTTGAAAGGTTGTCACTATCTTCAGAGGTTTTTAGTTGAATTTTCCAGGAGAAGTGGTTTGACAGAAAAGGAATTAAGATACTGTATTCATCCTGAAATAAAAGGAATTCTGTTCGATGGTATTTATGATCGTAGGGAGTTGGAAAGACGACGTGAGTATTGTGTTATCATAAACGTTCCTGGTAATTACGAAGTCGTAAGTGGGAAAGACGCCCAGGAAACTTACCATAATATCTTTTCCCTAAATGTTTCTGTAGACGAATTAGATGGTGTTTGTGCTTCAAGAGGTTTTGTAGAAGGTCCAGTTAGGATAATAATGAAAAAAGAAGATCTCAAATATATGCAAAAGGGAGAGATTTTAGTAACAAGTATGACTCGTCCAGAAATGGTAGTGGCAATGAAAAAGGCTATTGGGATAATCACAGATGAAGGTGGCATAACGAGTCATGCCGCTATCCTGTCAAGAGAAATGGGCATTCCATGCGTTCTCGCAACAAAGATCGCAACAAAGGTCTTGAAAAACGGAGATTTAGTAGAGTTGAATGCAGATGAAGGATTAGTTAGGATACTTAGAAACTAACGTCTGTCATCTCATAATTCTTAAAACATCGCTCAAGATAGGCAGTAATTTCCGTTCAGCCTTTCTTAATAGTTCAGCACAGGTAGATGGACTAATATCCAGCTTAATACCAAGTTCCTCAATGGAAATCTTTTTTGGCTCTTCATAGTAACCGTAACGGCAAGCCAAATCAAACACTTCCATTTGCCTATCAGTCAATAATTCGCCCGCAGTCCTAAGCTTTGTAAATCCAGAAGTCCTGAACGTATCAAGAGATAATGTTTCCTTAGGGTCAAGATACCGTTTTGATTTTATCTTCAAATCATATCCTTTCTCGCTTACTAGATCCATAAATTGCTTCAAGCTTTTATAATTAGGTGCAAGCATTGTTACATAATCAACGCCACCTTCTGTCCAGGTAGGCTCTATCCACATCGTACCTGTCTTTGCAAGGTAAGGTGCAGTAGCTACTGATCTTATTGTGGTTATGGTTATCTGAGATTTTTTAGGGCCATTAATTATTATTTTGACGTCTTTCACATTGGTATGTTCTCTAATTTTTTGGACTGCTTTTTTTAATTTTTCACTATCAAGTTCAAATAAGTTCGTTACTGCTTTTTCATCACTGTTTATAGTTGCGAGCCATTTTAGTTTAAGATCCTTTAGTTTTTCGCATACCTCTACTGATATGCAGTTATGTACCTGCTCCATTTCTACAATCAACGGTTGATTTTTCTCTGACATATAATAGAAAGTGTACGGTCATATAATTTAAACATTTTGTTTAGAATATAATATGTGAAGAAGGAAATTAAATTGATTAGAACGTTTCGTGCTCAAGCATCAACTGAATATTTAGTTATTTTGGCAGTTATATTAGTGATCGCACTTACTGTAGTATTACTTTTCATGGGTTCTTCTAGTATTGCATCAGATCAAAAAGAAAAATTAGGGCAGGTTGCATGGGAAGCCGCATATCCTATTTCAGTAGATACTATAACTTGGACTGGAAGTTCACTTTCATTTTATGTTAAGAATAATGACTACGAAAAAATAACTATCAAATTTATGCGATTTAGTCCATATTCTGCAGCATTAATGAATGTACCATTACTTCCGCAACAGAGAAAACAGATTGCATTTGGCGTTTGGCCTTCCTGCCCTGGTCAGGGGCAGATTTACTCTTTTAATCAGTTTTATTTTCTTTATGATAAGGGTCAGTTGGTAAATATTTCTCAACAAGTCAATGTTCCATACGCTGGAAGATGTATGTGATGTCATGAGAAAAATAATCCTATTCATAGCTTCAAGTTTAGACGGTTTCATAACAGGGGAAAACGGAGAACTGGATTGGCTTTTTACCGATCAGGATTATGGCTATACAAAATTTCTATCATCTACTGACTGTGCACTAATGGGGAGAAAAACATACGAAACTGCAATTAAGCTAGGAGATAGCCCAAAAGAAGGTAGGAAGTGGTACGTTTTTACTCATAGTTCAGAACAAAATAAAGAAAACATAACGTTTATTTCTGATCTAGTTCCATTCACTAAAAAACTCAGGCAACAAAAAGGAAAAAATATTTGGCTTATTGGTGGCAGTGAAGCAATCTCCATACTAATGAATGCAGGATTAGTAGATGAAATTATTATTTCAATTCATCCAATTCTTTTGGGAAAAGGGATTCCACTGTTCAAAAATATAGGTAAAATAATAAATCTAAAACTTGTAAAGTCAACCAAATTCAATAGTGGTCTTCTGCAGTTACACTATTTAGTTGAGCGGAACTAATAAATTTATTTAAAATAATTTTGAGATTTAGCTCACGCTAGTTGTCGCAAGTGCCTTCGGCACAGCTAACAATTAAAATAAAAAATAAGAAAAATTTAACTCATTTTTCAATGCGTAAAAAATTGCATTATGCTTTGACATGACGAATCATGTCAAATTTTGACGATTTAAAAAATCGTCAATGCTTCAATTAGAGTCTAGAGAATGTTGATTCCCACACGTTACTTTTCCGCTATAAATTATTCCAACCTTACTATAAAAATAGTAAATTTGGAGGTGATCTATCCGCAGGTTCCCCTACGGATACCTTGTTACGACTTAGCCCCCCTCACGTCCTTTCGGTTCGAACTAGGCAAGAACCTAGGTCTCACCGTAAGAACATTTGGGTGACTTGACGGGCGGTGTGTGCAAGGAGCGGGGACATATTCACCGCGTGATGATGACACGCGATTACTAGGGATTCCATCTTCACGAGGGCGAGTTGCAGCCCTCGATCCGGACCACGGATAGATTTAGGGGATTAGCTCCTTCTTTCGAAGTCGCAGCCCATTGTTCTATCCAATGTATGCCGCGTGTAGCCCAAAGGTTTCGGACCATACTGACCTACCGTCGCCCACTCCTTCCTCCCATTTAGCACGGGCAGTCTGATTAGAGTGCACCATCCCCGGAGGAATAGTTAGCAACTAATCACATGGGTCTCGCTCGTTGCCTGACTTAACAGGACAATTCACACCACGAGCTGACGATGGCCATGCAATACCTCTCGGCTCGTTAGGCAAGATCTTTAGTCTGACCTTCATCCTGCCGTCGCCTTTGGTGATGTTCCTGGCGTTGTATCCAATTAAACCGTAGCATCCACCCCTTGTGGTGCTCCCCCGCCAATTCCTTTAAGTTTCAACCTTGCGGTCGTACTCCCCAGGTGGCTGACTTAACACCTACGCTACAGCACTACACCGGATTACTCCGGTGTAACACCACAGTCAGCATCATTTACAGCTGGGACTACCGGGGTATCTAATCCCGTTCGCTCCCCCAGCTTTCGTTCCTCACCGTCGGATGCGTTTTGGACAGGCGCCTTCGCCACTGGTAGTCCTTCCAGGCTCAACGCATTGTAAAATATCCAGAACTGAACAAATCAGAACTGAAGATTATTTTACCGCTACCCTGGAAGTACTCCTGTCCTCCCCCGCTCCCAAGTCTGCCAGTATCCGCTGCACGCGTTAGGGTTAAGCCCCAACATTTCACAGCGGACTTAACTGACCGGCTACGGACGCTTTAGACCCAATATTCGTGGGTACCACTCGAGGCGCTGGTTTTACCGCGGCGGCTGCCACCAGTCTTGCCCACACCCTTATTCTCGGAGCTATTTACACTCCGCAAAAGATAACAGCTAAGCTGTTACCACTCAGATTTCCCTCATCACACTTACGTGCATTGTGAAGGTTTCGCGCCTGCTGCATCCCGTAGGACTAGGGTCCTTATCTCAGTACCCTTCTGGGGGCCACCACTCCCATGGCCCCTACAGATTATCGGCTTGGTGAGCCGTGACCTCACCAACTACCATAATCCGCCGCAGTCCCATCCTAAGGCGGTCTGGCTCCAATTCACCAGCCTTTTGGGTTATGAAGTAATTCCAACATCCATAACCTATCGCGTGTTAGCCTCACTTTCGCGAGGTTATCCACGTCCTCAGGGTAGATTGACTACGTGTTACTCAGCCGTTTGCTGCCCTCCCAAGTGAGAGAGCTAACTTGCATGGCTTAATCGAAATCTGATAGCAGTACCCTCCAGCAGGATCAACTGGAGTTACACAATTGATCCGCTCTAATTAAACGAATACGGAAGTAATTATTTAATCGCAAAGTTTCCAAATTTCTGGAATTTGCGGTGGAGTTTAATACACCATCTCTAGTTTTCTCTTGAAGCATGAGTCAAATTCACCAGTAGTAAATTTCTAGTTAAACAACACTAACGCTGTAAAACAAAATACGATTACATTAATCGGTAAACCATAATTAGTGAGGTTACTATTTATAAAGGTTCCGTAGGTTTAGAAATAAACTCTTTATTATTGCATAAATTTCTGTGTTCATTTGATGTGCGGGTCTATTGTTGTTAAAAGTGATAAAATAGAAAGGTTTAAATAGTTAGAACGGGTAATTTACATATGGCAATTCAACAAATTACTACCTACGGTGTAGACCAACGAGCCGCACCAGAATTAAGAAAATCTTTATCTAGATACTTATCTAAAGGTGGAAATCCGAATGAATTGCCATTCGACATCGGAAGACACTTTGAATTTGATGGTAAGTTTTTTTCTTTAAGAGATATGCCACTTAAAAGAGTTACCAGAGAACCATTAATCGATCAAGTAAATCCGATAACAGAATTACGAGCTTCTGTAGCATCTAGTCTAGAAGGGCAAGTATTTGAATCTTTAAAGGCCAACCAGAGGGGAGCGCCCCTCTAGTTTCCCTGGGATTCCTGACACCCCCATAAGAAAGCGACCCGGTACAAAAAGAATGTCAAGAAATCTATGGACTTTAGTCCGTAGTGAATT